>CAZPAH010000240.1:0-1512 GCA_964584495.1 uncultured bacterium | reverse complement strand
CTTTTGGATTCATTACGGACTTCCGATCTTTTTAACCGAAACCACCTCCCTTCGCCACTTTCATCATCTGCATCATAGGTGTAATTAAGGATAGATACATGAATGCTATAACCAACCCCATAACGGCTATCAGCATAGGTTCTATGGTAGCCGTTAGCCTGTCTATCTTGTGGGAAACCTCTCTCTCGTAATATTCGCGGAGTTTTCCGAGCATCTCATCCATGCTTCCGCTCTCTTCGCCTATCGAAAGCATGTGAATGACAAGCGGCGGAAAACCGGCTCCCTTCTCGAATGATTCCGTGATTGTAGATCCATCTCCTATCATTTCTCTTGCTGCAAGAACCGATTTTCCTATCACGGAGTTGCCGATCGCGCCGGAAACCACTTCTAGACTTTTAGAAACGGGTATTCCACTGCTGTTCATCGCCTGATAAGTATGTGCGAAGGATGACATCGCCGTTTTCCTGAACAGATCACCAAAAAGAGGAAGCCTGATTTTAATCATATCGAAGAAATACTTGCCTTTATCGGTAAGCGAGTACCTTTTCAGCAGAAGAGCGGTAACGGCGGCCGTCGATACGAGAATAATGATATTTTTCCTTAGAAAATCGCTTAGGCCTATCAAAGATCTCGTGGTCCAGGGTAGGGTCACTTTCGCCGTGCTGAATATTTTCACAAAAGGGGGGAACACGGCGACGAGGAGGAAAGTGATACCAAGCACCGAAGCGACCATCAGGATAACAGGATACGAAACGGCCGACTTGACCTTCTCCCTCCTTTCATTTTCGACTTCTTCAAGGTTCGCGAGACGCTCGAAAACTTCAGCCAGCTTTCCGGAGAGCTCCGCGGCTTCGATCATCGAAATATATGAATTGCTGAATACATCCCGTCTCCCGGCAAGGGCTTCGGAAACAGATCGTCCTCCCTCAATATCCCGGCGGAGCTGCTCCGCCAGGGGTCCGAGGGCCATGCTGGCACCCTGTTGTGATATCAGATGCAGCGCCGTATTGATCGGTATGCCCGCTTCCAGAAGTGAAGCCATCTGGCGCGTGAACAGCATCCTGTTCTTTCTTCCGATCCTGCGGTGGGAATACCCTATCGATTCGAGGAATCCCGTCAGCGAAACGGATTTTCTTCTAATCGACGAAACCAGATACCCCATCGCGGAGAGCTTGTTCAATAGATGAATCTTATCGGGAAAATCCATTTCTCCGGATATCTCTATTCCATTATTGTTCATCGCCCTATATCGATAAACAGGCATATCGTTCACTATCCTTCAACGGTGACGCCCAGAAGCCCTTCCATTTCGACTAGGAGATCATCGATTTTGAAAGGTTTTGCCATATATCTATCCGCACCGCTCGATATCCCGATCTTCTTGTCTTCGTCCATCGTTCTTGTTGTAAGCATTATTATCGGAATTTTCTTGAATCTTCTGTCGAACTTGAGCAGCCGGCAGATCTTGAATCCATTCATCGATGGTAGCATTACATCGAGAATCACAAGGTC
>CAZPAH010000239.1:0-1520 GCA_964584495.1 uncultured bacterium | reverse complement strand
GAATCCGGTTGCCGCCTCCAATTATTTTTCCCGAGTACTTCCAGTTCACGATACTAAAAGAGAAAATCCCTCTAAAGCTTTACTTTTCTCCGGTATCCTTCAAAGAAAAGCCCGCCTGCTCGACCCAGGCGGGCATATGCTTGGGCAGAGCGGAACCACGCGCGCCACCACCACGGACGTCACGCGGCCGGGTTTTCAGTCTTAACCTCCCAAGCAATTAAATATTGCCCCATTGAATACGCCCTGTCAATAATAATGCCCACAATGTGTTATAGATTGAGAAACAAAAAGGCATTTTCCCAAATAATCTTGCCGTCAGGCGGAATTTCATTTTGATAGTGTAGGGTGATTTGCTAAAGTGATGAACGTGAACGACGCCGGGGTGGCGGAACTGGTAGACGCAGCGGACTTAAAATCCGCTGGTGCTTGGCACCGTGCGGGTTCAATTCCCGCCCTCGGCATTGATAACAACGGGGATCGGCACCTAAGGGCCGGCCCCTTTTTAAAAATAATCTGTTGACATGGAAGGCGGGTTTAGTTTACATAGTTAATATTTTATAGCATCAAATATTAGGGATGGATAACTATCTTGATGGAAGATGAAGAGAAGCAGATAACGAGGATGGCCGAGCTGATTTTCACCCTCAGGCAGAAATGCGCGCAGAAGGATATATTCTTCCTGCGCGAGTCCGATGTCTCCACCGCCGAGTACGGCTGCCTGATCCAATTCTTCGGCCATGGAGAGATCGGGATGAAGGAGCTGGGAGAAAAGCTCGATATCACACCCGGCGGAGTCACCAGGATAGTGACATCGCTCGAGGAGAAGGGGATAGTCAAGAGGCGGATCGGCAAGGAGGACAGGCGGGAGATCCGGGTTATCCTGACAGCGAAGGGAAAGCGGCTTGTGAGTAAGATCCGGAGCTCATCTCACGACCTGCACTCCGAGATCATCGGCCGGATAGACCCCGGGCAGCGCGAGCGCGTTCTTACAGGCATGGAGCAGCTCGTCGGGGCGATTTCCGACTGGCTCGACGCGCATGTGCGCGGTGAAGGATAGAAGGCTATGGATAAAGGGCGAAAGAAAAAGGACTACAGGCTGCTCAACTCGGTAGTCACTGCCGTAGTGCTTGTGGGGCTCTATATCCTCTGGACACGATCGAAGGAGATTTCCGATCTCTTAATCGTCTCGGTTGCAGCCCTCCTGGTAGCCCTCCTTTTCAACCGCGCCGCCGGAGCTTTCAAGATAACGCCCCGCCGCGTGATCTACGCGGTAGGCTATATATTCTATCTGATGTGGGCGATTGTGCGGTCCAACCTGGATGTCGCAAGGAGGGTCGTTCAGCCGCGTATCCCGATCAACCCCGGCATCGTCATGGTACATACGGAGCTCACATCGCCTCTAGGGCGGACCATCCTGGCCAACTCGATCACCCTGACGCCGGGAACCCTGTCGGTCGATATCAAAGGGAATCACCTCTTCATCCACTGGATCGATGTGACCGGAGAGAGTGAGGAAGAGG
>CAZPAH010000238.1:0-1545 GCA_964584495.1 uncultured bacterium | reverse complement strand
GAAAGAAACGAGCAGAGGGCCAAGGAGATCGCCGAAGCGATAACGCAGGAAGCTGTTACGAGCGGCGATCTGGAAGCTGCCGCCCACGCTAAGGAGCTGTCGGTCATCGAAACCCCCATGTTCAAGATCGACGATTCCGTTCCCGAGATCGGCACTAACACGAATTTCGCCGTGGCATGCCACATGATGACCGCCGGGAAGATCGGTCCCCCGATCAAGGAGTATGGGGCCTGGTACGTTATTCAGGTTCTCGACAGGACCAATCCCGATATGAACGCTTTCGCCGGGGAGCGCGAGACTATCCTCGGCCAGCTCCGCCAGGAAAAGGCCACACACCTGATGGCCGCCTGGTACCAGGAGATCAGGGACAAGGCGAAGGTCGAGGACTTCAGGGACCAGACGCTGAATTGATCATTACAAAGCCGAACCCCGGAAAAGCGTCCCGGCCGACGGGAGCCTCTTTTCCGGGGTTCGGCCCGTTTATCTCGCTTTCCCTCGCCTCGCGACCTAGCCCTTCTTGTCATCCCCTTCCGAGATCTCGTCGGAATGCGATTCGAGCTCGTCCTTTACTTCCCTCGAGGCTTTCTTGAACTTCCTCAGAGATTTGCCGATGGCTTCCGCCACCTCCGGCAGCCTTCTCGGTCCGAAGAATATCAGGACGAGAAAGAGGATGATCAGAAGCTCGGACCAGCCGAGAGGTCCGATCAGGAGAAAGCGGGGAACAACCGATGCGAAAACGGGATAACCGAACATGCCTTCCCTTCCCTTCTAGCAATACCATCTTAGTAGAAATGCGACCAGGATGATCCCGAGTACGCTCACCAGGTTGACCTTCAGGGAAAATCCTATCGTAAATGTAAATACCACAAGGTTACAATAAACCGGCCCTACCTGGAACTCCTTCCCTGAAACGAACAGTTCACGTATCACATTGTCGCTTGGTAAAATATGGCCGATCACCTCTCCGACGACGCTCCCGAGCACGACACCGAGGAAGAAGACCAGCGCCACGAGTCCTATTCGTCTTTTAGCCGGCAAGAGATCCATCCTTTCACGTCTGTTCCGCTTTCCCTCGGAAAAGGGCCTTCATTCAGCTCAGGATACAATATTTCCGTGGTTCTTGTCACATTCATTTTCAGGCGGTAACGAAGGAATCCGCTTTCAGATTTTCAGCTTCTCCCTGTCCCACCCTATTATAATCGTTGCATCGACATCCGGATGTTCCTGAACCTGTATGATGACCCTCTTGCATCCCAGGAGCCTCGATAGCTTTTTCATCAGCTTGGGATTATTCTTCCTGTCGATCAGCAGCGATTCCCTGAAATCGTAGCTCCCCGCGTTACCCTCTTTAAGGACATCTATCCCCATCTTTCTCAGCTCTAGCGTTATCTTCCCCGCAATTCCGGGTTCGCCGGTACCGTTGAGAACCTCTACCTGGAAGGGTTCGCCGCCGTCGGCTATAGATCTGCCGAACCCGAACCACCACACCGACAGCGAAAAGGCTATCAAGCATAATACCGCGACGGCCGCCAAGAAGGTGAAACG
>CAZPAH010000237.1:0-1545 GCA_964584495.1 uncultured bacterium | reverse complement strand
CAGGGTTCTCACCGTTGCGATGGCCAATCCCGATAATATTTTCGCGATCGACGACATCAAGTTCATCACCGGTCTGGAAGTGCGCCCGGTGGTGGCGACCGAGACGGCGATCAAGCGGGCGATCGACAGGTTCTATGATTCCGCCGATTCCCTCGCCGAAGTGATGCGCGACATGGAGGAGGATTTCGAGATCGTCGAGGATATCGAGGAAGATCTAGGGCTCGCTGAGGCGCAGAGTGAGGATGCGCCGGTCGTCAAGCTTGTCAACTCGCTGATCTCGGATGCGGTGAACAAGGGAGCGAGCGATATCCATATAGAGCCCTTCGAGAAAAGTCTCAGGGTTCGTTTCAGGATAGATGGAATGCTGCACGAAATGATGTCGCCTCCGATCAAGATGAAAGGGGCGATCACGTCGAGGCTAAAAATCATGGCGGAGCTCGATATCGCCGAGAAGAGGATACCACAGGACGGACGAATCAAGATTCGCATCGGCAGCAAGAAGATCGACCTTCGAGTCAGCACGTTACCGACGATATTCGGCGAGAAGGTCGTTATGCGAATACTCGATAAAAGCAACCTCCAGATCGACCTCACGAAGCTCGGGTTCCAGCCCGAGGCCCTTGAGAAATTTCTCAAGGCCATCGAATCCCCCTACGGCATGGTTCTTGTGACGGGGCCCACCGGAAGCGGTAAGACGACCACTCTCTATTCGGCGCTCAGCAGGATCAACCTTCCCCACCACAATATCATGACGGCCGAGGATCCGGTGGAGTACAACCTCGACGGGATCAATCAGGTCAACGTGCACGAGGAGATAGGCCTCACATTCGCCTCGGCGCTCAAGGCCTTCCTTCGCCAGGACCCGAACATTGTGATGGTCGGAGAGATACGTGACCTCGAGACCGGCTCGATCGGAGTCAAGGCGGCGCTCACCGGCCACCTCGTGCTCAGCACTCTTCACACGAACGATGCCCCGAGCACGATCAACAGGATGATCGACATGGGGATAGAGCCTTTTCTCGTCGCAAGCTCCACGAATCTTATCCAGGCGCAGCGCCTTATCAGAAAGTTGTGCGAGAACTGCAAGAAGAAAACGGAGATTCATCCCGAGATGCTGAGGGAGCTCGGAATCCCCAATGAAACGCCTTTCGACATCTACGAGCCGGAGGGATGTCCCAAATGCAGCGGCACGGGGTACAAGGGCAGGCTCGGGCTGTATGAGGTGATGCCGATCTCCGGGGAGATAAGGGAGATGATCCTGAACCGTTGCTCATCTACCGAGATAAGAGACCAGGCGATCAAGGAGGGGATGCTCACATTGAGGGCAGATGGGATCGTGAAGCTGAAGAATGGAACGACCTCTCTCGAGGAGGTGCTGAGGGAGACGACCGACAAATAGAATGAGCGGGCGGGGAGGGATACGCAGCGGGGGTAACAATAAATCGGGCAATGAGTGCAAACAGGGCGTGAATGCGAACACCAGGGGGAGATTGAAAAATAATGCTTAACCTCAGAGATCTGTTACAGGAAATGATAGAGAAGAAG
>CAZPAH010000236.1:0-1552 GCA_964584495.1 uncultured bacterium | reverse complement strand
CGTGCTAGGCGGGGAGGTAGCGGTGCCCTGCACCCGCAATCCGCTATAGCGGGGCTGAACCCCCTGTTGAGGGAGTGACGTTCTCGAGCGATCGGCGGCGGGAAGTGGTGATGATCTCCAGGACCCGCGCAACGGGAACCTGCCAACCCCGTCAGGACCGGAAGGTAGCAGCGGTACGCAGATATTCTTGTGTGCCGCGGAACATCCTGGCCGGAGCTAACCCCGTCGTTAGAGCCGGGGGCGGCTCTCGAGCCAGGGTGCACGATCTCGTCGATCGATACCGGCAGGTGAGTTCAAATGGCCTATCTCGTTCTTGCCAGAAAATGGAGACCGCGACGCTTCGACGAGGTCATCGGGCAGGATCATGTAACAGGGACGTTGAAGAAGGCCGTCGAGAAGAAACGGCTCGCCCACGCTTATCTCTTCTCGGGTCCCAGGGGATGCGGAAAGACATCGACCGCCAGGTTGCTGGCCAAGGTCATCAATTGCGAGAATCCTACGGGTCCCGAGCCATGCGACAAATGCGCATCCTGCGTCTCGGTGAATGAAGGATCGCATCTCGACATGATAGAGATAGACGGTGCATCGAACAGGGGAATAGACGAGATAAGGGATCTCAGGGAGAAAATCGGCTATACTTCCACTGGCGGCAATTCGAAGATATATATAATCGATGAAGTTCACATGCTCACCCCGCAGGCCTTCAATGCCCTTCTGAAGACGCTGGAGGAGCCGCCTCCGCATGTCTATCTGATATTCGCCACGACAGAGCCGCAAAAGGTGCCGGCCACGATCCTTTCCAGGTGCCAGAGGTTCAATTTCAAGAGGCTGGAGCTTTCCGAACTGACCGGGCAGCTGGAAAAAATTTGCCGCGAGGAAAAGATAAAATTTGAGAAGGAAGCCCTGGTCCTGATCGCCAGGAGGGCCGACGGGAGCATGAGGGATGCAGAATCCCTCCTCGACCAGTGTATCTCCGCCTCCGATGGGGTGATAGACCTCGTCGAGGTCAGGCGCATACTGGGGCTCGTGGACTCGCATCTAATTATCGAGCTTCTCGGCGCAGTGGCGGCCAGGAATCTCAAGGAGGCTCTCTCCGTGGTGGACCGCGCCGTATCGTCGGGGCTCGACGTCGAGGAGTTTTTTCTGGCTTTCATCGAGGGAATACGAAACCTTCTCGTTCTGAGTGTGGACGGGGATTCCCAGGAAGAGTATCTCGATGTGACCAAAGACGAGATCGCCGTACTGAGAGAAATCGGCGGCGTGTTCAAAACGGAAGACCTGCTTTACATTTTCAGAGGGGCGGCAAGATCCTACAGGGAGCTAAAAGGCTCAGGCCAACCCAGGTTCCTTTTGGAGGCGGCGGTGGCCGAGGCGGTCGAATGGGACTCGGCGGTCGATCTTTCGGGCTTGATAAGCAGGATCGACAGCCTGGAGGGTGGAGCCGTGCGGGTCGAGCCGGGGAAGGGAGGCGGTCGAGGCGGGGGAAGGAGCATTCCGGAAGAGAGCCGGAGTTCTGCGAGGGATGAAGATGGCGGAAGAGGCGCGGCCGGAG
>CAZPAH010000235.1:0-1554 GCA_964584495.1 uncultured bacterium | reverse complement strand
CCAAGCCGGTAGGCCCTTTCGAGGTTCGATTTCCTGCATGACTCGCCGCCGAGGACCATTCCGCCCAGGATCTCCATCCTGGCCTCCCGCACCCCCACGCCGGTCAACCGGTCCTGGAGCATCACCTTTCTCATGCTCTCCGTTATGCCTGTCTCCTCGAGATGCTCCACCGTATGACCCGCCGGACAGAGCACCAGCGCCCTGTCCAGGTCGATCTTCGATGTCAGGTGGACGCCGTCCTCGTAGGTGTAGGCGTACCCGAAGGTAAAGACCCTGTCGAACCAGCCTTTAAGCTTCGCGGGGCAGTCGCTCCACCAGACCGGGTATATGAATACCACGGAATCGGCCCTGCCTATCTTTTCCTGCTCCGATTTCACGTCGCCTGGGACCGGGGCGTCCGGATCCATTCCCGTCTCCCTCTCGTACTGGGCGAGATCCATGTCGGTCCGAAAATTCATCTCGTAGAGATCGCTCAGTTCGTATTCTTTTCCCGCATCCCTCAGCCCCTTCAGGAAGGCTTCCAGCACCTCGCCGGTAAAGGACTTTCTCGTGGGATGGGCGAATACGACCAGCACACTCAATTTCGATCACCTCGTTCAAATATCCTCGACAAAAATCACTCTCACGGTATCGGTGAGCGTTATGCCCTTATGCCTGTGCTCCGGGCCGCTTGGAATGAAGATACCGTCGCCGGGGCGGTAGACCGCCTTTTCCGATTCGTACTCTATCTCGAAATCGCCTTCGAGAAGGTACCCGTAGTGGCCCTTTTCGCACCAGTGCGGCTCCATCTCCCTTGTATACTCCACGAGCCGGATCTGCTTGCCCCCGTCACGAAACGCCTTCTGCCTCATCCCCGCGATCGGGGATTCCCAATCGATCTCAGCAAAATCGATCAGATATCGTTGCATCTGCAAACCTCCCGTATTTTCAGAAGTCCCATGTATCTTATAGCTCTTAAGCAATTATCCGGCAAGCTCAATCCGATTTTTGGGGACGCCCCGCCAGATCGGCGGCGAGCCTTCCGGCCAGGATCCGGGCCACCTTGTGGTGACCCGCGTAATTCCAGTGATACCAGTGCAAAAGCTCCCCTCCGGCTGAAGCATGCTCACGGAATTTCGACTGCAACCCGAGAAATCCTATTCCAAGGGAATCGGAGAACGAAGCCAGGTCCTTCTCGAAAAAATCCGGATCGAAGGAACGGTCGATCGCTGAAAATCTTTCCACATGATCGGCCTCGTAAACCGCTTCCATGCAAACGAGAAGAAGGCCGACATCGCGCGCCTCGCACTGACGGGCCATCTCCCCCAGCAGGCGCTTATTCAGAAGGTAATTACCCACGTAAACGGGATCGGGCGTCGACGTGCACAGGCTGTGAACGCCGCCGATCCCTCCCCCTCCTCCGTTCGAAGCATTAACGGCCTTCATCGATCGCGCCCTGATAAAGAGGTTGTACCTTTCGGCGAGCAGCGAGAGAAGCGCGGAGCTTTGCTTGAGCCCGTTTATCGCGGCGCGCACCCGGTAGCGGCTGCTGCGGTTGAAGGAGTTGTCGAGCAC
>CAZPAH010000234.1:0-1567 GCA_964584495.1 uncultured bacterium | reverse complement strand
TGCCTGTAGATCTCCGACGTACCGATCCTGACCCCTCCAGGGTTCAAAGTGGCATCGGACCTTCCATACATGATAACGCCCTTGTTCTTCGTTATCTTTATAAAGTCCCCGTGCCTCCAAACGTTCGGGTATACGTCGAAATACGCTTTGTGGTATTTTTCGCCCGATTCATCGTTCCAGAAATAGATCGGCATCGAGGGGAACGGTGAGGTGCAGACAAGCTCCCCCTGCTCGTCCCAGACCGGTTCGCCGGCCGCGTTGAAGGCTTTGACGTTCATCCCGAGGGTCCTGCACTGAAGCTCTCCCTTGTAGACGGGCCCCATCGGGTTGCCCGCAGCGAAGCATCCGTTGAGATCGGTGCCTCCCGCTATGGAGGAGAGACAGACGTCCTTCTTGATCTTCTCGTATACATAGACGAACTCGCTCTCGTGAAGCGGGGATCCGGTGGAGAGAACAGCCTTGAGATTTTCCAGGTTGAAGGTCTTCCCGGGTTCGAGATCGACCTTGTTCAGCGCGGAGAGGTACTTGGCGCTCGTTCCGAATATGCTGATCTTCTCCTCGTCGGCGAGCCTGAAAAGCCTTTCGGGACCCGGAAAGAAGGGGGACCCATCGTAGAGAACGACCGTGGCGCCTAGAGCCAGCGAGGTGGTGAGCCAGTTCCACATCATCCACCCGCAGGTCGTGAAATAGAATATCCTGTCCTCCCGCTTTAGGTCCGTGTGGAGGGCCAGCTCCTTCATCTGGTGAACGAGTATCCCGCCGGCGCTTTGGACCATGCATTTGGGCAGCCCGGTGGTGCCCGAAGAGTACATTATGTATAGAGGGTGCTCGAACGGGAGTTGCTCGAAATCGATTTCCAGCCCTCTATCGGAGGAGACGAAGTCGTCATAGAGGACCGAGTTCCGAACGGCGCCTATGTCGGGGCTCTCCATGGTATAGGGGACAACGACCACCTTCTCGATCGAAGGAAGCCGGTTTATTATCCCCGATATCTGCTCGAGGGAGTCGTACATCCTCCCGTTGTAGGAATATCCGTTCGCCGTGAAGATGAGTTTCGGCTCTATCTGCCCGAACCGATCCAGAACCCCCTTTATGCCGAAGTCGGGGGAGCAGGAGGACCACAACGCGCCTATACTGGAAGCGGCGAGCATCGCTATAATCGTTTCGGGGATGTTGGGCATGAACCCGACGACTCGATCGCCCTTCGTCACTCCCGATTCCCTCAAGGATTTAGCCAGCGCGGCTACCTTTTCGTACAGCTCGGAGTATGTCAGCCTGGATGTGCCGTTTTTTTCTCCGCTTGATATTATCGCAAGGCGGTCGTCCCGGTAGCGTAGAAGGTTCTCGGCGAAATTGAGTTTCGAGCCTGTGAACCACCTTGCGCCGGGCATTTTGTCCCCGTCTACGAGAACCTCGTCGTAGATCCTCGAGTGAACGATACCGAGGTAGTCCCAAAGCGATCTCCAAAGATCCGGTATGTTCTCGACCGACCAATCGTACAGCTCGTCGTACACTTGGAAATTCGTACCGTATCGCTCGTTGATAAAGTTCATGAATTTGTACATAT
>CAZPAH010000233.1:0-1600 GCA_964584495.1 uncultured bacterium | reverse complement strand
CAGCGGCAGATAAGTGCCGGCGGCGGGGTTCGAGCCGTCGTCCTCCTTCGCTGCCGATTTTTCGTTGAGGATCCTGTAGTGTGCCTTCGTCATCCTGTGCCTGTCGAAATTCCACAGGTAGGATCTGGCGAGGATCGTGTTGTACCAGGGAATCAGCTTTGCCACCTTCTGGAAGACGCGTGGAAAGGTCGTGGGAGAGCGGTGCTTGACGAGCCGTCCGTCCTCGAGCGTGTATAATCCGGAAATCACGTTATCGTTGAAATCGTTTGCCGGGCAGAAACCTACGATCACGATATCGGCCCCGTACTTGCAGCATTCATGATCGTAAAGGGCCAGCTGGTGGGCGGTCCCGGTGCTACCGATCCCCGCGTTTAGAACCTCCCACCTTCCCGATCCCATATCGGCGCCGTTTATCATCTTCTCGAGCACCTTCGAGTATGTTTCGTCGGCCTGAACGCCGTATCCGAACGTGTACGAGTCCCCGAGGACTAGGATTCTCCTCGTTCCCACCGGTTTCTCGTATGCGAATTCCCTGTCCCTCAACCCCTTGCTGTTGATCAGAAGATCGATATTGAATTCGGGATGTATTATAAAGCCCCTCATTCCACGAATATGCCTGGTGCCGACGACCGGGTCCCATTCGTTCACACATACGCTCAGAAACTGTTGACGGCCTTCGAGACGCATGGCGGTTTCGAGCGCCGCAAGGAGCAGGATTACAGTCAGTGTCACGGCAGCCAGCCGGAACCCGATTTTTCGAAGGGCTGTCATCACTCCCTCGATCTTTATCTTGAAAGGTCTTTACCTGATATTGCCCTAGATGCCTGCCTATATCGTCAATGGTAGCAGATGGTTCGAAGAAATCATACCTTTTCTTCGGGATCGAGCGTTTCGTGTTGTTGAAAAGGGAGGGCGGCGCTGCTATCATTGCGCCCGGCCCTGAGACCGGAAGGAGACTAGTTTGAGCGAGTCCGGGCGAAGCACCGCCGGCCCTATACAGAGGATCTTCTCCGATATTCCGCGGACCTACGAGCTTGTGAACCACATTCTCACCTTCGGCCTCGATGTGGCGTGGCGCCGAAAGGCGGCGCGGGAGGCCGCGCGGGGCGGCGGATCGAGGTGGCTGGATCTTTGCTGCGGCACGGGCGAGATGGCCGAAAATCTTGGCCGCCTGGCCGGGCATGCGACGACGGTCTTCGCGACCGATTTCTCGCTTCCGATGCTCTCGAGGGCGCTTTCCAAGAAAAGCGCCGGGGATATCGACTACTTCCTCTCCGATATAAAGGAACTGCCTTTCGAGGAGGGTCTTTTCGATCTTGTCACCATCTCTTTCGCGACCAGGAACATCAACCTGTCGAGGGATCTCCTGGTCGGGACTTTCAAGGAGATTCGCAGGATACTGGCGCCGGGGGGCAGGTTCGTGAACCTCGAGACGAGCCAGCCGGAATCGCCCACGGTGAGAAGGCTGTTCCATCTTTTCGTCAAACTCGTCGTCAGACCGGTCGGCAGGCTCATTTCGGGCTCGGACATCGGCTACTCGTATCTCTCGCGCACGATCCCGCTCTTCTACAATCCCAGCGAGCTGGCCTCGTTGATGCGC
>CAZPAH010000232.1:0-1672 GCA_964584495.1 uncultured bacterium | reverse complement strand
AGATTATGCCGGAAGCTTTCTCGCTTATTATTCGTTCCATCCACTCCAGTTCCCTTTCCATGCTGTATTTCCACATCCCCGCATACCCCCTGACAACAAGCCGGCCGGGGTCTATCCGTCCCAAAATCCTACGGTAACGTGTGAAATATAGCAGCAGGAGCCCGACGCTCGCCAATATTATACCGGCGATGAAAACCGGCGCCCCCGGATTCGTCCGGATCAGCAGCCCCGTGTAGTAACACGGCTCTATATCCTTGAGAACGATCCCTGAAAACCCCTGGAAACTCGAGTTGAACGCCGGATGAGCGAGGAAAAGCCAGCCTTTCTCCTCACCCTCGGGCCGTGAGATAAAGATCTCGACGGCCGGATTGGACATCGTTGCGCTCGCCGAAAAGGGTCCTCCGGACTTT
This sequence comes from uncultured bacterium, assembly GCA_964584495.1. GTDB lineage: Bacteria > Krumholzibacteriota > Krumholzibacteriia > Krumholzibacteriales > Krumholzibacteriaceae > CAZPAH01. The sequence goes on along the minus strand of CAZPAH010000232.1, from coordinate 1,262 downwards.
ATCCTGAAATCGGGAAAGAACCTTCCCGCCGAGATGAAACATGAATCGCCCTCCAGGGTTACCGCCGTGCCGGGCTCCAGGATCAGAGATACCGGTGCCGTCCGGCCGTCTGGAATGTATTCGATCCTGACCCATGTAAAATCCTTCTCATCGACATAGTAAGAACTCTGAAGTATGCTGAATCCCTTGAATCTCATAGGATGATTTACCTCGACGTCCTCCGTCTTTACGGTATCCCCCATAGAATCGATTACGGACAGGCGTGACACGTAATCGCTGATCTGCATGCCCGCAGTAGTGAAAATTCTGAAACTTTGGACGAGCACCGAGTATTCGCTCGAATAGAGGGGAAGAATATCTCCTTGCTTTCCGTACATCAGCTCCGAGCTGCCCATGAAAGATCCTATGATGCCCCCCGCCGTGATGACGAGAAGAGCGATGTGAAACAAGAAATTCCCCACGTAACGCCATCTTCCCGCCACCGCCGCGAAAAACAAGGCCTCCCCCTCGATCGAAGAAGCGATACGGTACCTTTTTCTGCGAAGTAACGAGGATATCTTCTCGAAAATTTTCAGCATATCCTCTCCGCTTATTTTTACGCTCCTTCCATACTCCGCCGAATAATATTCGATGGGATCACGCCGGTCGTAGGATCTGCAGGCGATATCATGCCACGAAATCTCTAAGATGGGCTTTTGGCTGCCGATTTCCGCCTCGCTCCGCGGGGGAACTATACGCAGCGCCCTCGAAAGGACATTCTTCCACCGGGTCAGCAAGCAGAGTAGAAGAACAACGAAGAAGAGGGCCAGGACACCGCCGAACCAGAACGAATGAAATGGATCGTACAGTTTAAGCCAGATGAAAATATCGACGGCGGTGCCGCCCCAGCGCTCCCTGTACAGATCCGTCCTAGATGGAAAATCATTCGGTACCAGCTCGGTGAGGATCCATCCCGCCAGGCTCGCTCCGAACAGCAGCGAGATCACCGTCACGGCCAGACGCAGGCTGACGAAGCCGCCGGACCGCCTTTTGCCGGCGCCCTTCCTTGAATCTTTCCCCTTCATGACCCGATTCTAGACAAACTATGCGATAAAAACCAGAAAAAGATCGGCTTAAAGTTATTTACAGGGAATTCATCAAGGATTATATAGGGGAGTAGCGTCGGCGGCTAATTGGAAGGCCGGCGAATCGTATACAGTACGGGGGCGAAGATGCTTATTTGCAGAAAGACGGCCGTAGTACAGCCTTTCGTTTTCCTTGCG
>CAZPAH010000231.1:0-1710 GCA_964584495.1 uncultured bacterium | reverse complement strand
TCGAAGATTTCTACTCGGCGTTCGAAAAGCAGCTGAACCATTTCATCGATATCAAGATAAGGGGAAATAGAACGATAGAACGGCTGTGGGCCGAGCGCCTACCGGCTCCTTTCCTGTCGCTCATGGTGGACGACTGCATATCCAACGCGAAGGACTATAACGACGGGGGCGCACGGTACAACACGTCGTATATCCAGGGTGTAGGCTTGGGGTCGGCCACCGATTCGATGGCCTCGATCAAGTACAACGTCTTCGACCGCAAGCTTGTGAAGTTCGACGATCTAGTCGAGGCGCTCGACAGGGATTTCGAGGGATTCGATTCTTTAAGACATTCTTTTCTGATGGAGACCCCCAAATACGGAAACGACGAGGATTATCCCGATGAGCTGTCGAAGAAGATCTTCGAGAGCTTCTTCTCCGCCGTCGATGGTATAGAGAACACGAAGGGGGGGACGTTCCGCATAAATATGCTGCCCACGACGTGTCACGTCTATTTCGGAAGCATGACGGGCGCCCTGCCGGATGGAAGAAAGAAGGGCAAGCCGCTATCTGAGGGGATATCGCCGGTCCAGGGGGCGGACAGGAAAGGTCCTACGGCGGTCCTTAAATCGGCCGCCAGGATAGATCACACAAAGACCGGCGGAACCCTCCTCAACCAGAAATTCACGCCGGATCTTCTGAAAGACGATGAGGGCATAAGGAAGCTGGGGCAGCTTGTGAGGGCCTACTTCGCGATGGGGGGACATCACGTCCAGTTCAACGTAGTCACTGGGGAGACGCTGCGCAAGGCCCAGAGGAACCCGGAACACTACAGGGACCTGATAGTGCGGGTCGCCGGGTACAGCGACTACTTCGTCGACCTCGGCAGGGACCTCCAGGACGAGATCATCGAGCGCACGGAGCACGGATCATGACGGAGTTCCGTAAAAACCGCATATTTCCTTTTACATAATATGCATATTGGTGTAAACAGGCTGTAGCTGGGCTGAAAATAGTATAAGCCCTGGTTAAAGGAGGATGTTATGACTTTCCGTGCACTTCTACTCACAAAAGCTTTGGCCGGTCTTGTTTTCGGGTTATTTCTCCTCGCGGCACCTAGTGTGCTATTCGGGGTGTTGGGAGGTAATCTAAACGCATCCGGACTATTTGCGGCGCGCGAGTACGGTGCAGCAATGATCGGCATTCTTTTTTTAACTTATCTGGCGAGAAATATCTCGGCGACCGATGCTAGGTGCGCGATCCTGGTTGATCTTCTCGTCTACGATGCTATCGGTGTGGCAATCACGGTTGTTGCGATACTATCGCACGTACTGAATGCGCTTGGTTGGGGCATTGTGCTTGTGTATCTGTTGTTCGCGGTATGGTCGGGAATAATACTCATGGGTGAAGGATCAAAAGGGTTACATCAACAAGAACAAGAAGCCTAACGGTCGCTTTCAGCTGACATTATACAGAGCTGACAGGAATTGATATGCCCCGGAGACTTGATGATAAAAGGGTCAGATTGGCAGTGTTCCAATGGCTCGCTGACCAAGTCAAGTTGCATGGCGAAGTGTTGCCCCGGGCACTTCTTGCACAAGGGTTTGAACTGGATGGAATCCGCATTCCTCTACTAAGCCCCCAGGGTATTTTCAAACCAAAAGTACTCGAGAATATTCCTATTTCAATAACGACCACAGTACATGGACCTTATGACGATCAACTCGGAGA
>CAZPAH010000230.1:0-1746 GCA_964584495.1 uncultured bacterium | reverse complement strand
CGCGTCCAAGAGAGCTTCCTTGAAAGCCATTCCGTTTTTCAGCTTCCTGTTGAAGCTGCTGACCAGCACGAGGGAATCGTTGACCACTATCCCCATCAGCGCAATCGCCCCGAATAACGAGAGCATGCTCACTATATAACCCTGCAGGAAATGCCCCCACAGCACGCCGATGAGGCTGAAAGGGATCAGCAGGAAAACCATCACCGCCTGGCTGAAAGAGCGGAAGGTTACCGCTATGATGAGAAACATCAAAATCAGAATTGCCGGAACCACCCTTTTAATAGCGTTCATGGTCTTCCGGTTCTCGTAGCTCTCTCCTTCGAACGAGTAGCGCACCTCGGGATATGCCTCCCTTATCCCCGGCATCACGTTCGCTCTAATATCGGCAAGGATGGACGGCACCGAGGCTTTCGTGTCGGTCACATCAGCCTCTACGTTTATCACACGCTGTCCGTCGATATGGTTAACCGCCATGACGCCGCGGTCGATCGACAGATCGGCGATCTCTCCGAGTGGATACGAGCCGCCGTCGGCCGTGCGGATGCGCATTTTCTCGAGATCGGATATTGAGGAGCGGTCGGGAAGATCGTAACGGACCCATATCTTGACCTCATCTATCCCTCTCAGGATCCTCTGCGCCTGGCCTCCGAAAAAGCCCGCTCTGACCTGCTCCACCACGCCGGCTGTAGTCAGTCCGAGAGCGAAGGCTTTTTCCTTAAGCTTGACGCGTACTTCCCTGAGACCGGGGGGATCATCATCCATGACATCTTTCAGCTGGTCCATCTTGCCGAGCTCCTCCTTGAGCATATCGGTGGCACCATGCAGCTGATCTATATTGTTGCTTTTCAGGGCCACCGTCACAGGCATTCCCCATCGCCGGCTTCCCGCGAAACCGAGTTGCTCGGCTCCCTCGATCGGACCTACTTCCTCTCTGAACGCGTTGGCCGCCTTGAGGTTGGTCCAGTCCCGCTCCTCGCTGCCCACCAGCGTCGCATAGACTGTTCCCTGGTGAGTGCCTCCTCCTATTCGGCGGTATATCGATTTGACGAGGTCATTGCCGCCGTGTTCTCCTCGGTACCTTTCATTTACCGCCCAGACCTTGGTCTCGATGTAGGAGGCAAGGCTGTCCGTAACCGTCACGGGCGTCCCGGCGGGCATCTCGAGATTGATCGAAACGGACCGCCCCTCTATGTATGGAAAGAATGTCGTCTTGATGATGCCTCCCCGCACCGCTCCGATGGTAATTATGAAGATGGCAGCGACCGCGGCTAAAGTTACGGTCGGGTTGGCTATGGAGAATTTCAGGGCCGGAGCGTAGATACGGTCGCGAAGGTGGGAGAGAACCTGCTCCGATTTTCGCTCGAGCGAGCTTTTCTTGCGTGCGCAGAGGGCTTTGGAATGAGCTATATGCGACGGCAGCACGAAAGTCGCCTCGATCAGCGATAGCAGGAGTGTCGCAATAACCACGAACGCAAGATCGCGGGCATGATCCCCCAACCCTCCTTCCAGGAAGAAGAAGGTCATGAATATCACGACGGTCGTCAGCACGGAGGATATGACCGAGGGAAGAACCTCGATTGTTCCGTTCAGGGCCGCGGCGATGGGATCCTCGCCCTTTTCATGGTGCTGGTAGATGTTTTCGGCTATCACGATCCCGTCATCGACAAGAATGCCGAGAATGAGGATCATCGCCATCAGGGACATCACGTTCAAGGTTAGGCCGTAGAAAGGAGCTATCATCAGCAT
>CAZPAH010000229.1:0-1839 GCA_964584495.1 uncultured bacterium | reverse complement strand
TCGCTCTCCGAGCATACGACGATCGCCTTACCGGAGAAGCTGACATCGCGGTTTCCGGCCCCCATGAATACGCCGTTGGCGAGCAAAACGGTGTCCCCCGCCGACGCCGCGGTTATGCCCGCCTGTATCGTGGCGGCATCACCGCTGCCGTCGGCCTTGATATACCAGGTGGCGGCCGACAGATCAAAAGCCACGGTGATAAGGAATATACCTGCTAATAGAAAATAGAAGAATACGGCCTTCATCTCAAAGCCCTCCTCAATACGAAAGGACAAGAAAATCCCGGTCTCCCGAATCGATTATGAATTCCCTTAGATAAAAACATTATATCATAGTTTAGATCTTTCGTATATATTCATAAATGCTTCGGGAGGAAACAGTATGTCAAAGACGATATCAGGATTTGCACGATTCGCCGCCATTGCGCTATTGCTCGCCGGCCCGGCCGCCCATTCCGGGGAGCCACTGGACCGGCGGGAGATGCTGCGCGTGATCGATTCCACCCTGGAAGCCTTCCACGAGTATTACATATATCCGGATGTGGTCGTCGAAATGGAATCGTACGTGAGAGACAGGATCGCCGGCGGCGGATATGACGGGATAGCGAGCCTGGCGGGGCTGACGAAGCAGATGAGGATCGATTTCCGCCGTATATCCAACGACAGACACATCTGGATCGATATCATGGAGAACATGCCGGTCGACAACGCCGACGCTTCCATCGAAGAGATAGCGAACGAGAAGCGGAAGAGCAACTTCGGATTCGTCAAATTCGAGCTCCTACCGGAGAATGTCGGATACCTCAGGATCGATAGCTTCGACGATGTCTCCTACGCCGGAGAAACTGCCGTAAGCGCCATGGGGATGCTGGCGAACAGCGACGCCGTCATTCTGGATCTACGATACAATCACGGCGGGCACGAGAGCATGGTCCGATTGGTTTCCAGCTATTTTTTCAAGGAGAGGACCCAGCTCAACTCCCTCTACTTCAGAGCGGCCGATTCGCTGGTGGAAGGTTGGACCGATCCCGCCATCCCCGGCAAAAAGCCCACCGACGCGAAACTGTACATCCTGACGAGCGGGAATACCGCGTCGGGGGCCGAATCATTCGCATACATGATGAAACAGTACAAGAGAACCCTAATTGTAGGCGAAAAAACAAGGGGCGCCGCCCACTGGACCGAATGCTACCCCTTCCCCGAGCTCGGTGTTTTCCTGGAAATCCCTGTCGCCCGCCCGATCAACCCGGTAACGAATACGGGATGGGAAGGCACCGGCGTCGAGCCCGACATCCAAGCACCTGCCGACAAGGCCCTCGAAGCCGCATATAACCTTGCAATCAAATGAATCTCCACGGTCGTACAGGCCCAATTAATGCATGCATTATTATTGTTCAGCGATCCTATCAGAAAGAAGCGGCAATGATAAGGAACAATACGGCCATAACGCTGGTGATGATACTGTCCGTATCGATCCTCGGCTGCGACAGGGAATCAAACCTCAGCGCTCCGAGCACCGAAGAATATCTTTCACGAACCGATGCCCTGGTCGTGGCGAACTGCCTTACCGTCCAGGCGGCGATCGAGGAGTATGCGTTCATGAACAGAGGGGTTTATCCAGGTACTGCCGGTGATTGTTCTCCCCAAGGAAATACATTACAGGATCTGCTTCCCAGAGGTAACTTTCTCCAGAATCCTTTTACTTTCTGTGCAACTGAACCTGTCTGGGCTAGGGCTTGTTTACCTGGGCAGACAGGCATCGAAGCTGTCATCGCTTATGGTTTCAACGTCGGCTACGAGATAACCGGCGTGGGAAAAGAGGCAGGCGTCACTATCACAA
>CAZPAH010000228.1:0-1855 GCA_964584495.1 uncultured bacterium | reverse complement strand
GCGCCAGGTGCCGGAAAACGTTGCGGATCGGCGTGAGCCCGTTTTTTATATCGTGGTTCACCTGCCGGGCCAGCTCGCCGATCGTGGCCTTGCGTTCGGCGTCGCGGATCCTGACGGCGCTCGTCCGGAGCCTTTCGGCCATCGCGCCGAGCACGCGCGAAAGGGCGCCGATCTCGTCCCTTCGCCCGGTAGAGAAATCTATATCGAGCCGGTCCAGGTCGAGCCTCGAGGTCTTCCCGGCAAGCTCCACCAGCGGCCTGCTTATCCTCGATGCGAGGTAGCCCACCAGCAGCGCCGCGAACAGCGCCGTCACGGCGAGCGCCAGAAGAAACCACCTGTCGATGCTCCCAAGAAGGGTGTCCAGCTCGTCCATCCCGTGAGTGACGCGGAATTGGGCCTCGGTCACTTTCGCCGCCCCCGAATCGATGAAGGGAACGGTCAATTCCCTCACGATCGATCCCCGCTGCGCAGCGGCGGACGATGTTTCGCCCCCGGGGATGACCAGGTTGACGGTCAGATCCGATCCCCTCGCCAGCGTCGAAAGAAAGGTGTCTTCCACCTTCAGGCCGGCGATTATTGTGAACCGCCTGCCCGCTATCCTCAGCGAATCGACGCGGGCGAGCGCGAGGAACGGCGCCTGCGGCGAGCGCGCACGCAGCAGAACCGTTCTCCCGCCGGCCGACTCCAGAAGCTCCGGCAGATCCCTGTCGATCCTGTCGTACTCGTTTCTAAAATGCCCCGAGCTGAGGATCCGCCCGTCGCCGTCCTGTATCTGGAGCATCGACAGCCCTGCGAATCTCATGGCGTTACCGGCGTAATCGAGAAGGTAGCGCCTGTCCTCCTCGCTTCGATCGATCACGGCGCGACGAAACCGGTTGTCGTTCACGACGGCCTCCCGAAGGGCCGCTATCGACCTCGCGATCGATTCGCCCCGGCTGTCAAGGTCTTCCTCGATAACGGAAATAAGGGATTCGACGCGGCGTTCGTACTGCGCCGTCAACCGGTCCGTCATCTCCCCGCGGATGAAGAGGACGAGCGCTATCATCGGAACCAGAACGGCCAGGAGAAATACGACGAGAAGCCTCGTTCTGAAAGACATGACATTCTACCTTCTGCGCCGGGCGCCGATATCTATATATACGGCGCCGAACCGGTCGACGGTGACGGCGACCCTGGAGCCGTCAGCTATCAGGTGGCTCCGCGTGTCGACGAGTGGGATGATGGCATCCGACAGATCGTCCCCGAGGTTGTACAGCCACTGCGCCGTGTAGATCAGTTTGCGCATCTCGGCGCATCTGTCGAAGGGGCGGCAGGGCAGGTAAATGATATAGGCGAAATCATCCCCCCTTCGAATGCTGGAGTACAGCTCGCCCTCGGGCACCCCGCCGGCGACCGGCGCCTCGCCCACGCCGGAGATCCCCGGAACGAGCGCCGCGAGCGCCGCGGCATCGCCCGACAGGGACGGATCTATCCCCGCCAGGGCCACTATCCTCCCAGCGAGCTCCCCGGCGACGGGGTCGCCGGCGTCGTACAGGATCCTTCGTCGGCCTCCCTCACGCGCCGCCCCGCGAAGAACGAGCGGCCCCCACCTTACAAGATCCGAGATCCCTTCGCACCCTTCCGGATCGTTCCACCACGAGGGCGACCCTGCGCCGCGGGCGTCGCTCCTTACAGCGTCCCTCGCCAGCCTGCCGGTAAAATCGTTCGGGACGTCCCCCGCCTTCTCCCCGTGCCATAACCTCTCGACCCTCGAGGCCGAAAGAAGCACGTAGCTTCTTTCGTATGGAAGCTCGATTGCGTCGAGCCGGTCCCGTCCGGCGGCGTAATCGATAACGGCGGGATCTCCCGTCAGCAT
>CAZPAH010000227.1:0-1870 GCA_964584495.1 uncultured bacterium | reverse complement strand
TATAGTTCTGGACAGCCCACCGTTCAATTTCATCATTCATACGGCGCCCTGCAAGACGCCGGATCTCGATTACTATCACTGGCACATCGAAATAATGCCGAAGCTGACCAGAGTGGCCGGCTTTGAATGGGGGAGCGGCTTTTATATAAATCCAACCCCGCCCGAAGATGCCGCCGAAGCTTTGAGGAACGCGCGGGAGCCGGAAGAGGGCAAGGCGGCGATTAGTACGGAAACCGTCGAGAAAAAAGAACAGAAGGTTGAGGAATAGATAATGACCGGTAATAATCTGAAAGCCGTTCTCGTGACGACTGAGATCGTTCCCTTTTCCAAGGTGGGCGGGCTTGCGGACGTGATGGGAGCGTTGCCCGACGAGCTCGAGGAGCTCGGGTGTGACATCTCGATATTCACCCCTCTCTACTCGAGGATCGATCGGAAGAAATTCGGGATCGCGCCGCTCGATGGGAGCCGTCCATTGAAGGCTGTCGTAGCGGGGAAGAATGTGGAGTTCACACTCTGGTCGGCCCATAAACCCGGCACCGGAATAACGGTGTACTTCATAGATAACGAGGAGTTCTACGGACGTGAAGGTATCTATACCGTTTCGGCCACGGGTGAAGCCTACGCCGACGAGGACGAGAGGACGATCTTCTTCAACAGGGCGGTGCTCGAGAGCGTGAAGGATCTCGGTATCGAGCCTGACATAGTTCACTGCAACGATTTTCACTCGGGACTGATACCGGTGTTCGTCTCGATGGAAGAGTCGGATAATCCTCTTTTCAAAAAAACCGGAACGGTGTTCAGCGTCCATAACCTTGCCTACCAGGGGACGTTCGAGCCGGATTTCCTGGAGAAGGCTGGGATCGATCCTTCCTTCTTCCAGCCGATGAGTCCCTTCGAGTTCTGGGGAAGGGTGAATATTATGAAGATGGCCCTCCTGTTCTCGGGGGTCATAAGCACGGTGAGCGAGACGTACGCGAAGGAGATCGCCTCCTCCGAGGAGTACGGCTACGGGCTCGAGGGCGTTCTGAGCTACCGCGAGAAAGATCTAATCGGAATCCTCAACGGGATCGACCCTGAAGAGTGGGATCCAAGGACCGATAAGCTCATCGGCGAGAACTTCTCGGAAGACGATCTTTCCGGCAAGGAGAAGGCCCGCAGCCGGCTTCTTGTCGAATTCGGGCTTCCGCAGGGGAAGGAGCCGGTAATTGGCATGGTATCCCGCCTTGTAGACCAGAAGGGGTTCGACATCCTCTCCGAGGCCATCGACGACATAATGAAGCTGGGAGTCAAGATAGTTATTCTTGGAACGGGACAGAAGAAATACCACGAGCTTTACAAGAAGCTGGCCGCGCGCTATCCGAACCAGCTGGGGATCAAGCTCGAATTCAACAATCGCATGGCCCACCTAATCGAGGCGGGAAGCGATTTCTTCCTCATGCCTTCCAGGTACGAGCCGTGCGGGCTGAACCAGATGTACAGCCTGCGCTACGGCACGATACCGATAGTGAGGGCGACGGGAGGCCTGAAGGACACCATTACCGATCTTACGCCAAAGGGGACGAAAGGGAACGGATTCACCTTCGACGAGTACACTCCAAAGGCGCTGACCAAGGCGATTGCGAAGGCCGCGAAGTTTTTCAAATCGGCTGGTGTCGTGGAAAAGGCGCGCAGGCGGATAATGAAGGAAGATCACTCCTGGCTAAGCTCGGCGAAGAAGTATATGGAGATGTATATGTCGGCCAGGGGCCGGATTGGAATGAGGTTGACAAGGCAATAAACGGCTATATATAATCAAGGAAAGTTAAGTCCGTAGGGAGAGCGGGAATAGCTCAGTTGGTAGAGCGCAACCTTGCCAAGGTTGAGGTCGCGG
>CAZPAH010000226.1:0-1930 GCA_964584495.1 uncultured bacterium | reverse complement strand
TCGGACTCGATGGGGATAGGCCCCAGATAGGGAACGTCCATCTCCTCGGCCATGGCCCGTCCGCCGTCGGCGCCGAAGATACGCACGAGCTCCCCGCACTTCGGGCAGGTGAAGCCGCTCATGTTCTCGATCACGCCGAGCACGGGCAGGTTCAGCTGCCGGCAGAAGACCACACAGCGGCGAACATCCTGAACGGCCACCTCCTGCGGAGTGGTGACGACCACGGCGCCGTCCGCCTTCTCGATGAGCTCTGCCACGGCCAGAGGCTCGTCACCGGTCCCAGGCGGCGAATCCACCACCAGGTAGTCGAGCTCGTCCCACTCGACATCCTTTAGAAATTGCCTAATCACCCCGAACTTACGCGGTCCGCGCCAGATGACGGCGTCATCTCTTTCGCGCAGCAAGAAGCCGATGGACATGACCTTGATAATCCCGGGGCGGTAGACGACCTTCACCGGATAGAGGGTATTCTCGCCGCCCGATACGGGTGTGCCCTCGATGTGCAACAGCTTCGGAACGCTGGGCCCGTGGATGTCGACATCGAGAAGGCCCACCCGTTTCCCCGCCATTGCCAGCGCCGCGGACAGATTCACGGCCACGGTGCTCTTGCCTACGCCGCCCTTCCCGGACAGCACCAGTATCTTGTGTTGAATTCGCGACATCCGCGATTGTAGCGCCTGGCGGTCTAGCAAATCCTGCTCGCGCCCCCCGGGGCGCATTGCCTGAGCTGCGTGCGAGGAATCATTACCCGTTGTTTTTTTCATTGCGTTTTTCTCCATTTTTATTGGCTGCTACTGATCATGTGGTAGACCAGTACGGCTGAGGTGACATTGACGACCACGTTTTCCTGACAACATCGCTTGTTCGATCGGCCAAAACTACGACAAAGGCGCCCTCATCGGTTCCCGGACGCACCGGCTCGACCTCCGTGATCTCGGCCAGGGGGCGAAACAGCGTCTGTCCCCATGTCCGAGCCTTGAATCCCTGAGCATCCAGCAACTCGCCCACTTCGCTTGCGGAATAGAACATGGCCTCGCGATAGAAGACGCTCTTCGACTGATGCTCGAGATAACCTCTCCCAATCTCGCTTTGACGATTTATAAAACCGATGACAAGCTTTCCGTCCAGTCGAAGCACTCGACGCGCTTCGGCCAGCATCCTTTCAGGCGAACGGACGAAGCAAATCGTCGTTACCACGAGCGCATAGTCGAAGGAGCCGTCAGGAAACGGCAGCGCCTCGGCAAGGCCCTTCACTGTCTCGACACCTCGGACGGCGGCATGCGTCAGCATTGCATCGGAAGGGTCGATCCCCACGGAAACGCCGAGCGGCCCGGCGAATCGTCCTGTACCGACGCCGATCTCGAGCCCATTGACGCTCCAGGGGATAAGCGTCCGCAGGGCGAGAAGCTCCGAGACGTAGGCCGCTCGGTGTACGTCGAACCACTGGTCGTAACGCGCTGAATGAACATCGAATGGCCCGGCCTTCGCTGTCTGGATTTCGCCGATGTTCATCACAAGCGTGCTCCTCGCGGCTCGGGCTCTCGGTAGAGCTTGTCTGGGGAAGACACCCGGTCAATGAAGAGGATCCCGTTCAGGTGGTCCACCTCGTGGTGAACCACCACCGCGTCGAATCCCTCAAGCGTCCACTCGAATGGCTTTCCATTTTCGTCGAGCCCCTGCAGTCTCATGAAGTGCGGTCTAACGGTCTCTGCATACAGCCCCGGAAAGCTCAAGCAGCCGTCGAAGTCCAGCAACTCACGACCCTCCTCGATGATAACGGGATTGATGATGCCGATGGGTAGACCGTGCTCCTTTGGGTTGTCCTCGTCCGTGTTGAAACATACAACAATAACCCGCCTATGTACGCCGATCTGCGGCGCGGCCAGCCCAATTGCTCTGCAGTGATGTAAAAGCGTATCTTTGAGATCGT
>CAZPAH010000225.1:0-1935 GCA_964584495.1 uncultured bacterium | reverse complement strand
CCACGATCTTTCCGAGTCTTTCCTTGACCACCTTTTCGTTTATGGTGATTGCTTTCATGTCATCGTCGGGCAGCTTGAAAAGGATATCGTCGAGAAGAGATGTAAGAACGGTATGAAGGCGCCTTGCCCCGATGTTCTCCATTTTATCGTTTACCCTGGAGGCCATGTTGGCGATTTCTTTGATCGCCCCTTTTGTGAATTTGATGATACAGCCTTCGGTCTTAACAAGCGCAGTGTATTGCTTGATCAGGGCGTTCTCGGGCTCCAAGAGGATCCTTTCGAAATCTGACGCGGTCAATGCTTTCAACTCGACCCGTATAGGAAATCTCCCCTGCAGTTCCGGAATGAGGTCGGAAGGTTTAGATATATGGAAAGCTCCTGCCGCCATGAATAAGATGTGATCCGTCTTGATAACGCCGTGTTTTGTGGTGACGTTCGAGCCTTCGACGATAGGCAGTATGTCCCTCTGAACCCCCTCGCGGGAAACATCCGGACCGTGGCTGCTTCCGCTGCCGGTGATCTTATCGATCTCGTCGATAAAGACTATTCCAGATTCTTCCACGGCCCTGATCGCATTGGAAACGACACGGTCCATGTCGACGAGTTTTTCTTTTTCCTCTTCAAGGAGTATCTTTCTTGCTTCTCCGACTGTCACCTGGCGCCCTTTCGTCTTTTTAGGCATGAGCCTGTCGAGACCCTCCGGAAACTTTACTCCCATTTCTTCAAGGCCGGCGCCTGAAAATATCTCTATCATGGGTCTCGACCTGTCCACCGTTTCGATGTTGATCTCTCTCGAGTCGAGGGCTCCCTCTTCCAGTTTCTTACTGAGCTTTTCCTTCGTTCTTTTTCGCCTTTCCTCGACCTCGTCTCCTTCATGAGCGGGCGAAGCGGAGGACGAGGGCAGCAATATATCGAGTATCCGGTCGTTGGCGCGTTTGAGGGCCGCCGGCTCGATCTCGATGAAGCTTTTTTCCTTTTCCATGTTGATGCTTATCTCGACAAGATCGCGAATCATCGATTCGACGTCCCTGCCCACGTAGCCGACCTCCGTGAACTTGGTCGCTTCGACCTTTACGAAAGGGGCCTGGGCAAGTTTCGCCAGCCTCCTGGCGATCTCGGTTTTTCCAACCCCCGTAGGTCCGATCATTATGATATTGTTGGGTAGGATCTCCTCACGCATCGGATCGGGGACCCGCTGCCTTCTCCACCTGTTTCTCAACGCAATCGCTACCGATCTCTTAGCCTCGTCCTGGCCTATGATATATTTGTCCAGCTCGCTGACTATCTGTCCCGGTGTGAATTCTTGCATCCGATTACCGTCCTAAAGGGTTTCGACCTCTATCCTGTTGTTGGTGTAAATGCATATTTCCGAAGCGATTTCCAGTGACTTCCTGACGATATCCAGGGGCTCGAGACTGGTATTGTTTTTCAGGGCCCTCGCCGCCGCCAGAGCATAGGGACCGCCCGATCCAATGGCAAGTATTCCATCGTCGGGCTCCAGAACGTCTCCTTTTCCCGATATCAGCAGGGAGTGATCGATGTCCATGACCGCCAGAAGGGCTTCGAGATGACGGAGAACCTTGTCGGTGCGCCATTCCTTGGCCAGATCCACGGCCGCTTTGACAATATTGCCTCCGCTTTCATCCAGCTTGCTCTCGAATTTTGAGAAGAGGGTCATCGCATCGGCGGTGCTTCCCGCGAAACCGGCGAGAACTTTCCTTTCCCGAATGACCCGTATCTTCCTCGCTCCGTGTTTGACGATCGTTTCTCCGAATGTCACCTGGCCGTCTCCCCCGATCGCGACCTTTCCCCCGTTCCTCACTCCCAGAATCGTGGTTCCTTTAAACACTTTCTCCTCCAGTCCCCCGTTATTGTCAGTAAATATATATAATTCATGATATTAATCAATAAATTCCTGTACCGTAAACCCTCGAT
>CAZPAH010000224.1:0-1949 GCA_964584495.1 uncultured bacterium | reverse complement strand
ATATCGATATAGCAGGCTCTCTCGTCTATGGCTCCCGAGTAGAGAAACTCGAGGGAATCGACGCCTCCCGGTCCGAGGGGCTTCGGGGGGGTTACGAAGACGATCTGTCCGTCCCTCGTGAAACGCGGATCTTCTCCTTCACCCTTGACTTCATCGATCCTCAATCCACTGTTCAGGTTGAAAAGGTAGCCGCGCAGGGGAACCGTCTCGCCGTTGACAAAAACGATCTTCACGGCGCAGGAGATCGTGCCCCCCGAGTGATCGATCCTTATATCGTACGAGATCGGCGTCACAGAGCAGCTGTCCTGAAGGGCGGCGGCAGACTCCGCCATCCTCCTACGTATCTCGATCCCTCTCCCCTCTTGGGCGATGTGCGCCCATGCCGCGATAACGGCGAGCGAGAGAAAAAGCGCCGCGGCCGCGCCGAAGAGACCGGCCGAGATCCTCGACTGCCTTGGACGCCTTATAAAGAATACAGAGAGAAGGATCAGGGAAACCCCCGAGAAGAGGTATATCCCCCTCTGAAGAAGGATCTCCCCGAGGTTCGAGAAGCCCGATATATCGGAGTAGGCGAGCGGCAATGTGAAACCGGCGAAATCGAAGAGCCCCCCGGCGCGGCCTCGTATAAACAAGACGGCCGCCGCCATGTAGCCGAACACTATCACCAGTGAGACGGCATAATTTCTCGTTGCGAGGTTGGTGAAGAACGCAATCCCCGCTACGAAGAAGAAAAGGGGCAGGGAAAGGACCAGGGGATAATAGATGTATGCCTTCCAGGCGAAACCGGTATCGGAAGAAATTGCGTTGTAGATAAACGCGGCGAAGAGAAAAAAGGCTTGGTATAGGAGGAAAACGATGAATAGTCCGGCCGTTTTTCCGGCGATATAGCAGGCGCAGGAGAAGGGCCGTGTATAAACCGCCTCCGAATCATCGTTTACCCGGTCCCACCTTGGAAATCCGGAGGCTAGAAAGGGAAGGATTATCGCCGAGGCGAGAGTGAGAAAGAGCGAGTTGAGATAGGGAACGGTCGAAGGCATGGCGGCGAAACCGCAGGTAAACAAGCTGTTCCAACGGTATGAGAATATGCCGGAAAGATAGGCAACCAACAGGGCCGCAGCGCAGGCCGCGAACGAAATCCTGAACGCCCAGCCCCTCAGAAGAAGTTTCGCCTCGTAACAGGCGACTGTCAGCACCCTGCTATGCAACGGCCTTTTCCCCCGGACGGCACCACTCTCCCGGGCGCTAGCCGGGCCATGCGGCCCGCCACGATCCTCATTCCCGGCGAGAGATTATTTCAAGCCGGCCCTCAATATATCGTGAATATGGATGATCCCCTCGGGGCGCAGCTTCTCGTCGACGACGAAAAGCTGCGTGATCGGTCCGCCCGGATTCATCTCCATTTTCTCCAGGGCATCGACGGCGAGCATATCGGGCTTGACGGTCTTGGGATTGGGCGTCATAAGCTTCGATACTTCCTCGGAGAGGGCCCGCGGGTTCTTGATCAGTATCCTCTTCAGGTCACCGTCGGTGATCATTCCGACGAGGGAGCCTTCCGTATCGATCACGCCAGTGCAGCCCAGCCTCTTGTTGGCTATCTCGAACAACGCCTCGCTGAGCGGGGTGTCGGCCCTGACGAGCGGCACCGCATCGCCCTTGTGCATCAGCTCCGCCGTTGTGAGGACGAGCCTCTTGCCGAGGATCCCGCTCGGGTGGAGCTTTGCGAAGTCCTCCCTGCCGAAGTCCCTGCTTCTGAAAGCCGCGACCGCCAGCGCGTCTCCGAGCGCCAGCGAAATCGTCGTGCTCGTAGTCGGGACTATATCCATCGGGCAGGCTTCCTTCCCCGTGATGATTTCCAGGACCACATCGCTTTCGCCCGCAAGGATCGACTGCGGGTTGCCCGTGATGGAGATCACTTTCACCTTAATCGTCCTCAGGTAGGGAAGCAGCTT
>CAZPAH010000223.1:0-2025 GCA_964584495.1 uncultured bacterium | reverse complement strand
GTATTACTTTTTTTGTAAGCCTATCCATGCTCTTGAAATCTATATTGACGAGGCGCTCCATCATGTCGACGGTAATCCCGGGCATCATGCAGATACGCCCCTTCTTCACACCGTTGGCGACCATGTACCCGCGGAAGGGTTTTTCCTCGACCCTAGCGTCCAGCATGTAGACCGTAACATCGGCCTTCTTCATCATAAGCTTGAATATCCCCGTGGGAGCGGTGATAGGTCTAAGAGTCTCGGTCATCAGGTAGGTCGTCACCTCTGCTCCTCTTTCCCTCCCCCAGTGCGCCAGGGCCTCGGCTATGCTCATCTTCTGCCTGTCGGTGACCAGCAGAAGGTTCTCGCCCTTCTTGACCCTGAGAGAATTGAGAACAGCCTGCTTTCCGGCACTATATAACTTGTTCATCCTCGCCTCCTTTTTCATGGGAGTTCCCCTCCACTGCTTACCGGACGGGAATACCGCATCCTGCTGCCGACAGTGGCAAAGATACCGCATAAGATACGGTCTTATCAAGCAATGACTTCAACCATAAGACCCTTAGCCCGTTTCGAACGTTACTTTCCTTTCATTGGTCAGGGGCCGCATCGCCGGGAATGGAATCGACGAGCTTCTCGGTGAGAAGACGGCCATATTTTAGATCTCCGCCCCACACCTCCCTGGCAATCAGCTTCCCGATAGCGGCATTGAAATGAATTGGATCGCTGAAGTTACCCTTGTCCGCTGTAATGTCGTTATCGTAGTCGTAATCGATGACGGGGACACCTAGGCGGAATAGATCCTTCTTGAATCTCGCCTGCTCGGCGGAAAGATTGTAATCGACCACCCTCATTCTCATTTCGGCTTGATGAGGGACAATTATGAAAACGATTTGGATCCCGTTCTTCAAGGCATGATTGACCATCTCTCTCATGCTCTGGTAAACCGTGTCGGGATAATCGTATTTGCCGTAATGATCGTTCGCCTTGACCCTGATATTCCAGTCCCAGAACTCGTCCCGGTTCATCGGAGGCCTTGAATCGATGACCGGGGAGCTCTGAAAGGACCCTCTAACCACGAGGTATATCGCTTCCGCAACGCTCCTGTTGAAAATGTACAGAAGTGGATTGTCGAGAATCGACTCGACGCTCTTGACCCTATCGGCGTAGGCATAGCGGTTGAACATGTTGAAGTTTATCGTGAAGTAAACCTTTTCAGGTTTCCTGTACTTGTTTGCGAACCAGTAGAGTTCTACAGATTCATTGAGCTTAAGGGCGTTCGAGTTGAGGAGAAAGTATTCGGCGCCGGTTATTTCCTCTATAAGCTTCAACGGCAGCTCATTGCTTCGCGAATCTCCTATAATGAGGTTTTGACCCGGAGACCGCGCCTCCTCGAACATATTGTACATCAGCCTATTTAACGGTTTTGCGTTTATCAGCTTAACCCGATCCTCTATAAGGCTCGATTTGGCGAAATAGTTGAACGGGTCGACAAGAAAAACGATCGCCGCCCAGGCCAGGACCGGAATCGAGAATATGAACGATCTTATGAAAAACCTTTTCAAACCTGAGACTCCTAGAATTGGAAATAGATGAAATTCTGGGCCTTGTTATACGGCGAATAGAAAAGAATCATTATCAGGATCGCGTAGTAAACGGCCCACCTCAACCAGACCGGCCTTGCCTGCAGCGACTTCCAGAAACCGTAGCGGTTATCCAGAAAATCGTAGACAAGCAGAACACCGATAAAAATAAATGCTTGGATGAGATCGGCCGATTTCAGTCCCATCCCCCTGAAGGAAAGTCCGATATCCGCCCTGTTGAAGTATTGTCCGGGGTCGAGGAAGATATGGGACATTATATACCACGCGTCGGAAAGTGAGTTCGATCTGAAGAGTATCCATGCGAAACAGATAAGGCAAAAAGTGCCGAATATCCTAATCCCCAAGAACAGGGGCCATGACGTATCGATCCGGAGCAACTTCGCCGCCCGGCTTCTTAAGGGCTCGATCAGGTTGCTGGTCGTGAGGTAGAGTCCGTTCAGCG
>CAZPAH010000222.1:1356-2025 GCA_964584495.1 uncultured bacterium | reverse complement strand
AATGCTATTTTCAAATCGCCACCGGATGTCTGAATCACGTCTTCCTGGAACTGCGATCCGAGCGCGATCTCCCCGACTTCCTTGTTAAGTGTGCTTATCGTACCGGCCATGGGGGCATATATGGTAGTTTTGGAAAGATTGTCCTTCGCCTGTTTGACATACGCCTGTGATTGGTCGACCAGTTCGAGGGTCGATTGGTAACGGGCTTTCTCGACCTGCACGCTGGAGAACGCCTGGTCGTATGAAGCCTGGGATTCGAGTTTCTGGTCCACCAGTCTGTTGATTCGCTCGAAGTCCTTTTCCGCCTTGAGCAGGTTCTCGTGCGCGAGGTTGGCGTTGGCCTTGACCGAACGAAGATTGGCCTCGGCCTGCTCGAGGGCCGCGATATACAATTCCTGGTCCAGGCGAACGAGAAGATCGCCTTTTTCAACCCAATCGCCTTCCTTCACCCCGAGATACTTGATCTTTGCGGCGACGTCCGCGCTTATCTTGACCTGTGTCCTCGGCTCGATCTTACCGGTGGCCGTTACCGTCTCGACGATATTCTGCCTGTCCGCGGCCTTCGCCTGGACTATGGTCTTGTGATTGCCTTTTCTCCCGCCCAGGATCACGGAGCCGGCGACGATTGCGACCAGGCCGAGGACTTGAAACGCGGCGCCGCCCAAGAAA
>CAZPAH010000222.1:0-1346 GCA_964584495.1 uncultured bacterium | reverse complement strand
AATGAGATCCAGATGATCGTCTTCTTTTTCCGGCTAGCCATTGCTTCTGACTCCTTTAAATGAATACTAACGGATATCTCTGAATATACGGCGTATAGGCTTTGAATTCCCCCGCCGTCCTTATATCAGGATATACGGATACTATCCGGTCCGGGTTTCAATTAATGTGCATATCTTGTTCTGCCGCGCGGTGATACTTCAGCCGGGAAGGGCCGGTGAAGCCCCTCTTTATTATCTCATGAAGAAGAACAGCAGGACGACCGCCAGTGTGGCGAGCGACAAGACGCCGACCGATATTATCGTTGCCAGGATGAATAGGCGCCTCATCATCGAATTTTTGGCTTCCTTGTATGTTTCCATCTCGTCCTCCATGGTTAGTGTTACGGGTGCTTCGCCGGGCAGGCCGGCCGCGGATTTCCTGGCGGCTTCGGCCAGCTCCGGATCGCATTCAAGGTACTCCTCGACGAGGGCCCTGGTGTCGGGGCTCGCTTCATCGGCGACGTACAAAGGTATAAGGTCCATAATGACGTTTCGAGTGATCTTCATGATCGGTTCTCCTCCCTTTCGAGCCGGTCCGCCAGGATCCTCTTGCGGACGCGGTGTATTTTTACCTTCACGGCGGCGAGGGAAAGCTCCAGAACGCGGGCGATCTCGGCGTACGGCAGCTCATGTTGAACCCTCATGACAAAGGCGGCCCTGTCGTTCTCCGGCAATCCCTGAAGTAGCTTCGTAATCCGGGTAAGTTCTTGATTCGACTCGACCTGCTCGTAGGGTCCCGGGGAGGGATCGATATGGACATCTTCCAATTCGGTCAAACGCCTCTTTTTTCTCAGACGCTCCAGATATGCGTTCCTCGCAATCTTAAGTAGGTACGCTTTAAGCGTTTCCGTCCGGAAATCGGTCTTTTTCGCCCAGGCTCGCACGAACGTTTCCGAAGTGATATCCTCCGCCTCAGTCGGGTCCCCCGAAAGCCAGAACGCGAATCGGTATACATCTGAAGCGTAGGAATCGTAAAGCTCTTTAAGGTCCGTCATGATCCTCCTCCGGATATACTATGCATGAGAGGTCCGAAAGTTACAACCGGAAGGGGAATCATTTACCGACGCATTCGATTTCGATGGAACCGCCGGATGTGATGGGATCTTGATTAAACTGAATATCTGATCTATACTATTTATGAAATCATCTTATAATAGGAATTGCAACTCGGAGTACCGTATAGGTAGATGGACAAGGGAATTTATCTACACCGGCGGTCTATCGGATTGTTCTCTTTAAATGCGGATCAGTAGGAACAGAAAGGGTTGGACCATGAGAATAAAACGCTATGAGTACCAGGGTGTCAT
>CAZPAH010000221.1:0-2092 GCA_964584495.1 uncultured bacterium | reverse complement strand
TGCCCCGGCAGACCATGAAGTGGTACTTGCCCTTGGGGTGGAAGCGGAACTGGTCATAAAAGAGATCGCTAAAGACGAGCCTTTCTACTTACAGTCGGGCGGGGGAGCGACCTTTTCGGGAGGAGAGCCCCTCATGCAGCCCGATTTCCTCGCGGAGCTGCTTGCAGGATGCAGGAAGAGGGGATACCATACTGCCGTCGATACGTGCGGGTATGCGGAGTGGAATGCTCTCGAGGCGATACTGGAATCGGTGGATCTTTTCCTGTACGACATCAAATTCATCGACGAGGATATGCATGAAAAATATACAGGCGTCTCGAACAAAGCGATACTAGAGAATATGAGACGCCTCCTTGAGGAGGGTGCATCCGTGAATCCGCGGGTTCCTCTCATTCCGGGCATCACCGATACCGGGAATAATCTGGAAGATATCGCCCGGTTCCTTCAGTCGGCCGATCGCGATCTTACGGTTAGCGTCCTTCCGTACAACAAGATCGGCGAGGACAAGTTCAGGCGGTTCGGCGTAGAGTATCTTCCCGGCTCCCTCAGCACCCAGACGGCGGATATGCTCGATGGAACCGCCGGGATATTCAGGCAGGCAGGCTTCTCGGTGAGAATCGGAGGATAGGTGTCATGAACGAAAGAATATCGCTCCTTCGACGGCAGACCCTCGAGACAAAGCCTGCAATCTCGATCGAGAGGGCCGTTCTGCTCACCGAATTCTACAGAGAGGATCAGGCGGAAAACCTGCCGGTCCCAGTAGCGAGGGCGATGGCCTTCAGGCATCTCCTCGAGAACAAGGAGCTGTGCGTAAACGAGGGCGAGCTGATCGTCGGAGAGAGGGGACCTTACCCCAAGGCCACCCCGACATACCCCGAGATCTGTACCCACACCGAGAAGGACCTGGAGATCCTTTCATCGAGGGAGAAGGTATCGTTCGATATCTCAGATGAGGTTCGAATGGCGCACAGAGAGACGATAATGCCGTTCTGGTCGGAGAGGTCGATAAGGAAAATTCTTTTCGACTCGATGGAAGAAGCGTGGCTCGACGCTTACTACTCGGGCATATTCACCGAGTTCCAGGAGCAGAGGGCCCCGGGCCACACGGTTCTGGACGGCAAGATCTACAGAAAAGGATTCATCGATTTCAGGAAGGATATCGAGAAGGTTGTCGCCGGTATCGATACCTCTTCCGATCCCGATGCCGCCGGGAAGCTGGATCAATTGAAGGCGATGGATATCGCCGCCGAAGGATTGATGCTGTACGCAGGAAGATACGCCGATAAGCTCGAGGACATGGCTGGTATGGAAAAGGATCCCGCCAGGAGAGCCGAGCTCGAGGAGATGAGCAGGATCTGCCGGAAAGTGCCGGCCAATCCTCCATCGAGCTTCCATGAGGCGCTCCAGTACTACTGGTTCGTTCATCTCGGAGTCATTACGGAGCTGAACACCTGGGACTCGTTCAATCCCGGTAGGCTCGACCGCCATCTTCTGCCGTTCTACCTCTCCGATATCGAGAGGGGAGCCTTAGACAGGGAAAGGGCTAGGGAGCTTCTTCAGTCCTTCTGGATAAAGTTCAACAACCAGCCGGCCCCTCCCAAGGTGGGCGTCACGGCGAAGGAGAGCAACACCTACACTGACTTCTGCCTGATAAACCTAGGCGGGGTGAATGAGGATGGGGAGGACGCGGTGAACGAGCTCACCTACCTTATCCTCGACGTGATAGAGGAGATGCGCCTGCTACAGCCTAGCTCCATGGTCCAGATAAGCGAACGGAATCCCGACGCGTATCTCGAGAGGGCGCTCAAGATCGTCAGAACCGGATACGGGCAGCCCTCCATCTTCAATACCGAGGAGATAATCGCCGAGATGACCCGCCAGGGTAAATCCCTTGTCGACGCGAGAAACGGAGGATCGAGCGGCTGCGTGGAAACGGGGGCTTTCGGAAAGGAGAGCTATATCCTCACGGGGTATTTCAATCTCCCAAAGATAGTGGAGATCGCGATTCACGACGGCATCGATCCGATGACGGGAAAAAGGATCGGATTGGAGACCGGGAAAGCCTCATCGTTCGCTACCTTCGAAGATTTCT
>CAZPAH010000220.1:1397-2191 GCA_964584495.1 uncultured bacterium | reverse complement strand
AAGGTTATATCGGCGAGGCGCATTATAATCGAATCGACCTTCCCCCCGCAATAACCGGCCAGCGTTCCCAGTAGGATGCCGAGGATAAGTGAGATCGTCCGGGCTATAAATCCTACGCCGAGGGAAATCCTGGCGCCGACGAGAACGCGTGCCAGCACATCCCTTCCGAAAGGATCCGTTCCGAATGGATGCAGCTTCGATGGAGGCCTGAGCGAGTTGCCGAGATCGATCTCGTCAGGCGAACCGGGGGCGATGAATCCCGCGAGCAGCGTGCCGGCGAGAATCACCAGGAGAACGGCCGCGCCGGTAACCGCCGGAATATTTCGGGACAGCTTCCTCATCACCTTTCCGCCACCGGTCATTCCCGATCCACCTCCTGCCTGACCCGCGGATCGATTATTCCGTAACTAATATCTACCAGAAGGTTTACAAGAACAAACATTACCGCCATAAACAGTATTGAACCCTGTATCACTGGAAAATCCCTTCTAAGGATAGCCTGTACTATCAACCTTCCGAGCCCCGGCCACCCAAAGATAGACTCGGTCAGCACAGAGCCGCTCAGGTAGCTGCCGAAATCGGTCCCTACTATCGTTACGACCGGAATCAGGGCGTTACGCATGACATGCTTTCCGATAACAGACGTCTCTCCCAGCCCCTTGGCCCTGGCCGTCCTGACGAACTCCCCGCTCCCCGCCTCCAGAAACCCCGATCTCGTTACCCTGGCGATCGTAGCCATCGAGGCGAAGGAGAGGGTAACGGCGGGAAGAATCAGATGCCTTATCGATCCGCCG
>CAZPAH010000220.1:0-1387 GCA_964584495.1 uncultured bacterium | reverse complement strand
CGCCGTAACCGGAGGGGGGAAGCAGATTCAATTGGATCGCGAAGATATATATAAGGAGCAGTCCCAGCCAGAATACGGGGATTGAGACCCCCACGAGCGAACATGTCATCAATGACCGTCCCAGCCAGGGGAAACGGCCCCATGCCGAAAGCCCGCCGGCTGCTATCCCTCCGGCGACCGCTATGATCATAGCGCTGAAAGCGAGCATGAGGGTCCTTGGGAAACGCTCCGCGATCGACTTGGCGACAGGCCTTCCCGTAACGAATGAGTATCCCAGATCTAACCGGACAAGGCGGCCGAGGTATTCCACGTATTGCACGGCAAGTGGCTTATCCAGACCGAGCTCCCTGCGCATCTCGTCCAGAGTCCCCTCGTCGTACCTCTCCCCGACGAGTGATAGGACCGGGTCTCCCGGTATAACGAACATGAGGATGAAGGTGACGGTCACAACCCCCAGAACGATCGGAACGAGCAGGGCGATCCTTCCAGCGATGAACCTTATCAAGCTTACCGCCTTCCGTTTAACCGGACATCCAGGTACCGGGTCGCATTGAATATGACCGGTATCCGGTATCCTTCAAGCCTCGGGGATACGACCTCGTATCTTACCGGAAACCAGAGGAATAACCAAGGAGCCTCGCCGTATATCATCTCATCGGCGGCATTGTAGATATCGATCCTCGAAGCCGCATCCTCCGCTGATGAGGCGGCGTCGAGAAGCGAATCGACCCCAATGTCGCTGAACCCGCAGCGGTTACCCTTTCCGCCCATGTTGGAGGAATGGAAAAGCGGGACGAGGAAATTCCCCGCGTCGGGATAATCGGCAAACCAGTCGAGGTAAAAGGCATCGGGAGTCCCCTTGTCGACCGCCTGCTTGAAAGCGCTCCACTCGCGGGTGACTATCTTGACTGAAATCCCGACCTGCGCGAGGTATCCCTGGACCGATTCGAGTATCCTGCCTCCCTCCGGGTTCTCCCTCTGCCATATCTCGATGGCGAATCCGTCAGGGTACCCCGCTTCGCGAAGCAGGGAGATCGCTTTTCCGGGATCGTACGGATACAGATCCCTCTGCCCGATACCTACGCCGAGGGCCGGGGGAACCGGCCCCCTCGCCTTCACCCCAGCCCCGAAGAGGACCTTTGCAATGATCATCTCCACGTCGACGGCCATGTTTACCGCTCTCCTGACCCTGGGATCGTTGAAGGGCTTCCTCGTATTGTTCAGTCCTATGTAGACGACCCTGAGCTCCTCGGCATGAAGAAGCCCGGTCCCGGCCGTCCTCCATCTCTCCAGCTCGGCCCTCGGGACCTCGAGAATATCCAGATTCCCTACCTCGAACTCGGCGATTCTCGTCATCGACTCTGGGATGATCCTGAATGAGATACTT
>CAZPAH010000219.1:0-2201 GCA_964584495.1 uncultured bacterium | reverse complement strand
GTTTACAGTACGGATGGCTATTCATTCGATCGCGAAAGGTACGCTATCAGGGACGGCGACGGTATCGAAAGAGGGATCGAGAAGATATACAACAACGCGGCTGCAATCGTCTCCAGGACTCGGATCGAGGGCGGTCGGAACCTCGTCAACGAAAAAGATAGAAACGGTGCCTACATAGCTTCCTACAGCTACCTTGCACTCGCCATTTTGGCCGTCCTGGGATTTCTTAAATGTGCGAGGAGAAGTCACCTCTTCGTAATTCTTCCCTTCGCCACCTACTATGGCGTGCTGGTGCTCTTCTCGGCGATAGACTTTCGAAGCAGGATCGTTTTCACCCCCCTGCTGGTGGTATATGCGTCCATCTTTCTCTCGGGTGATTTCAGAGGACGGGAGGCGGCCGACCCGGTTTGCGAGGGCAGGTACGGCGGCGAAGAGGATTCCCCTGACAGTCTTGACAGTCCGGGTCATGTCCCCATAGAATAGAAGGGAAGCCACCCTTACGGGCCGACGGTTGCCGGCCGATCATCTGTTTTTCGCGCCGGCTCTTTTTTTAAGGAGCAATATGTATAGGGGAAAAACAATTTACGTCGTGATTCCCGCCCTTAACGAAGAGGCGAAGATCGGCGATACGATAGATTCTATCCCGGGATTCGTGGACGGCATCATCGTGGTCGATGACGGCTCTACCGATTCTACCCCGTCAATAGCCAAAGAGAGGGGAGCAGCAGTATTCAGCCACTCTCGGAACAGGGGTGTTGGGGCTGCTTTCAACACGGGCAGGAAGGCCGTTCTGGCGACGGGTGCCGATATCATGGTCAACATAGATGGCGACGGGCAGTTCGATCCAGCCGATATAGTTAAACTCATCGATCCTGTTATCGATGGGAAAGCCGATTTCGTGACCGCCTCGAGATTCAAGGACCCGGGACGGTACCCGGAGATGAGCAGGATCAAATTCGCGGGAAACAGGCTCATGTCCGGGATGATAAGCAGGTTGACCGACAGAAGGTTCCACGACGTTTCATGCGGATTCAGGGCCTATTCGAGAAATGCGCTTCTGCATTTGAACCTGTTCAGCGATTTCACCTATACGCAGGAGACCTTTCTCGATTTCGTATTCAAGGATATAACGATACTCGAGGTGCCGGTGGATGTCAGAGGGAGAAGGGAGTTCGGCAGGTCGCGAGTTGCCTCGAACCTCTTCAAGTATGCCTATCAAACCCTGAAGATCATAATAAGGACTCTTCGCGACTACAGGCCTTTCAGGATGTTCGCCTCGATATCGCTTATCCTCCTCATTGCAGGACTCGCTCCGGCTATATTCCTCCTTGTTCACTATATCAGGACCGGGACTTTTTCCCCTCATAAGTGGGCGGGTTTTACGGCTGGATTCCTTCTCATCTTATCCGCGATTAGCTTTGTTCTGGGTTTCATACTCGATATGTTCGCCAGGATGAGGCTGAATCAAGAGGAGATCCTCTTTCATCTGAGGAGTAAAAGCGGGGAGGAGAGGCGGGATTGAACGGTCCTTTGCCTAAAACCTTTTTCCATTCCGGCCGCGGGCGCAAAGACCGAAGACCGCGGCGAGAAAGAGCTCCACAGCTATAGTCACCAGCCTGATAGCGACAGCGGCGATGATGGCGTCTTCCTTCGGAACGATCAGGGGGAGTACCAGCATCATGATCCCCTCGCGCACACCGAGGCCCCCGGGAGCGAAGAAAGCTAGGAGGCCTGCCAGGCTTGCCAAATAGTAGGCTCCGGTTATGGCGAGATAGTTGGCCGCGTCGACCCTGCCCAGCGAGTTGAGAAGAAGAAAGAGGCCGAGCCCGTGGATAAGGCCCGGCATGGTGTACAGTCCCGCAAGGGCGGCGTTCGTTCGAAATGGCGGGATTCGCTGGGGAAACTCCTTCCCCGTGACGCGGGAGAGAGCGCGCGATACCGGCCCTAGGATATGTGGTGAGAGAAGGAAGAGGAGGAGCGGAATTCCCGCCAGAGCGGGCCATTTCAGGTATGGTGGGATTCCGACGGGGGAGGATGCCAGCCCGATGAAGGTTAGAAAAAGCGCGGCCGTCAGGGCGGCTATGAGTTCCATCGCCGTGGCGAGAATTACTTGCCTGGCGGGGTATGCCTCGTAAGTCTCTACCCTTACAAGTGCCAGGCCCACCTTCCCCGGGATATAACGGGCCAGGATCGAGAGGAAA
>CAZPAH010000218.1:0-2319 GCA_964584495.1 uncultured bacterium | reverse complement strand
GCGAAGGCACTGGATGGGTAGAAACTCTTCTCGTCGTATTGGCCGTTCTTTGTGAGGACCGTTTCGCAGGCCTTGAGAAGCCGCGCCTCGAGGTATCCTATTCTCTGGTAGCTTTCGAGCGAGAGGATTCCGAAGAGGTCTCCTTCGATCCAGGAGAAGAAATCCGTTTTACGGACCTTTTGCCTGATTTTCTGGCTCATCTCGTTAATCAAAGAGAGGGCGCCCGTATAATCGGACTTAAGTAAATCTGCTAACCCGTATATTTTAATGAGGGTAACGGTGAAGCCGTGGTGGTACCTTTCGGCCCTCGTGATCTCCTCCTCTATCCGGTCGATTAGCATCTTCTGATTCGATTTCAGAAGGTTGCTGAAACTGAGCGCCGGTTTTTCGGTTGACGGCCGATCGCTCTTGGTTAGGATCGGGCCGAGCAGTTTGCTGACCTTGCCGAGCATCTCGATCTCGTGGCTGCCGAAGATCGAGGAGTCCAAAGGGGTCGACGGCTTCTTGTCATAGCCTATGTAGAGGGCGAAGAGCTTTCCGGAAAGGAAAAGAGGGTAGATAATCACGGACTTGTAGATAGGAGTTTTTTCGCAGGTCTCTATATCGACCGACAGGTAGCTGATGCATTCCGTTTTCTTCCTCTTCATCGCCCTGGCTAACAGCTCGTTGTCGTAGTCTACACGTAATTGCTTTTCCTGCTTGTTCTCGGGAAACTTGTAATAAGATTTCTCTTGTTTGCCCGGCCCCAAATAGTGAAAACTCCCCATCTTAGCATCTACCAGCGATGAGAGGATCGCCGGGATATGCCAGATTTTCTTGGAAAGGCCCTTGATCCCCATAAGGTGGGGGGTCAGGGAAGATAACTCCTCAAGAGACTTCATCTTTCTAAGTTGTTTGAGCTCCCTGAGCTGGGAATATATGAAGAATCCGACCTGAAACCTGAGTGTTTCCTTGAGTTTCATGAACTGCTCGAAGGCCTCCAGCATGGAGAACTCGAGGACGAGAACGCCGAGCGACTCGTTATGTTCCAGTGGAAGATATATCGTGGTGATCGAGTTCTTAGTCGATTTGAGCTCGAAACCGTTCCCTTTGCGGGCCTCGGTCATTAAAATCTCTTCTCCCTCGAGATATACTCTGGACAGGCATCCCTTGTTGCAATGGATCCTCGGCGCAGGTTCGTCGGCGGGAACCTGCCTATCGCTTCCCCCGAGGATCAGCCAGTCCCCCTCGCTGGTGGCGGTGTATATCGTAGCGGTATCGGCGCATAGCTTTTCCGATAGGGTGCGGCAGAGGAGTGTGAATTTTTCGTGGAAACCCAGATCGCATTGAAAGAGCGATTCCATGTAGTTGCGGATCTTGTACTCGATCTGCCGCAGATTTCCCACATCCATTCTAAGGTGCTGCTCCAGTATCGGAGAAATCTTGGAGGCGAGAAGATCTATGGTGCGTATGTCCTCTTCGGAAAGCTGCTTTTCCCCTTTATTGGTCGAAACGTTCAGTACTCCGAGAAGGTTTTCCTCGAAAACGAGAGGCGTGGAGATAGAGCTGGCGATAAGGTCCCGTTCCCGTCCTTCCTCGTATAGGGGGGTTTCAATTATCTGTTTAATGAGCATCGACTTCCTGTTTTCCGCCACCTTGCCCGATATACCTTCGCCGATTTTCTGCCTCGTCTTTTTCACCACTTCGCTGCTGAGACCCATAGCATATCCGATGTACAATTCCTGTGTTTTCTCGCTGTAGAGCATGATAGATCCGGTCGTCGCCCTGACTGCCCTTACCGATATCTCCAGGAGCCATTTGAGCAATCTCCCCCTGTCGGTGATTCTTTTAATATACTCAAGGGCCTGTTCCAGGTGGGAAGGCCAAGGAGGTCTGTCTTCCGGTATTTCGTCGGGATTGTCAAGCGCCAGGCAATTTACCGCTTCGGATGGATTGATTATCTTGAGATGCTCTCTTTTTAGAAGATCGATTTCCTCGGTGTAAAGCTTTCTCTTGTCGGTGACGATGATATACTCGGCCTTTCGGAAAGCTTCCAGGAATTTTTCGTCGGTGAACCTCGGTATGCCGATAATCTCGGCAATCTCCAGACCGATCGCCATCGGGTCCCTGTCATATATTGCAATGACATTGTAGACCGGGTTACGGTGAAACTCGCTGAGGATGTTCAGCTCCTCCTCGCCCCCACCGAGTATCGCGATGTTCTTGGCCGCCTTCACGACATTCCTCCGGATTTATCGATTAATCAGCATGTGCCGGTGAGATTTGTAGCAAAAGTCAAGCCAGTAGGCGGTTTTACTTCTTATTGACCAATCTGTAGAG
>CAZPAH010000217.1:0-2364 GCA_964584495.1 uncultured bacterium | reverse complement strand
CGGTACGCCTATTTCTCCGATCTCGAGAAGTCTCCGTCGGGGTCGACGATCTGGTTCTACGACGGCGATGAGCTGCACGGGCCCGTGCATTCGAACGATATGTTCCATATCTCGGGCGATCCGAAATTCTTCGACGAGGTCTCCAGCGTTGCATCGAGCGTCGATTACTACAATGGAGGCCCTCCTCAGGATAACCCGGAGTTCCACAAGGGGTTGACACTCAATGCCTCGAGGATCGATCTGCCGAACGATACCGGGATGCTTCTCAACGCTGCCAACGAGTCGGGAGGCTTGAAGCTGAACGGCAACCCGGTCGATATCGAGTTCAAGCTGGATGCCTCGGATAATCCCTATCTCAGCGTCACTATCGGGGGAACGACGACCTCGATGAGCTACCCCGCCAACGGGGTCATCTACGTCACGGGGAAGGCGCAGGTAAAGGGTACGGTTAGGGGCAGGGTCACGGTTGGATGCAACGGGGATATTTATGTCACCGACAACCTGGTCTACTACACCGATCCTAGAACCGATCCTACCTCCAGCGACCTCTGCGGCCTCGTGGCCGAGAAGAACGTGGTCGTCGCCGACAATACGGCCAACAGGGATTCCGCCGACGAGACGATCATGGCGGCGATCATGGCCCTGAACACCTCCTGGACGGTGCAGAACTACGCCTCCGGGTCCCCTCGCGGCAACCTCGTTGTCTACGGAGGGATCATTCAGGCGCAGAGAGGCCCCGTCGGAACGTTCAATTACTACGGAATCGCAACAGGGTACGACAAGGATTACCACTACGACGACCGGTTGATGGATACCCCTCCGCCGGCCTTCCCGACGACGGGACAGGTGGAGAAGATCGCTTGGAACGAGATCGACCCCTCGACCGACATCTCAAGGAACTTCTGGTAGGCGGTATCTGCCGGAGGACCGGTGGGCCGTGATTTTTCGAATTTCCCCTCCGACGGATCTCTTTACGATCCGCCGGGGGGGATTTTGTCGTACGGGCCGGGGAAAGCGCCGAACCTTATTAATATTGACAGCAAGCCTAATCCGCTGTTATGTTTGGCTGTCCGGGAAAATAGGAATGGAATTTCCTTCTGAAGGGGAGAAGGGTATGAAAAGATTTGTCCATGTTTTCCTCGCCGTGGCGCTCATTGTATCGGCCGGGTGCAGGACCCAGCATCCCTCGCTGATAAAAATCGAGCCGGAGTTCGATGCGTCGAACGTTACGACCATCGTTTTAACTCCCATGATCAGTGTGATCACGAAAGGGGAGGATCCCCAGCGCGATTCAGAGAGAATTCCCAATAAGATATTGTGGGATTACCTGTCCGAGAGAACGGATTACAGGTTTCTTTCGGCCGAGCAGTTCAACGTCGCGATATACAAGGAAAATCTTTCGGGAAAGCTGGAAGATTTCAATAACAACTGGAACAAGAACCATGTGGCCGATCAGGAATTTCTTCTAGCCGCCAAGAAGGTTCTTCAAGCCGATCTTGTATTGATCCCAGTAGTCTACCTCTGGTACAAGGATGAAGCCGATTACCGGGAGCAGGGATCGGCATCGGTTACCCAGGTCGGAATGACGATCAGCCTCGTGGATACCTCCACGGGCAAGGTTCTTTGGGAATGTACCGATGAGAACTACAAGGAAGCCGTCAGGACCGAAGGTGAAAGGGCTTTGGTTTCATCGGCCGGAATCGACCGGAGGGTCGCAGGGCGGACCGCGATGGGTAAAGATATGTACGCCGCGCCGCCTTATGAAGATGTCTGCATGCTCGTTATTCAAGCGATCGTGAATGCGATTCCGGAGAAATCGACATCCTTCTGATGGATGAGAAATGGATGCGCATAGCCTTGCAGGAAGCAGCGCAGGGGCTTGAAGATGGAGAAGTGCCTGTCGGTGCGGTTATCATCAACAACGGCAAGGTGATAGGAAGGGCGCACAACGAGGTTGAAAAGCGCTCCTTCGCGGGGGCGCATGCTGAAATGCTGGCTCTCGAGCAGGCCTCGAGGAATATGGGCGACTGGAGGCTGGGTGGGTCGACGGTCTACGTGACGGTCGAACCGTGCCATATGTGTCTGGGAGCTTTTTTCCTATCGAGGGTGAACAGGGTGGTCTACGGTGCGCGCCAGCCTCGAAGCGGCGCCTGCGGCTCGGCGGGCGACCTTCATGAGGGCCCTTTGTACGGGCACGAGATAGCGGTCGAGGGTGGAGTGCTGGAAAAAGAATCGGTTTTGCTAATGCAGAAGTTTTTCGCTAGATTGAGGGAAGACGACAGAAAGCGGAGAGATGCGAGAGCTGGCTGAATCGGCACGATTGGAAATCGTGTGTGGGGGTGACTCCACCGAGGGTTCGAATCC
>CAZPAH010000216.1:0-2432 GCA_964584495.1 uncultured bacterium | reverse complement strand
CGGAGCCGGAGGGAACCTTGTGGCCGCATTTTCCGTTGAACAGCTGAACCTGTATTACGACCCTGTCTCCGGGCTCGAGCTCCCTCTCGTTGGGCTGCATCCTCACCTCTATCGCACCGCCCACCTTGCCGGGATCGTGCGCTCCATGAAAAAGGTGCTGGGCGACGTCGGGGTGCTCCTCCTTGGCCGTGTTGGCATTTCTGCCCGGTGCCGCCGGCATGTGACAGACCTGGCAGGGAACGTTCTGCTCGGCGTAGGGTCCTTCCGACCATTCGATCTGTGTCGATTTGACCCATACGTCGTACGGCGATTTTTCATTGTGACAGGTGCCGCAGTACTCGGCGGTCGTCGCTAATTGGAGGAACTGGGTCATGTGGCGGGGGCTCTCCACTCCACTCCTGTTGCCGAATTTTGTATTTCCCGGCCTGCTGGTGAAATTGAAATTGTGGGGTGTACCGTCGACCCTGCCGTCAATTGTATGACAGATATCGCAGGACACGCTTTCGTTGGCCCTGCTCCCTTCCTCGGGCCTCGGCGGGGTTTTAATCCCGGAAAGGAATGCTATCGGCGTGTGGCAGCCGTTGCAGTTCGCCACGACGTCCGCCAGCGAGGGATCCTGCTCCGCATGTTTCAGGGCGAGATCGAAGTATTCGATTTCATCCCAGTGGTGGGTATAGGCCTGGGACATGAGCGCCTGCCGCCACTGCTCGTAGATATCTATATGGCACTGCCGGCAGCTGAGCGGACGCTCGAAATCGCTCTCCTTGTAGAGACCGAAGGCCTCTTCCCCTCCCTTGTCGATCGTTCCGGCTTCGAGGATTGAAAATAACAACAGGGATGAAAAGCCCAGCAGCGCCACCATTTTGTATCCATTCATCGGCCCACCTCCCGATCATTGGAAATTACGTTTTGGCCTTGGTGACTACAGAATCCCCCGATTTGAGGGTGTTGTCAACATAAATTGGAAAGGTTATCGTTAATCGATCGAAGGACCATGCGGAGCGATCACGGAGTCGACTTCATGAAAGCGGGGTCCATTCGCTTCTCCCATGAAGGACAGTCCCGATGAGATCGCTATCGAGAAACCGTTGTTCATCGATGGGAAAAGCGTTCCCGATGTCGCCCAGGCGAAATCTATGTGAAACGCCGAAACCCTGAATCCCCACCCGAGCGCCGTGGATAGGCCGTGGAATCCGCCGAAAGAGACCCCCGCCCTCAGGGGCATGAATCCTATACCTCTGTATTCCGATCCGAGGGAAAACTCCGCCCGGTCACGCGAGCCGGCCGCCTTCTTCAGTACGAATTTCAGGTCTCCGGCGAACAGGAAATCGCAGGTATTCCTGGCAGCTCCGATATTGAGCGAAAGTGGGAGCGAGGATCTGAATGTTCCTGCCGGACGTTCGATTTCATCGGAGACGATCGTAGAGTTTTCATCGGCCGTTTCCGCCGTGAGGGAGGTGATCTCAAAAATGTATTCGTTGATGGTGGTTTCCCTGTTCCAGTCTATGAAAGAAAGGGCATTCCTCAAGCCCGCGGAGAAAGTCCAGCGCTCTCCCCGCGTGGCGGCGACGCCGATGTCGAGCCCGAGCCCGGCCCCTCCCGTCGCCGACAGTATCGATACCGCTCCGCCGGCGTCGAGACCTTCCGTGCCGGTAGAGGCGAATCCCTCCGATCTTCGTACGTCGAAATATGCAAGGCCCTTTATGTATTTGACGGTTACTCCCGCCGCAAGGACGCCCCAACCGTACCTGCCGAGATTGCGGCCGTAGGAGATATTGAAGTCGATATGGGCCAATCCGCCGGCATCGGCATCATCTATCTCCACCGTCTGCCCGATGGCGTTGCCGAAGAAAGCGAGATCGACGAGATCCTTCGACAGGTTTCCTCGGCCGTCGGCCTCGGCAGTGGTCGAGAGGACGAACGGTCCCGACGAGAACGAGAGGATGGAGGCTCCCGCCGAGCCTTTGAACTCCAAACCTCCCGGCGGGATTTTAGCCAGCAGGTCGTACCTTTCGGATTCGGATATATATGCGCCGTTGTACTTCCTGTAGTCGGAAAAAGAGAATGAGTTGTTGTTGAGGGCCGAGCCCGCGGCGAATAGATTCAGCTGGAAGACGGGAGAGCCATCCAAAGCGACATTAGCGGGATTGAACCATACGGCGTCGCAGCCGCGCGCGACAGCCGTGTAGCCGCCGGCCATGGCTATGCTCCTGGCGTCGCTCAGGACCGCCGCACCGGCTCCGTGAAACGGAACGGCGGCCAGGCAGGCGGCGATGAGGGCCGGCAGGATTATTCGCTGCGAATAGCTCATTTATTCCAAATCTTTCCTCCGCTCCCACGGCTCATCCGGCGCATGGGACCGGGTCGGATCAAAGATCGCCCACCCTGAGGTCCACGTCCATGTATGCTTCCACGTCGATGAAATCGGAGGA
>CAZPAH010000215.1:0-2451 GCA_964584495.1 uncultured bacterium | reverse complement strand
CACGAATTTCCCGACGGTTCTTTGGAATCTGTGGTCTTCGGGCTCGACGCTGTAGAGGTAGACTCCGCTGGTGACGTCCTGTCCGTTCCTGGAGAGAAGATTCCATTTAAGCGATCCGTTTCCATCGTCGCCCTGGTGGATCAACGTCTGCACGAGGTCCCCCGCTATGGTATAGATCCTGACGGTGCAGAAGCAGGCGGGCAGGTTCCTGAACTCGCACTTGATTCCGCTCGGATCGGCGTTGGTCGGTCCCAGCTGCCAGGGCTGCATCGCATCGGTGGTCACCGGGTTGGGAACGACGTAGACCTTGTCACCGTCGAATTCCTCGGCCGACTGGGTTCCGGAGCAGGCTTCGATATACATGAAATTCGCTTCGGGAGCCGCATACCTTCCGGGCGCCGACGGAACGCCCGATGTGAACTTGTGATCGTAGGCGGTGACGGCATAGAAATAGGGGATACCGTTCTTCGCGGTCCTGTCGATATACTTGTAGTACCGTTTTCCCCCCTCCAGCCCCAGATTGTACCTCGCGAGCGCCTCCAGCGTATCGCACTCGAGATCGTCCAGGCCGGGAGGGCATGGCACGGTATCCATCGGCGAGTACCATATCGTTTCCTCGAACATCCTTATATAGTCGTCCCGGTCGGCCATCCATGCTACCGGTTCGTACTCCCACCCTCCGCTCGAGTACGGTTTGTGGAAGTCTATATCGGGCTTGACTCCATTTACGATATCCCTCGTCTCCATCAGCCGCCAGAGATCGGGGGAAGGTCCGTTGAGTATGTTCGTCCCCAGCGGCCTGTGCCAGTTGTCCGCCCTCCAGACCTGGTACCCTTCGAAGTCAGACCGGAGAAGGAGGGGGTCGATAACCGTCTCGCTGAAGTCATCCCAGAAGACCATCACCTCATGATCGCCCGGTGCGACCCTCATGTTGGGGGGAGGAGGAGCGACGCCTGAGACCCAGTGAACCTGGTGCTCCTTGCCGTCGACGCCCGTCTGGAAGCGTTTGAGGTACGAGTCGTAGGGATGGAAGCATCCGCTGTAGGCGAACTTCCACCTCTCCAGGTAGCAGTCGTAGTTGGTCCAGCAGGTTTCCCCTTTCTCGACATGTACTACCCAGTCTATATCCTTGCAGGCATCTGGATACCAGGTGTCGAGGGGGCCGAGGGCGGGGGTCTCTCGCCCATCAATGCCTGTGAGGATGTCCTTGTCGGCGTCTACCCATATCCCGTCGAACCTCAAGGCGGCGTTCGCCGCGCTCTGAAGCATGCCGTCGAGCCCCTCGCCCGCTACGAAGGCGATATCGAGCACGAACGGCTCGTCCCCCGGGTCGAGCTCGAAATCCCCCACGGAGACGAGTATCTTGTAGTCGTTGGGAAAGAGGGTATCCTCATCCCACTGCCATTCCGAGAGGGCCTTGTACCGTTCCTGGTCGTTTGTCGGCTCACCCCCCGACTCGAAGGGGAGGAGGCTCGAAAAGACACGGAAGGCGTTTACCCAGGTAAACATGCGGTCCGGAAGCCTGAAGGCCAACTCCTTGTATTTCGCATTATGGTAACGCATCGGGTAATTGATCATCGATACTCCGAAATAACCGGTGGTTATACCACCATCCTCGTCGTCGTCGTAGACATAGGCCACGTTAACCCTTACCGGTATCTGGTCCTCGCCGAAAGGGGAACAGCGAATGTCCTCGATAAATCCTACCTGATCGTCCCTGTGGTAGTTGCTCCTGCCCCTCGGACCGGCGTCTACATCGGCGTATATCCCGTAGTAGACGTCCGAGAGATAATCGTTGCCCGTGTTCTCTATATAGTAACGCACCCCTACGTACTCGTTATCCCCATCCTCTGACCATTGGTAGCTCTCCTGCCGGACCTTCACGTGGAGCGGCGTGTGCTCGGGCCATATGATGGTCGATTTCGGCTGGTCGTCGCTGAACCAGCATGAAAACATCTGCGTTCCTACGGCCGCGTAATCCTCGTCGATCGCTCCATCGCCGTCGTCATCGATTCCGTTGAGCCAGTCCTCGTCGATCAGACCGTCGTAGTCGTCATCGGGATTGTCCGGATAATGCTTCCCTCCAATGTCCCCGTCGAACGTCCGGTAGATCCTGTCGACCGGATTGTCGGAGGGGTAGAATTCGGTTTCGGGGTATCCTGTTGAAACTAATGGTATACCGTTCTTCAGGGCTCCGACCCAGAGTCCGGCCGCGTAGAGATACTCGACTCCCGAGCCGGCGGGCCACTGGGCCGACGGGGATTCCGCCATCGGGTAGTTGCTGCTCGGAAGCGAGCCGAATAATCCCCAGTTCGTAACGTTCATCTGGAGCTTTCCCACGTTATGAACGAAAAGTCCATCGATCGCCAGGGAACGGTCTATCGTGGGCTGCTTCTCCTCGAGCTTCGCGGACCTGCCGTCGCCGGCGTCTGCCGATTCGGTGAAGTGGGT
>CAZPAH010000214.1:0-2452 GCA_964584495.1 uncultured bacterium | reverse complement strand
GCCGTGCCGAGGCTGCGGGAGCTGGTTCTCGCCTTGAGAAGAAGCCGTTCGGCCAGAGGTAGGGAAATGATATGGATGTTCGGCGCACATATAGTGAAATGTGGTCTTCCGCCCTACTTCATCGAGATGATGAAGAGGGGATATGCTACAACCCTCGCCATGAACGGCGCGTCGGTCATACACGATCTGGAGATAGCCTTTTTTGGTGAGACATCGGAGGATGTCGCCGCCAACCTGGAAGAGGGGATATTCGGTTTCTCGCGGGAAACGGCCGATATCCTATTCGATGCCGTGACGAAGGGGCGGGAAAGCGGGTACGGCCTGGGGGAATCGGTGGGCCGTTGCATCATAGATCGAGGTGCTCCAAACATGGACCGGAGCATACTGGCTCAGGCCTGCAGGCTCGGTTGCCCCGCGACTGTTCATATAGCGATCGGAACGGATATAGTCAACCAGCATCCCGGTTTTGACGGCGCGATCTGGGGCGAGCTGTCGGCAAGGGATTTCAGGATATTCTGCGCAAGGGTCGAGCGGCTCGGTAGGAAGGGGGGAGTGGCTATAAACGCCGGGTCGGCCGTGATCCTTCCAGAGGTCTTTCTCAAAGCCTTCAGCATAGCCCGCAACCTCGGAGCCGGTTTCAAGGGGTTGACTACCTGCAATCTCGATATGATACAACATTACAGACCGTGCGAGAACGTTCTCAAACGTCCCTCGGCGTTCGGCGGCAGGTCGATACAGCTCACGGGCCACCACGAAATTATGATCCCCATCATCTACGCGGCGCTGACCTGCTGAAAACCCCGTTAACATCCGCGTAATTCCTATTGACAGCAAGCGTGGGATTGTGATAAAATCCATTTAGTAAAGGGAGGTCCGTTTAAGAAACGTTTGCTATAGAAATTGCTTCGGTGCTGGTTTGAAAAGGTTTTTGGAGTTAGTTTCTATCGCAGGCGTTTTTTAGTGCCTCGATGCCCAGGCTGAAGCGATCGGCTTGGGCTTTTTTTGGAGGAGAAAGATGACGGCATACCCTGAGCTCAACGAAGCAGTTCTCGCTCCCGAAGAATTTATTCCGGAAGATGCCAGAGTCCAAGAAGTGGCCGACAGGAAGATGTACCTCTTCCTGAAACGTATGTCGGATCTAGTCATTACGACGCTTATACTCTTGCTGTTGCTACCGATAATCCCGGTTATCATCATCTTAATCAAGCTCGATTCGCCCGGATCGATTCTGTTCAAGCAGAAGAGGGTGGGCCGTAACGGTGTAGAATTTGATTTTTATAAATTCCGCTCGATGCATACGGGAGCGGAAAATGTAATCGGGTCGCTTAGGCCGCTCAGCGGAGTGGAAGGCCCGATTTTCAAGCTAAAGGAAGACCCAAGAGTAACCCAGGTCGGACGTTTCCTTCGCAGGTCCAGCCTCGATGAGCTCCCGCAGCTGCTTAACGTTCTCAAGGGGGATATGAGCCTCGTGGGACCGCGCCCGAACCTTCCATCTGAAGTGTCACATTACCTTCCCTGGCAAAGGAGACGGTTGGATGTAACTCCCGGTATCACTTGCTTCTGGCAGATTACCGGCCGGAGCCATATTGGATTTCAGGAGTGGATGCGGCTGGATCTCGAGTATATCCGAAAGAGAAGTTTCATCACCGATCTGAAGATCATGCTCAAGACCATTCCGGCTGTAATTGCCAGAAAAGGAGCTTATTAACGTTCTGGCATATATCTTGCCACAAATCTAGTTTGACATACTGTTTCTAACGGGTTAAATTTGCACCAAGTTACGGATTTTGATCTTGTGTCGGCAGCCTTGCGGCCGGTTCGGTTGGGTGCAATGGAGGTTGGAGCTATCTTCTCGCGGATATTTATTGTCACAGCCCTGCTTTTCGTTTTCAGCTTACAAGGTTGCGGCGGAGGTAACAAATTCATATCTAATTCAGGGGGGGATATCGAGGTGCGGTCGCTCGATCCGCAGGAGATTCCGCACGCGATGAAACCGGAGAGCTACCTCCTAGGATACGACGATGAGATCACCGTGGAATTCCTTTACAACGAGAAGCTCTCGCGGGGAAAGATAAAGGTGCGCCCCGACGGGAAGATTTCGTACCCGTACGTGGGCGAGGTTTACGTGGAGGGGATGACAGCCGTCCAGGTGGACAGCATATTGACGGAGAAATTCTCGACCATCGTCAGGAATCCGGAGATTACAGTAATCGTCAATACCTTCCAGAGCCAGAAAGTGTTCGTCCTGGGCGAGGTCGGGCTCCCCGGAGGATTCGATTACAAACGGGAGCTCACCCTGGTCGGATCGCTTGCGCTAGCGAGGGGCTTGTCGTCAAAGGCGAGGATGAACGGCGTGGTCGTGATACGGAGGATCGCACCCGACAGGGTTATAGGGCTGCAGGTGAATATCAAGGATATTCTGGAAGACAACCATTTCGAGCTGGATATTCCT
>CAZPAH010000213.1:0-2556 GCA_964584495.1 uncultured bacterium | reverse complement strand
GCAAGATCCTATCTGTGGAATTTCGTCAGGCACAGGATGACGAAGGCACACTACAGGATCCTCTACGAAAAATCGGCAGCGAAGGAGGACGACGGCTCGAACCCCGCCGCCGGCAATTATCTGCCGCTTGCGAAAAGCTTGATGGAAAGACTCGATACGCGGTGCAAGGAGGACGGCGGCCGCCTCGTT
This sequence comes from uncultured bacterium, assembly GCA_964584495.1. GTDB lineage: Bacteria > Krumholzibacteriota > Krumholzibacteriia > Krumholzibacteriales > Krumholzibacteriaceae > CAZPAH01. The sequence goes on along the minus strand of CAZPAH010000213.1, from coordinate 2,367 downwards.
GTTATGATCGTTCCGCCGCCTCAGACCGTTCCCATCCCCCGGTGGACCGGAGAGCTTGAGAGCTACCTCGAATCGGTCGATATCCCATGTCTCGATCTCACTCCTGTATTCGGTGAAAGCGCCGCGCGAAATATCATTACCTCGCATCCGATGGAGGGTCACTGGAACAGGGACGGTCACCGCATCGCGGCCGGCCGGCTGAGAGATTTCCTCCTCGAGGGAGGATACCTCTCCCCCCGCCCCTAAGGTTTTTCGACCTCGCAGAAGATGCTTGAGCGGTCTATTTCCGATATACGCGGCTCGATCCCAAGGCCCGAGAAGAGTTCCCCGAACCAGGCCTCGCCGAGCGCGCCTGCGCGGAATCCATCCCTGCAGACGATGACACCGTCGCCCGTCGCCTCGTAATCGATCTCGCCGAGCAGCCCCGCCGCGGCCTGCGTCTCGAACCACTCGAGCCTGTGCGGCCAGAACCGCTCGGAATAGCTCGAGAATATTACAAGGCCGCCCGGCCTCGCGACCCGCAGCGCTTCCTCGACCAGTGACCGCATGTCGACATTGAAGGCGCAGATCCCGTTCTGGACGCACACGACGGCGTCGAAGGCGTTGTCGACGAATCCCAGGCGCGTCGCGTCCATCGCGGCGAAGATGCAGTTCTCGTGCTTCCTCCCCATTTCACGGGCCAGCAGAAGGGACTCCTTCGAGGTATCTATCCCGGTAACATGCCCCACCGCAGGGGCAAGCCCGAAAGAGACCCTCCCGTAGCCGCAGCCGAGTTCCAGTACCGACCCCCGCCCCTCCAGCCTGCAGGCGAGATGATTCACTTCAGCCTCGAGGTACCTCCTCACCCTGGGAGAAGCCACTTCGTAGCAGCGCTTCAAGAGGTTTCCCGACAGCTTTTCGGAGTAATAGCCCATAAGGAGGCCCCTAGTAATCTCTCCCTTTCCCGGAATCGGTTATCTCGGCCAGCTTCTCCGGGTAGGGCTTCAGGAGAACCTGGCTGCCCAGGTACTCGTTTCCGAACCGTATCGCGTGCGAATTTATCAAGTGCAGCACGGTGCCGAGGGGAACACGCTCGTCCCTGTACTCCTCGACCGTGTTGAGGAAGTACTCCTTCTCTTCCTTCGATAAGCCCTTGGAGATCCAGCCGAAGGCGTGAAGGAGGGTGTTGATCATCGCCCCCTGCCTCGGCAGGGCGCCGAGAAGATGATGCATCTCCTCCTCGTATTTTACGAATACCTCGCCGGCCTTCAATCTTTCGTGGTTGGCGACGATCCTCCCGCAGCTTCTGTAGCGTGTCTGGTTGTAGGCGAGAAAGAGAAGCTTGTGACGGCTGTGGAAGTCGACGAGATCCCCCATGCTCTTACCGGACTCGATTTCCCTGAACCGGGCCAGCGTGAAAAGCTTGATCAGAAAATGCTCGCGGATCCGGAAGTTCCTCAAACGCCCCTCATCCTCCACGGCGGCCCACGGGTAACGATCCAGGACCGCACCCCCGAAAAAACCGTTACCCCTTCTCGATCCCGCCTTCTCTTCCATTCCATGGTGGATCTTGACATCGGACAACCCGCAGGAGGGAGAACGGTTCTTAAGAATGAACCCATCGACATCCCGCAGCGACGAGAGGTACCGGTCGATGAACGAGATCATCTCTTCCGTGAGAAACCTCTCGGTCGAAGGCTGATAAAGCTCCACCTTGCCGCCTCTCTCGGCGATCCGGATGGGAGGCCTCGGGACTCCGAGCCCGAGTTCCACCTCGGGGCAGACCGGCTTGAAACCAACATGCTTCCCCAGCTTCTCGACGAACCGGTCCGGCACCGTCTGCCCGTTATACCGGCACGCGTCGAACCCGAGACATTTGCTGACGACTACTTCAGGCTTCACCACCGGTTCTCGCCTTTCTCAGATTCTTCCAAAACGGCTTGTAGAGAAAAGACCTTTCGTCCAGGCGGCAGAGCTGCTCGAATAGGGGCTTCGTCACCGTGAACGCTAGAATGTCGGGCGGAAGATACTGGCGCATCGCGATATCGGTCGATCCCACGACCGCCTGGGGAACGTGAAGATCGCCGAAAAGCGAGACGAGCTGCATGCACCCCGAGCCGAACGGGGCGATGGCCGGAGGAGGATCCCCTGGAGCGCTGTTATACTGCGCACCGATGATCATGAGACTCAGCTGGTCCGGATTTACAAGGAAGGTCACGCTCCTTAGATATTCGTACTGATCCTCCTTCAGCGGTCCTATGAGGATATGCTCGTGCTCCTGGCTGTAGTTCTTCCTCTGATCGATCCAGCGGCTCATGAGATCGTGGGACGATTTAAGCCCCTCCCCGTCCACGAGGAACTCGATAAATTCCTCCCTCGATCTCGACT
>CAZPAH010000212.1:0-2581 GCA_964584495.1 uncultured bacterium | reverse complement strand
GCGGTGATAACTTGCACTGGATATGAGACGCGGGATATTAATATTTATGATTCTCCTGGCTTCGCTTTCCCGGCGGGCGGCCGGCGAAATCTATCTATGGCCGCTTCACGGCGAGAGAAGGCTCAGCTCAAGTTTCAGCGAGTTCCGGGAAGGCCATTATCACGCCGGAATCGATCTTCGCTCGTTCGGCATCGTGGGCCTTCCATGCCTCGGTATTTCCGACGGTTACGCGAGCAGGGTCAAGATCTCGCCGACAGGATACGGAAAGGCACTTTACCTGAAACTGAACGACGGCCGCACGGCCGTTTACGCCCATCTCGACGGGTTCACAAGGGAGATCGATTCTCTGACCTGGCACTACAGGATGCAGAGGGGAGAATCATGGTGCGATCTGACTCTTCCGGAAGGGGCATACCCCTTCACGGTGGGAGATACGGTATGCTATTCGGGATGTTCGGGAACTAGCGCCCCACATCTGCATTTCGAGCTGCGTGATGAATCGGGGCATCCGTTCAATCCTCTGGAGGAAATATACAGTCTGCCGGACGCAGTGGGACCGGTTATTTCGGGGATCGAGGCGGTACCGGTCCTGCCGGGGAGCTCGGTCGACTGCCGCCCCTTTCCGGCGGTCTACCTGTTCCGGGCTTCCGGTGCCGACAGGTACTTGCTTAACGACACGCTACAGGTCTCGGGCGGGTGCGCCTTCGCCGTATCCGTATGGGACGAGCAGGGATACGGGAGCTACAGGATGGCTCCGCTCGAACTGGATATTCTCGTCGACGGGAAGCCGGTATACAGGATGCGTAATATAAGTTTTTCCTACTCGCAATCGGGGGATATAAGGCGGGAGTACGATATCCTAGGCGAGGGACCGGCCGGGCGCTACACGGTCCTTTACCGGAAAAAGGGGAACACTCGCAGAGACAGGCAGGGGGAGGGGGTCGTTCACAACGATCCGGAACGTTCGGACGGCACATATCTGGAGAGAGGTTTCCACCGGGGAGAGATCGTGGCGAAAGATGCTTCGGGGAACCTTTCCCGCGCGGTTTTCACCTTCGCCATGAACGATTGCCCGGTAATAACGGCCTCAAGAAAACTCGAGACGGCTCCCGAGGCGATAGTGGCCGCCGTCGATCCCGACGGGGGAGAAGTAACCGAGAGATTGTTCGAATCGCTCGACGGGGGTTCCCTGTGGAGCCGTCTGCCGCTCAATGTGGTCGGAAAGTTCAAGAGAGCCCTCGTAACAAATGATAGCAGCGCGGTTTACAGGTGCGAGGTTACCGATCGCCGTGGAGCGTCTGTAACGGATTACTTCGCCTCGCCGGTGAGGAGAGTGGAGGAGGACGAGGCCTTTTTCGAAACTTCCCTGAGCGGCTACCGCGAAGATATAGTCCTCGAAATCATCTCGGACAGGATCATGGCCGCTCCTCCGCTGGCCCTGAGGCTGTCGGCCGGGTCGCCCGATACCCTGAAACTGTGCAGGAGAGGTCCCCTTTCCTACGCGGCACGGATAAATGTCGAAGAGGTGGAGGAAGGCATCAATGTTTTTCTCGTCGCAGGGCTCGACTACAGGGGCTATCCGGCGAGGGATGTATCCGCTTTCAGGATATATCCCCTTTCGTCGGGGTCTGCTTCGCCCACGATTGCGATATGCGATTCGATAGATGTCGTGATCGAAGCGCAGTCGGTTATAGGCAGGATCCCCTGTATCCTTACCGCGGCGGCCCCGCCGGGAGAGCTGCCGCCGGATCTTAACCCTCTTTCTCCGGTATTCGCGCTTGATTTTCCCTCCGAGAACATCAGGAAGCCGCTCAAGCTAGTCGCCGGCTTGAAGAGGCAGGCCGCCCTGTTCACCTGGAAGAAGGGGAAATGGAAATGCGTCGGAGCTCCGGCCATGGAGGGGGGCAAGGTGAAGATAGACGAAGGAGGAGTCTTCATCTTCCTCGAGGACGGGCTTCCTCCCCGAATGAAATACGCGGCCTTCGATGAGGTGGCGGCCGGCAGCGGTTTTTTCAAGGATTACAGATGCATCGTTCCGGTCATCGAGACGGGGAGCGGAATCGATCCGTGGTCGGTGACCGCCACCCTGGACGGGCGGCGCATGGTATGCGAATGGGATGAGTTCCGCGAATATCTTTCGATACCGATCCCATCCTCGATCGATCCCGGTGCCGCGAAGCTTCATGTGGAGATCAGCGACCTTGCCGGAAACACTGCTGTCGAAGAATTCGGATTTATGTTAAGATAGGCGTCCGGGAGGTAACCTGATCATGGCCGGCGCTAGTTTCGTTCACCTGCACAACCACTCCGAATATAGTCTTCTCGACGGGGCGATAAGGATCACCGATCTCGTCCAGGCCGCCAAGCAGATGGGTATGGGAGCGGTCGCCCTCACCGATCACGGGAATCTCTTCGGGGCGATTCCGTTCATGAAGGAGGCGGAGAGGGTCGGGATAAAACCTATTCTCGGAATGGAGACGTACCTCGCCCGCGCGGGACATAGAGAGAAGAAGCATATCAGGGGAAAAACCGGGAACGAGCACCTCGTTCTCCTTGTCAAGAACGAGCGGGGATACGCGAA
>CAZPAH010000211.1:0-2611 GCA_964584495.1 uncultured bacterium | reverse complement strand
CGATTATACGCCAACGAAGATTTTGGCATCACGTTGAAAAATACTGTCTATGCTTTGGATGCAACTGTAATCGACTTATGCCTGTCACTGTTTCCCTGGGCTCAGCATCGCAGACACAAAAGTGCTGTAAAACTTCATACGCTGACCGCAAAGGGAAATACCAGAACCAAAACAACATAATTCTTCCTAAGATTTGATAAGGAATGAGGGGCGAAACAAAAACTCTTACACAACAAAAACCACTTCCCATCACAGATCGCGCATCGCTATCACTATCTGCTCGGCCTCGGGCACCTTGCAGCGGGGATCGTTGGCCCCCTGGACTACCAGGAGCGGAGCCTTGATCTCTTCGGCCGAGAAGAGGGGGGACTGCCTCTTTAGGCGTTCGATGTCCTCGGGGTTCTCCGGATTGCCCACGTGCTCGTCGAAGAACTTCCTGGCGGTCTCCCAGTACGGCGGGATCGAGCTTAGCAGCGTGAGAAGGTTCGATACCCCGACATAGTCAACGCCGCAGCAGTAGAGATCGGGGGTGAAGGCGAGACCGGCCAGGGTGGCGTACCCACCGTACGAGCCTCCGTAGATCGCGACCATCTCGGGATCGGCGATCCCCTCGTCGACGAGATACTTCACTCCATCGGTGATGTCGTTCTGCATCTCGTCGCCCCATTTTTTCTTGCCGGCGTTGAAGAACGCCTTGCCGTAGCCTGTCGAGGAACGGAAGTTCATCTGAAGAACGGCGTATCCCCTGTTGGCGAGGAACTGGGCTTCTGGGTTGTATCCCCAGCTGTCGCGCGCCCACGGACCGCCGTGGGGATTGACGACGACGGGAAGGTTCTTGGCCTTAATACCCTTGGGAACGGTAAGGTACCCGTGGATCGTCAGGCCGTCCCTCGACTTGTACTGGATCGGCTTCATATGAGCGAGATACTCGCTCGGCAGGTTCGGGCGGGGCTTGTACAGGAATTTCGCCTTGCCCGTCTCCATATCGTAGAAGTAGGCGACGCCCGGGTTGATATCGCTCGTCACGACGACGATATAGTAGCGGTCGTCGTTCGTCGAGGAACCGAAAAACAGATCCCCGTCGCCGATCTCCTTCTTCAGATCCTTTTTGAGCTTCTTGTAGGCTTTCTCGAATTTCTTGTCTTTCCAGTAGATGCGTGTCCTGTCGCCTTCGTATGTCGTCGCGATGATATCCTTCGTGACGTTCGAGAACATGGCGTTGCCGAAATCGACCTCTTTCTTCGGATCGGTCTCGATCAGCTCCGTCTTGCCCGTCATCGGATCGAAGTATACGAGGCTGGTAAGGTCGTTCTGATCCCCCTTGTTGGTGATCATGTAGGCGCGCTTGCCGTCCTTGGTGAACCTTATGATTGCCGCGTTCTCCTCGTTCGTCACCGTGTAGATCGAGGTGAGATCCTTTCCGTCGACGCGGAAGAACTCCGTTCCGCCGTCATCGGTCTCCCTCGTGGCCACTCTCAGGTTTCCGTCGAGGTCGAAGTTGAAACCGCTCATCTCCTCGGTGTTTTCCCATACCAGCTCGCGCTCGCCGGTCGATATCTTCACCTTGTATACATCGTGGAATCGCTCGTCGCGGTCGTTGAGGCCGAGAAAGATGATGTCGGGCGTCTTTTCCGGGAACGAGTAAAATGTCACCCTGATGCCGTCGATCGGGGTGAGGTCCCTCGCCTTGGGGATATCATGACCCTCCGCCGGCTTCTCGGTAGGGTCGATGACGTACGCGTGAAAATTCTCGTCGCCGCCCTTGTCCTGGATGTAGAGGAGGTACTTGCCGTCCTGTGTCCACCCGTAGCGGAAGACGGGGCGGGTGTCGTCGGCCGTCATCGGGCGGGCCGCGTCGAACGGCTCATCGACTCCCTTGACCCATATGTTGAGCTGCCCGTTGTATGTCTTCAGGAAAGATATGAACTTTCCGTCGGGCGAGATCTGTCCTCCCGCGATCTCCGGATCGCCGAAGAAGATATCGCGGTCGATTATCGGAGGGAGCTTGTCCAGGTACTTGAGCTCCTCCGCGGCCACGGTGCTCGCCGCCAGTGATAACGCGACAAGCAATAAAAGGGCTTTTTTCATTTAGATTCCTCCTTCTTGGCCTAAATGAATGGGATTGAAAAACTACCGCCTATGCCCGCTTTTCCTACTTAAACGCTAACAAGGTAGCCCAGGTTTCAGAATAATTACAAGCATAAAAGAATATTATTCAACGGGCGGGGCGGTTTCCGCGCGGAAACCCCGTTTTCGTGCCTTTACAATCGACCGGAATGCGCCTATATTAACTTTGTTGCTTCACTTTTGGGGGCGAATGGATTCGACGGGGATAGAGGAAGTGAGAGAAGCGTGCCGAGGTGCCATCACCCTCGTAAAACAGGTGGAAAAACACAATTGCCAACGACAACTTGGCACTGGCCGCCTAAACAGAGGTGGTCCGTCCGCTCCGTCCGCGCCGACAGGGACGGAATCCGGGCGTCGATTTCTGACGGCTAGTCCTCCCTCCTTCTCCTGGAGGGCGGGCGAAAACTCAAAGAGATAGTTTCCCGGCTTTCATTGCCAGCCGAGCCGCCGTGCGCCCGGCGCGACGGAGGCCGGTTGCGGATCG
>CAZPAH010000210.1:0-2621 GCA_964584495.1 uncultured bacterium | reverse complement strand
ATTTATCGTTCTCGACCAACACCTGCCGCCCGATCTGTGCTATACTTATATATAGTATGCATGGCTCCGGGCCCATTCGCGCCGCAACCCGCGGGGCCGGATGCACCGGCTCGATTGCACCAAGCGGAGGTGCTTAAAATGAGGAAAGCGGCCGTTCTGCTTTTCATCATGACGCTCGCCGTATCGCGCGCCGGCGGGGCATCCTCTAAATCGAACGACAACCTCTTTGTCTACCTCTCCCCGAGGCCCGGCGCAGAGTACGTGTCCCCGAACAGCACGCTTATATTCAGGCCGGGCGAACCGCTCGAGGCGGAACATTTCCCGTGGAGGTCCTCGGTAATAGTCGAAGGCTCTATAAGCGGCGTTCATGAAGGAAGCTGGACGATTGCCGACGATTCGGAAACGGCAGTTTTCAAGCCGCATCACGGGTTCGAGCTGGGAGAGATCGTCACCGTCAAGGTAACGGAGGGCGGGGCCGAGATCCACGCCCACAGCTTCAGCATAAAATCGAGAATCGCCGATTACCGGCCGGATGAGGGGAGACCGGAGAGATCCGCCTGCCCGCGGCCCGCCGCCGCCGGCGGGGGGGGCCGGCTCAAATGCCATCCCCCAGGTCCCGACCCCGAAAGGTTCACGCTCCCGCGCGATCTGCCGGTGCCGGATATAACGGTCCTGGACGATCCCGGCCGGGGGAAGATATTCGCCGCGAATATCCCTGCTCCCAACGATTCGACACCGTCCTATTACATGATGATCCTAGAGAATGACGGCTTCCCCGCCTTTTTCAGGAGGATGCCTGTGCAGGTCTGGGATTTCAAGAAGCAGCCGAACGGGTTGCTCTCGTTCATGCAGAACGACTATTTCTATACGATGGACGATGCCTACACGGTCATCGACAGCTTTACCTCCGTGAACATGTACCCGATCAACAACCACGATTTCCATATCCTCCCGAACGGCCACGTCGTGTTCATATGCGACGATCCGCAGGTCATCGACATGAGCCGCATGGTCGAGCACGGCGACCCCGACGCCAAGGTAGTGGGGAATGTCGTGCAGGAGCTCGATCAATCGAAGAACCTCGTCTTCCAGTGGAGGACGGTGGATTTTTTCAACATCCTCGACACGAAGACCGATCTCACGGCGAGCACGATACGTTACGCCGATATCAATTCGGTCGACTACGACGCCGAGGGAAATATCCTGATATCGTGCGGCTACCAGAACGAGGTGACGAAGATAAGTCGCCTCACGGGCGAGATCATCTGGCGGTTCGGGGGCATGAACAACCAGTTCACGCTCGAGGGCGATACGCTGTGGTTCACCGGCCAGAACGATGTCCGGAGGCTCCCCAACGGGAATATTACGATCTACGATAACGGAGACCCGGACGATCCGGAGGGATCGAGGGCGGTCGAATATATGCTCGACGAGGAGAGCCTCGTTGCGACGCAGGTCTGGGAGTACCGGAACGCGCCGCCGGTTCACGCGGAGGAAATGGGTAACGTTCAGAGGCTTCCCGGAGGCAATACCGTCATAGGCTGGGGGTCGTCCGGCCCGATCATGACCGAGGTGCAAGGCGACGGGACGAAGGCGTTCGAAATGTTCCTCTCCGGCGGGTGCACAGCCTACAGGTCGTTCCGTTTCCCGTGGGAGGGGAACGCCGGGGCGCCCTTCGCGTGGGCCGATACGACCGGAGAGATGCTGGTCATGAACTTCATGAAATTCGGGGACGGCGATGTCAGGAATTACCGCGTCTACAGGGAGGTTTCGGCGACGGCCGACACGATGCTGGTCCTTACGCCGGATAGCTACTACAGGATCAGGGGGTTCGAGGCGGGCGTGCCGCTCTATCTCATGGTGACGGCTGTCGACCGCTACGGCAACGAGTCTCCCTTCTCTAACATGGTGACCGTCGTGCCGGAATTCTCCGACACGCTGGAGGTCGTCCGGGCAAGCGTCAGGATATGTCCGCGTGCGCTGAACGTGGAATCGCAGGGGCGCTGGATTACGGCGACGATCGGATTCCCCTGCGGGAGCGGGCATAACATCTACGATATCGACAGGAGCTCGATCCTCCTGAACGGCGAGGTCTCTCCCGAATGGACCTGCAAATACGGAATAAGATGCTACCGCAGGATGATGGCGAAATTCCCGAGGGATGAAGTGATCGCGATCCTTCCCGGGGGCGACAGGGTGGAGATCAGGATCAGCGGCCGAGTCGGGGAGTTTCTCTTCGAGGGGATCGACACGATCAATGTCGTCAGGTGCGATACATGCGATACAGGTCCCGGACCGGAGCCGGGCGGCGGGCCGCTCGAACCGGAGAGGTTCGCAGGTCCACGGAACTTCCCCAACCCGTTCAACCCTTCGACCGTGATCTCCTTCAGCCTTCCGGGGCCGACCCGGATAAACCTGAGCGTCTACGATGTACGGGGAAGACTTGTAGCCACCCTGGCCGACGGCCTCTTCGGGGCGGGTGCGCAGGAGATCGCCTGGGACGGCACCAACGAGCAGGGAAGGGCCGTCGCCTCGGGAGTGTACTTCTACCGGCTGAGGATGCCCGGCGAGGTCATAACGAGGAAGATGGTTCTTCTGCGATAGCCGTTTTCTCTTTCGTT
>CAZPAH010000209.1:0-2628 GCA_964584495.1 uncultured bacterium | reverse complement strand
GTCGCCGTCTAGTCCGACATCACCGAACTGAAGCAACGGGAGGAGGAACTGGCGGAGAAATCCAATGCGCTCGAACAATTGTCCAACCAGCTCGCCAAGTATCTATCGCCGCAAATCTATGCGTCGATCTTCTCCGAGGAGACGAGATCGTACCTAGAGGCGATCGGATACAGGCTCGGCGACGAGAAGATGGCCGTGCTCCTGCAGAGGGTCGCCGGGGGAATGCACGGAAACCTCTTCTACCCCCATATCTCGGGCCTCGCGCAGTCGTACAATTACTATCCGGTGTCGTACCTGAAACCCGAGGACGGCATCACGGTGATCGGATTCGGCCTGGGGAAATACGTCGTGGACGGCGAGAAATCCTGGCGCTTCTGCCCCAAGTATCCCATGCTGGAGTTCTCCTCGCAGGACGACATCATCAAGGAGTCCCAGACCTCTTTTCACGCCATCCGCATGGACGCCGGGGAAATGGACCTGGCCGAGGGAAGCGATGTGTCGCTGGTAAGGTCCGATATATCGGCCGCCCGCGATCACGGCACCCTCGATCACTGCGTCTCGGTCTACGACACTCAATCGGCCAGCATCAAGACCGGCACCCACTACAAGGGTCCGATGGTCATGAACTTCGCCTCGATACTGAAATACGATTATTTCCCCCTGGCGACCGTCGTGGACGCGGTACTCAACATCATCAAGAACTCGATGGGGATGCCAGTCCAGATCGAGTTCGCCGTCGACCTGGACAAAAACAGCGACGGTAAGAGGACCTTCTACATCCTTCAGATCAAACCGCTTCTCGGTGACATGCGCGAGTTCAAAATAGACCTCGGTTCTATCGACCGTGACGACCTGCTCCTCTACTCTGAGAGGGCGATGGGCAACGGAACGTTGGAGGGCATATTAGATATCATCTATGTGATCCCCGAGACCTTCGACAGGAGCAGGACCGTCGAGATGAAAACGGAAATCAAGGAGATCAACCATGTGATGAGAGATGAAGGAAGAAAATACATTCTCATCGGCCCCGGGCGCTGGGGCAGCAGGGACAGCCTGCTTGGCATACCGACAAGGTGGTCCGATATCTCCAACGCCGCGGTCATCGTCGAGGTCGAGTTGGAGGATTTTCATTTCGACGCATCTCTCGGATCTCACTTCTTCCACAACATCACATCCCAGGGGATCGGCTATTTCGCCGTTCCCTTCGGCTCCAAGAAAGAATTCGTCGACTGGGACTGGCTTTCCGCAAGGGCGCCGTACAAACGCACGAAACATCTCGTCCACGTCCGTCTCGACAAGCCCCTCACGGTGAGGATGGACGGCCGGAAGGGGATATCGCTCGTGACCAGGTGAGAGGTTCCAAGACCGGCATTAATTTTAGGCAGTGTGGTTCAAGAATAGGGGGGCGGAGCCCTAAGTGCAAGAAAAGCAATGTGGACGGAATAAATAGAAGGGACACCCCCCGGCGCTCGAATGACTCTCACCGATTCGTTTTGATCACTATTTTGTGCTGGGATGGGATTTTCAGAAGGGACAGGCCATCGGCCAACTCATCTCTTGAGCATCAGTTTCGCGACCAGCATCATCCGGCCGAGCGTTCCCTTCTTGTGCGCCATTATCTCGCCATACAGAGCTTCTGTGTCCGGGGGCGGCACGGTTTCCTTCTCCTTTCGAGAAAGACTCATGGCGCCGGTCGGACAGGCGACGACGCAGTTCCCGCACCCGATGCAGCGATCGAGGTTGACGAGCGCAACGCTCCTTCGATCATCTACGGTCACGGCATTCACCTGGCATCTCTCGATACAAGCTCCACAGCCGGTGCAGGCCTCTTCCTCGACCGCGGCGTAGTAGTTGGTCGCCCAGAAATCGACCGGCTTGGGCAGCATCTTCTGGAAGCTGAGCATACCGCAGCAGCATCCGCAGCAGGCGCAGATAAAATCCGCCTTCTGCGCATTGGAGGGCTGGAAGACCAGTCCCTCGGCTTCATTCATCCGGGCTATCTCGAGAGCTTCCTCACGGTTTATGGCTCTTCCGATGCCGTTCTCGACGGCGTGCTTCGCCATATTACCGATGGGCATGCACGTTTCCTGACGGGAGGTCTTCGTGCAGGGATTCCCCCTCATCGAGGCCGTCTTCCTGCAGATGCATTCGAGGATGGCGAAGGGGCCTTCGGAGCCGTTGATGATCTCGACGATATGGTCGTAGGTGGCGACGTGATGCTCAATCGCGATGCTCTTTCCCACCGGAATCGTCCGCATCTGCGGCCGCTCCGTGCTGAGGAGCGCAAGCCCGAAGGCCTTGTCGCTTGTGTACTGTGCTATGTCGCCGAGAAACTCCGGAGTGAGACTCTTCAACTGGTATTCGTACATACCGACGACAAACGGCAGGGTATGGAAATACCGCTTGCCTTCTTTTTCGGTTCGCTCGATCGCCCCGTTCCGCAACATGTTGTCGAGCATGATCTCGACGTGCTCGCGGGATATCCCGCTCGCTTCGGCCAGCTCGAATATCCGTTCGAGCGGCGCCGGTTTGTACGTGAGATTCAGGGTCAGCCGGGCTTCCTCGGGGCTGAAGAGCCGTTTGAGGATGCGTATCTCGACGCCGGATTTCGTGGCGGGAAATCCGATG
>CAZPAH010000208.1:0-2724 GCA_964584495.1 uncultured bacterium | reverse complement strand
CCTTTACCGGAGAAGAACCATCTTCCTTGTCTGCACGAAATCACCCGCTACGAGGCGGTAGAAGTAGATACCGCTCGATACTCCTCGTCCCCTGCTATCCTTCGCCGACCAGTTGACCTCTTTTCGTCCCTCCGTCATATGCTGATCCACGACCGTCGTGACAAGCTCGCCCCTGACGTTGTACACGCAGAGCTTCACATGAATCGCCCTGGGCAAATCGAAGCGAATCATCGTTGTCGGATTGAAGGGATTCGGGGCGTTCTGATAGAGGGCGAATGATTTCGGCACCTCCGGTCCGGTCCCCGTAATCGTCTCAGGAGACGCCGGGTCGCTCTCGTTGCCTGCATGGTCGAGCGCGGTTACTTTGTAGTAAACTTCCCAGCCGTCGTACTCCGGGTCATTCCACGACTCGGTCGCCGTCTGGCTGACGAGATTGCCGGGGCCCGGCACGAAGCCCTCTTCATCTCCCCGGTAGACCCTGTAATACTGGAAGTCCTCCTCCGGCGACGGATCCCATGTGACCTCGTTGCCGCTTCCCGTGTTGTAGGCGACGGCCATTCCGAGCGGCACCCCGGGCGCGATATTGTCGACCGAGTACCCGCTGTCGGCGGGGCTGTCGAAGTAAACGGCCGGAGTGGTCGAATGCGCCGATATATAGTAGACGGCGTACGGAATCGTCGCCGCGGAATCCGCAAGCGTGGGGGCGAGGCCTATGTAGTTCTCCTGTTGAGCCGCCGAAACCGTTCCTGTTACCTCCCATACTCCGGGAGGAGCGGCAGCGGGGATCTCGAGGCCCTTGCCGGCGGCAGCCACAGCCTCTTCGAGGATCACGAACAGCCTCCCGTCGTACTCTATATATCCATTATCGATTCTCTTTCCTTCAGAAAGCACCGCGGCGGCGAGGGCGGGTGAATCCACCCGCCTGTGCATGTCGTACCGCTCTATAGGATACATCGTCTCGCCGGCATCGTCGTAATGCGACCTTCTGAAATGCACCCTCACCCATCCACCCTGGTCGCCGGGCACGTCGATTATCGAGTCGATCGAGGCGTACGCGTATGCCCAGGAGAACGATGCCGTGTATGTCACCCTGTCCGTCTCGGGAAGGGTCACGTCGTGGATCGTGTCCCCCGCGTCGCTCCAGCCAGTGAAATTGTAGATGATGTCTCCCTGCGTCTGCGGCGACATCGTCCCGATCTCGTGGACGACTCCAGATCTGGAGTAGAAGGTGTATGGAGTGACGAACGGTTCCCCGTCGACGGTGACATCGACATGGATCGGAACTCCCTCCATGTCGACCCTGACTCTTTCGTAGTCACCCTCGTAGGCGCCCATGTCTATCTCGCTGTCCTGGATCCTCGGCATTCCGTCGAGATCGATATCGGGAAGCCCCGGCACAGTCGGGTCACCCTGGTCGATAGCACCCGATGTGCCCATCAGGTGCAGGTCTCCCGCCGCCATATCGAGCAGCGACGGGTCGGCCTCGGTGTTCTTCCCTCCGTCTATCCCGTAAGACATCTCCCAGTGGCCGCTCCCGCCGCAGTACTGAACAGTCGAGTATGATATCACAGGGTAGCTGGTCCCGTGGTTGCCTATCTCGGGCGCGTACATCGAATTCGTGCTGTCCTCCCACATGATCACGTTCACGACAGTGGGGCTGCTGCCGTTCTCGTTGAACAGCGCGGCGCCCGTGTCGTATACCCTGTTGCGGCAGAACGTGCAGTTCGCGATCAGGGGGCTGCTCGAATCGAGGTAGATCCCCCCGCCGAAATCGCTCGCGACATTCCGGAAAAAGACACAGTTATATATCCTGGCGTCGCTCAAGTTGCGGGCATAGATGCCCCCTCCGATCTCCCTCGCCTTGTTACTCTCGAATATGAGATTAAGGAGCATAGGCGCACCCTGAGTCATGTACAATCCACCCCCCTCGACGTGGCCGGGCAGGTGGGAATGCCCGTGCGTGATCGTGAACCCGTCCAGAACGGCCGTGCTGTCGGTATAGCTTCCGATGACGACATGCATGGAATTATCATCGATATCTCCCGGGACGCCGAGGTCCCCGCTGAGGATCGTCGCTTTTACCAGCATCGCCCTCGACTCGAGGGTCGTCTCCGTTCCGTCGAAGCCGCCGTATATCCTCAGGCCGTTCCTCAGCAAGAACGATTCATAGACATCATCAGTCTTCGATGGATAGTACGTGCCTTCGGCGACCCAGATCTCGGAGACTCCATCGCAGAGATCCGCCCTAGCGAGCGCGTCCTGCAGGTCGGTGAAAGCGTCCGCCCACGAGACGCCGGTCTCCGAGCCCGCCGCATCATCGTCGACGTAAATGACATATCCCGGTGGGCAGAGATACGCCGTTCCCGTCACGGTCACGTCTCCGCAGAGGTACGCCCCGAGATCGATGGTGCACTGGTGCGTTCCTTCCTCTGTCGGCTTGAACCGCACGGTCACTTCGATCTCGTCATAATAGTATAGGGAGAACGGCGTTTCCCCGTAAGGCAGGTTGAAATGGGCATCGGATTCGCTGACATATCCGTTGAGTATTCCGCCGCCCTTGTTCGTGACGGTGAAGGTCGTATCGAAGCTGTCGCCCACCATCACAGGGTCGGGCAGATCGATATCGAAGGTGTCGATATCGCATATCGGGCCGTAGGCGGTCCCCGTACATGTCACATCGCTGAGCGCCGCCGAGCCGAGATAGATGACGCATGTGTCGGGTCC
>CAZPAH010000207.1:0-2851 GCA_964584495.1 uncultured bacterium | reverse complement strand
TACCAGGCCAGTGTCGAGGATGCCGTCCGCAACGCCGGAAGACTCGTCAAGGAGGGAGGAGCCGAGAGTGTCAAGCTGGAGGGGGGGGAGAGGTACGTGCCTGTGATAGAGGCGATTGTACAAGCGTCGATCCCGGTGGTAGGCCACCTGGGCCTGACTCCCCAGTCGCTCCACCAGTTCGGAGGCTACAAGGTCCAGGGGCGCGACGACGAGTCGGCGAAGAAGATGTTGCGCGAAGCGGTCGCTCTGGAGAAGGCCGGATGCTTCGCGATAGTCCTTGAAGGGATACCGTGGCAGCTCGCCCGGGAAATTACCTCTAAGATATCGATTCCCACTATCGGGATAGGGGCGGGGGTGCATTGTGACGGACAGGTCCTTGTTATACAAGACATGCTGGGGATATACGACCATCCCCTGCCGAAGTTCGTCAAGATGTATGACGAGCTGGGAAAAAGGATCCACGAGGCCGTATCACGGTACTCCAGAGATGTGAAGGAGGGAACGTTTCCGACAGTAGAGCACAGCTACTCTTCCCGTAAGAATAAACCCGATGACGGGGCAGATGATGAAAAGGGTGACCAAACCTGCTGAGCTCCGCGCCGCGCTGAGCCGGATCAGAGACGCGGGGATGAAAATCGGATTTGTCCCGACGATGGGAGCGCTTCACGAAGGGCACGAGAGCCTCGTGAGGATGGCCCGTGAAAAAACGGGATTCGTGGTCGTATCGATCTTCGTTAACCCGACGCAATTCGGACCGAAGGAAGATTTCGAGGAGTACCCGCGTCCTTTGGAAGAGGATTGCGCCCTGCTGGAAAGGTCTGGATGCGATATAGTCTTTCTGCCGTCGCCCCGTGATATCTATTCTCCGGGGGGCAGGACGCGCCTTACGGTGAAAGGGCTCGGCGAAAGGCTTTGCGGTATCTCCAGGCCGGGACATTTCGATGGAGTGCTTCTGATCGTGGCGAAACTGTTCAATATCGTTTCTCCCGATTATGCCTTCTTCGGGCAGAAGGACGCGCAGCAGGCCGTCATCTTGCAGAGGATGGCGGCGGATCTCGATTTTCCGGTCAGGATAATCGTGGGAAAGACGGTAAGGGAGGCCGACGGCCTGGCGATGAGCTCGAGGAACACCTATCTCGCGACGCCGGACAGGGAAAAGGCCGCCGCCATCTACAGGGGGCTCATGGCCGCCCGCTCGGCCGTTAAGGCGGGCGAGAGGAATCCCGGCATCCTAAAGGGGATGATAAGAGGCGAGATGGAACGGGCATCCTTTATCGTTGATTACGTGGAAATCGTAAAGGGGGAGACCATGGACGCGCTCGACCGGATCGAAGGAACGGTTCTCATCGCCGTGGCCGGAAGGATTTCCGGAACGAGGCTGATAGACAACATAGCGCTGAGGGTCGAGGGTGGCGTTGTCGAGGAAGTGACCCTCGAGTATCCTGAATGGAGCAGGTATGATTACTGAAAAGCACCCCACCGCGGTCATACTGGCGGCCGGAGAGGGTACAAGGATGAAATCGCGCATGGCGAAGGTGCTTCATCAGGTCTGTGGAAAGAGCATGATAAGGCACGTTGTCGGTGCGGTAAAGGAAGCGGGATTTGAGAAAATAATAGTTGTCATAGGCCACCAGGCCGAAGCGGTCAGGGCCGATCTGGACGGGGAAGGTGTCTTGTTCGCGCTGCAGGAGGAGAGGTTGGGAACGGGCCATGCGGTGATGCAGGCAGGAAGCCTTCTGGACCGGTACGAGGGTACGGTAATGATCCTTGCCGGAGACACGCCCCTTCTCAGGAGCGAAACGTTGAGGAAATTCTACGAATTTCACAGGAGGGAGAAGGTCTCGGCCACGGTCATGTCGGCCGTCATGGAGAACGCCGACGGTTACGGTAGGGTGATACGTGACGGCGGTGGGGATCTTCTCGGTATAATCGAGCACGGCGATGCGACCGAGGAGCAGAGAGGGATCAAGGAGATAAACAGCGGGTTATTCTGCTTTGAATCGGCGGATCTTTTTTCGGCCCTGAATAGGGTCGATAGGAGGAACGTGCAGGGGGAGTATTACCTTACCGACGTCATGGCCATTCTCCGAAAAGAGGGGAAGAGGATAGCCGTCTATAGATGCGCCACAAATACCGAGGTCCTTGGGATAAACGATTGCGACCAACTTGAAGCCGCCCGGAGATTGATGAGGGAAAATGGATAGGATATACGCTCCATGGAGAAGCAGGTATTTCACGATGAGGAAAGAAGAGGGATGCCTCTTCTGCAGTATCCAGAAAGAAGAGGATGATAAAAAGGTTGGAATACTGTACAGGGGTGAATTCTGGTTTGTTATCCTGAACATGTTTCCCTACACGAACGGCCATATCATGGTCGTCGCGAATCGGCATATCGACAGATTTTCAGAGATACGGGAAGGCGAAGGCGATGAGCTGATCGGTCTTCTGGCCCGAAGCGAGGAAGCCATCGAAAAGGCGTATTCGCCCGATGGGATCAACACGGGAGTCAACAGGGGGGCCGGGGCAGGTGCGGGCGTTGTCGGCCACCTGCATTTTCATCTCGTTCCGAGGTGGGTGGGAGACACCAACTTCATGACGGCGTTATCCGGGACGAGGGTGGTATCGGAAGATATCCAGGATAGTTACCTGAAGCTCGTGCCCCATTTCGGCGGCCGATAGCGCGCATCTATCCACGGATATCCGTTTCCCGGGAGGTGTCGACGATCGATGGCGGGAAAAGGCGGAAGAAAGAAGAACGGACTTCGTTTCACCTTCTTGGCGGCCGTCGCGGTATTATGCTTGATAGCCTTTTCGCTGACGGTGAGGTGGTTCGGGTTCGGCAGATCTCTAG
>CAZPAH010000206.1:0-2892 GCA_964584495.1 uncultured bacterium | reverse complement strand
ATTCGTATCTTTAATCCTCTGCTTAGAGGGTTTCCACAACATGTCACTCATTACAGTCTTCCCTTTCGACTCATCTTCCGCTAACTGACGATTGAGCTTCTACGCCGGCGGCACCGGCGCCGGTAAAGCCATTATGGCGGGGGAGGCCTTTTACGTCAAATAAATTAGATTTCATATCGAGGCTTCGAATATGTTAAAGTGGCGATCGAAGAAGAAAGGGGTTGGGAGGAAGGGAGAGCTCCCGAAAGACCCACATTAAACCGGCTGGAGGAGGATATGTTCAAGTTACGAGTCCATGCAATAAGTATCGTATTGGCGGTTTCCATAGGATTATTGCTGGTTCTACCGTCATCCGGAACGGCGGATGGCGGAGGTAGCGCGCTCGTCCCTCCGGTGGAGTACTTCGGATTCAAGCCGGGAAGCGACCGCATGCTTCTAAACTATGAGGATCTTATCGGATATCTCGAAAAGGTCTCGGATGCTTCTCCGCGGGTGAAGCTCGTCGAAACCGGGATCTCCCCGCTGGGAAGAAAGATCTATATAGCGTTCATATCCTCGCCCGAGAATATTTCGAACATCGAAGAATTACGCGGGGTAAACAGGAGACTGGCGCTCGATCCCTCGATCCCGGACAAGGAGAGGCTCGAGATGATCGAGAACGGCAGGATCTTCTTCCTGGCCACGCTATCGATGCATGCCAACGAGGTCGGTCCGTCCCAGGCCGCTCCGCTGATCGCTTACGACCTGGCGACGACATCGGATTCTCTCGAGTGCGCCTGGCTGGATGATGTCGTCTACATGATGGTTCCCTGCCATAACCCGGACGGTATGGATATGACCGTCGAGCACTATTACAGGTACAGGGATTCGAAGTACGACGGTGCCTCGATGCCTGGCGTTTACCACAAGTATGTAGGTCACGATAACAACCGCGATTTCGTTATTCTTTCGCAGACCGACACCAAGGCTGTGGCGGCCATATACAATACCCAGTGGTATCCCCAGGTGATGGTCGAGAAGCACCAGATGGGCTCGTCGGGAGCGAGATATTTCGTGCCTCCCACGCACGATCCGATAGCCGATAACATAGATGCCGGCATATGGAACTGGGCGGGAATTTTCGGATCGAACATGATAAAGGATATGACGGCGCACGGACTGGCCGGCGTATCGCAGCATTACCTCTTCGACGACTACTGGCCCGGGTCGACCGAGACCTGTATCTGGAAAAACGTGATAGGATTTCTCACCGAGTGCGCCGGCGTCAAATATGCCACTCCCATCTTCGTCGAGCCCAACGAATTGCAGGTCTGGGGAAAAGGACTTTCCGAATACAAGAAAAGCGTCAACATGCCACTGCCATGGCCCGGCGGCTGGTGGAGGCTTGGAGATATCGTCGATTACGAGATCGTTTCCACGATGTCGATTATAAAGACGTCGTCGATGAACAGGAAAGATATTCTGAGGTTCAGAAACGATATCTGCCGAAGGGAAGTCGAGCGGGGAAAAACCGAGCCGCCATATTACTATATATTCCCGCTCGATCAGCATGACAGGGGGGAGCTCGCCGGCATAGTCGATCTTCTAAGAGAGCATGGAGTGGAAGTTCTCACGCTCGACTCGCCGGTCACAGTGAACGGCAGGAATTTCATGCCGGGCGATTTCGTAGTTTCGCTGGCGCAGCCGTACAGACCCTTCATCAAGGAGGTCTTGGAGAAGCAGACCTTCCCGGTGAGGCATTACACTCCGGGAGGAGAGGTGATCAAGCCCTATGACATCACGAGCTGGTCGCTCCCGCTTCACAGGGGGGTGGAGGTTTACGAGATAGATACGAGGTCTGAAGAGCTTGAATCGTCCCTTGCGCCTTTCATCGACGGCCTAAAGGCCGGGCGTCCCGCGGCGGGCGATTTCGAAGCGGTAGTCTTCCCAGTAAATAACAACGAGAGTTTCATGGGGGCGTTCAAGGCCCTCGAGCTGGGAATGAAGGTCGTAAGGCTCGACAGCGAGCTTAAAACGGGATCGCTTGATATTCCGGCGGGGAGCTTCGCCGTAACGGGCAATCTGAAACCCGAGGCGGTCGACCTGCTTGTCGAGGGGTTGAAGGTACCGCCGCTCTATATCGCGAATGCCGATGCGATAACGGGCACCGAGCTTGTCCGGCCGAGGATTGCCCTCGTCGAAACCTGGTTTCACGACATGGATGCCGGCTGGACCCGTTTCCTGTTCGATTCGTATCACATACCGTTCAGCGTTGTTCGGCCGGGCGATTTCGAGAAGACCGACCTGTCCGCAAAATTCGACGTCGTCGTATTCCCCAATACCGATAAATCGACCCTGATGACGGGAAAGCGCGAAGCCTCGGAGGGCCGCTACAGCGCCAGCAACTATCCTCCCGAGTATGTGAAGGGTCTCGGCAAGAAGGGGATGGAAAGGTTGATGGAATTTCTGGACAAGGGCGGCATCATAATTTCGTGGGGCCGTTCGACGGACCTCTTCACGGGACCGCTCGAGATAAAGCGCGGAAAGGATCAAAGCGAGGAGTTCGAGCTTCCCGTCAATGACATCTCCAAGATGCTGGACAAGAAGGATGTCTTCTGCCCCGGTTCTCTCGTAAAGGTGGAGTTGACGCAGGGACATCCTCTTACGCTCGGGATGCTCGGAGAGGCCGGGGCCTTTTACCGTGGAAGACCGGCTTTCTCGACATCGTTGCCGAGATTCGACATGGATAGAAGGGTCATCGCCAAGTTCCCGGAAAAAGATATCTTGATGAGCGGCTATGCTGAAAATATCGAAGCCCTGGGGAACAGTACCGCGATGGTCTGGCTGAGGAAAGGTAAGGGACAGCTTGTGCTGTTCGCCTTCGGTCCCCAGGCCAGGGCTTCCACGGCCGGC
>CAZPAH010000205.1:0-2894 GCA_964584495.1 uncultured bacterium | reverse complement strand
GTAACGGTATCCTCTCCCTTTTTCGAAATCGTCGTACTGTGCCTGATCTTTATGTTTCTTATTCTTCTCCAAACCTCGGCCGGCTCGAATGAATCGGCTCTCTGAACGGCTCCGGATGCGATTTCGACGAAGGCCAGCAATTCGTCTTTTTCCAGCGAGTTGTCCAGCTGCAGCTCGCCGGCCGAAAGATTGTTCAACGCTTTTCTGAAAAGGTGGATGCCGCTATCGTTCGTGTTAACGATATCGATCTCGAAATTGAGAAAGTGTATCGAGTCGTTTTCTATCCTGAACCTTACCGACCGATGGCTGCCGAACATTTCGCAGACTGTTGCATATGCCGTATCTAGGCAGCTCTGGACGGAAGGATGCGATGGAGGAAACAACTTGCGCTGCATCAACAGTTTCGACATCGCGCACACGGCCGCTTCGAACTTCCTGTACTGAGCAGGCAGAGCCTCTAGCAATGCACTTGTCATTAGTGTCGCTCCAAGTTCTGTCAAAATAGACTAATTATCATTTTTGCATGCAATTATTGTTCCCCCGGTGCTATTATTCGTCCGGAATTAACCTGTTCTTAATTGGAGGATTTCGAAGATATTGAACATATATTAAAATCGAAAGCCGTTTTTATCTTCCATACGGTCGGTATAATGCAATGAAACGATTTTCGGGATCTATCATCATTTTAGGACTTCTGGCAATTTCTTCCTGCATCTATTATAGCAGGCCCGCGCTCGATACGGATTTTATCGAGGTTCCGGCCGACTCCACGAGGGCCAACCTGGACGAGGAGATCTCACAGGTCAAGGAGCAACTAATTGAAAGATATGAAGAAGCGGGTTTACACAGGCGTCTCGCCGTGCTGTACCGTCTTGCAGGTACGATCGAATCCCGAAATATGTCCATCCGGGAGATAGATAGAGCGATCGAGCTCGAGCCGGACAACGCGGTGAACTATGTCGAGAAAGCCCTGACCCTTTTCAACCAGCAGATGGTAGGTGAAGCGGAAAAAAACCTTAGAGAAGCCCGTAAAATCGATCCCGGATCTTTTCAGGCCTGGTACCAGCAGGCAAGAATCTATAAATACAAATATCTTAAGAATATGTGTTTCGTCGAACATTCGGAAAGAGCGATAGCCTGCTATAAGAAAGCCCTCAATATCGACAACACTCACAAGGACACCCTGTTCAATCTCGGATTACTTCACCTCAAGCGTAGAATGATCAAGACAAGCACGAAATACGCTCGAAGAGGCTTGAAACTATACCCCCGCTGTAAGCGCTTCCACCTCCTCATGGCCGTCATTTATATGGATAGCAACGAATTCGAGAAAGCCAGTGAAGAATTCTCGATCGCCCTGTCGATGATGGATGACCGCGAGAAGGTCGACTACCTTGACACCTCGCCCCTTCTATCAAACGATATGCGCGAACGTTATTTTTCGTGGACCGACGACGAGAAGCTCGAATGGAACCGCGTGTTCTGGCTTCGGAACGATCCCACTCCGGCAACCGAGATCAACGAACGCCTCCTC
Organism: uncultured bacterium; assembly: GCA_964584495.1. Classification (GTDB taxonomy): domain Bacteria; phylum Krumholzibacteriota; class Krumholzibacteriia; order Krumholzibacteriales; family Krumholzibacteriaceae; genus CAZPAH01. Next base: position 1,360 of record CAZPAH010000205.1, on the reverse strand, counting down.
GAACATTACGAGAGGGTCTTCCTGGCGCGGGAGCTATTGACTATCGACAGGCTCGAAATGAACGGCCCCGAGACGGCTAGAGGAAAGGCCCTCGTGTGCTACGGCCTTCCCGACCGGCTCCTGTATATCGCCGGCGCCGAGACTGACGGACCGATGGTAGCCTGGGTGTACGACAAGTACGATCGGCCGTTCAAGCTCTATTTCATGGACGAGTTCCTCAACGGGAATTACCAGATCCCGATAGATCCGAAGTTCGGTTATTATTCGAGCGTCACGCGAAACGTCACGAATAATATCCGGCAGGCCTACCGCTACCCCATCCCCTACGGCCCTCTTCCGGTTTTTGTGCAGGATGCCCAGACGAAAGGCCCGGGAGAGAAAACGCGCATCGAATTCGCCCTTGCCTTTCCCGATTCGGCTATAGACGATAGTAATTGCAAATATAGAATGGCCATGACCGTATTCGATTCGAACTGGGACAGGATATTTTCTGAAAACTACAACATCGCACCCGGATCCTTAAGCTCGATCCGGAAACCCGGCGGTTCCTACCGCACCTTTCATTTCAACATCGACATGATTCCCAGACCGCTTGAATCATCTTACGCCATAGAGATAGTAGGGGGAAAACCGGAGCGCAGGGCGGTTTGGAAGAGCAGTTTTACGATAGACGATCTGGGGGGCAGGTTGCTGAAATTGAGCAGCGTAATTTTTAATCAGCAGGAAGATGACGGCCTCTGCATGTACGGTCTCGATCCTCTGCCGGCCTACCCGCCGGGATCGCACCTCTGTCTCTCCTACTATATCTACAATCTGAAACCGGACAGCACAAATATCGCGAGGTACAGGATAACTTATACGATTGTAGATGCTGTGAAATTCGAAGACCGGCCCGATAGTTTCAGAAAAACGCTTTCCTGGATCTCCGCGAGCGTCAGGGGCAGGAAACCGGGCGACTCCCCCTATATAACGAGCTCCCTTGTTCAGAGCACCAATTCCCGCTCGGCCTCGGACAGGTTGCAGATAGATCTCGGATCGCTGCAACCAAAAAAATACATGCTTGTTCTGGATGTCGACGATCTTCTGAGCGGGGAAAAAGCATCTTCGGAAAGGATTTTCGAGATCACCAACTGAAGGAGACGCTGAATCCGGCTGGGGCCGTCGGTATCTCCTTGTGGCTTCCGGTGCTCGTTTCTTCCTCTTCATCGGGTTTCAGGTACTGATAGAGTATATACCCGACAAAGGCCGCCACCACGACCGCAATCGCTACCTGCCGGTAAACGCTCACTTCGCTATGCTCTTCCAGCTCGATTTCATAGGTTTCCAGGGTATCGGCGCGCGCCGATAAAGGGAAAAAGCT
>CAZPAH010000204.1:0-3021 GCA_964584495.1 uncultured bacterium | reverse complement strand
TGTGACTTCTACCGTGTGAAGATAGCACTCTAACCACTGAGTTAAGCTCCCACCCAGTGAGGATCATTACTATAAATGGTTTTGCCGCCGCGCGCAAGACCTTCGAACGGCCGGGCCGACTCAATCGTCTTTCCTGTATTCCCTTAGAACGACCCTCGCCTTGACGAGATCCTCTTTCAATACGAACAGCTTGACCTGCCCCATCCCGTCGACCGTGAACGGGAGGGTTCCGGAGGCCATATCCGACTTGACCAGGACCTTTATATCCTCCGATTCGAGGATGCCGGTGAGTATCTTCGCCTCTATGTCGCCCTGAACGGCCGTTAGTTCGACGAGCTCGCTGCCGTTATCGTTATTTTCGCTCATGTCTTTCTCCTCGAACGGGGATCCGGACCGGGTATCGTCCGCGGTAGAAACCGGGCCGGTGAAACGCCCTTAATCCGTTTTTAATCTCGAATCTCGATCGGTTCTATGATACTACTTGTCCCTGGGAACGTACAAGAAAGGAATAGGATGAATCTCGGCGCCCACATGTCGATCTCGGGAGGCGTCCACCTCGCCCTAACCCGCGGACTGGGGATAGGGTGCAACGCCGTTCAGCTCTTCGTCAAGAGCTCGAACCAATGGAAGGCGAAGGAGCTAACGGCCGAGGAGATCGAGCTGTTCAGGAAGGAAGCTGCCAGGTTCAAACCGGGCTTCATCATGGCACACACGAGCTACCTAATAAACATAGCTTCCCCCGACCCGGAGCTTCTCGAGAAATCGAGAAATGCGCTGCTGATAGAGATGGAACGCTCGGAAACGCTCACGATACCGTACGTCGTCCTTCATCCCGGAAGCCACCGCGGAGAGGGACTGGAAGAGGGTATAAAGAGGATCGCGGGCAGCCTCGACGTCCTCTTCTCGAAAACGGCCGGCTACAAGGCGATACTTCTTCTCGAGACGACATCGGGCCAGGGAAGCACCATCGGCCGCAAGTTCGAGGAGCTCGCATCGATCATCGAGCTCATAGATGATAAAAGCCGCGTCGGCGTCTGCTTCGACACATGCCATTCCTTCGCAGCCGGCTACGATATGAGAACGAAGAAGACCTACAACGAGACTTTCCGGTCTTTCGACGATATCATCGGCCTCGATCTTCTCAAGGCCTTTCACCTGAACGATTCGAAGGGGCCCCTTGGAAGCAGGAAGGACCGGCACACGCATATCGGCCAGGGAGAGCTGGGCATCGAGCCTTTCCGGTTCCTTGTCAACGATCGGAGATTCAAGAACCTGCCGATGGTGCTCGAAACGCCTAAGGGCCCCGATCTGAAGGAAGATATCGAGAATCTGAAGCTTCTTCGGTCGCTGCGAAGGAAGAAATAGTCTTAAATATGGAGCTCCACGATATCCCCGTCCCGTAGGATATGATCCTTCTGCACCGGCTGTCCGTCGAAGCGCGAGGAGCCCCACACCCTCGAATATCTCAGGTTGACCGAGAAATCCCTGTGGATCTCCCTGGCGAGATCGAGCACGGTGCTCCCCAGAGGCATCACGTACGGCTCGTCCATGTCGGCCTTCTTGTGGGGCACCTTGGTGTAGACCCTGATGATCCGCGCGAGCCTGAAGACCTCTCCTTTCAGCGCTTCCATACCCATCCCGCTTTTAGCCGAGACGGCGGTGCAGCCGATCTTCCCCCCGGCAGCTTCCAGCACCTCCCTGCATCTACCGGCCGCGTCGACACCCTCGCACTTGTTGATCACCGCGAGCATCCTCTTTCTTACGCCCCCCACCGGGACCTCATCCTCCCCGATCGTCGGCGAAAAGACCTTCCCCCCCGCCAGCTCCTCTATCACGAGCTGAAACTCTCCGGCCGGGTCGGCCGAGCCGTCCAGAACGATCGCATGCGCGTCGGCGTTCCTAAGAAGATTATAGAACGGAAGCTTTCTAATATCTTCCCCCAGGGGCGGCAGGTCTACCAGCTGGATCTGGATATCCTCGTACTGCATCATCCCCACCCCCGGAACCGTCGTCGTATAGGGATAGCCGGCGACCTCGGGGGTCGCGTGTGTGAGGGCGTTGAGTATGGAGGATTTTCCCGTGTTCGGCATTCCGACAAGGATCACCTGGGCGGCCCCCTGTCTCTCTACGCTGAAGACGGATCCGTGCTTCGCTTTAGCTGACGATTCCTGCTTCAGCTTGAGCTGGGCGATCTTCCTGTTCAGCCCGGCGCGGAGCTTGTCGGTCCCCTTGTGATGCGGCATCGCCGCCAGCATCGCCTCGAGCGCGGCCATCTTTTCCTCGGCCGTCTTGGCATCCCTGTACACCCTCTCGGCGGCGAAATAATCGGGCGGTAGATTGGCGGGCATAAAAACCTCCGTGATTCGGCCCGATGATACCAAAAAGATCCCGGCCTTTCAAGCCGGGCAGGCGGCTCTATGATTTGTCTTGTTGCGAGGCGGCTATCATTTTATAATCATTTTTCCTATAAGAGATAAGATGAGACACGGAGGAATCAAATGTACGATGTAGCGATAATCGGTTCGGGGCCGGCGGGACTGACCGCCGCGATCTATTCGTGCCGCTCCGACCTCGAGACCGTCGTGATCGAGGGAATGGCCCCCGGCGGCCAGCTTATGATAACGACCGAGGTGGAGAATTTCCCGGGCTTCCCCGAAGGGGTCCAGGGTCCCGAGCTGATGATGAAGATGCGCGAGCAGGCGGCCAGGTTCGGCGCCGATTTCAAGCAGGGCGAGGTAGAAGAAGTAGGATTCGGGGGGAAGCCTTTCACCCTTACGGTCTCGGGAGAGAAGATCGAGGCGAAATCGGTTATTATCGCCACAGGTTCCTCGTCCCGTTGGCTAGGCCTGGAGGCCGAAACCAGCCTTAGGGGCAAGGGGGTCTCGGCCTGCGCGACCTGCGACGGATTCTTCTATCGCGGCAAGGAAGTGGCGGTGGTCGGCGGCGGCAATACCGCCGTCGAGGAAGCGCTGTTCCTGACCAATTTCGCGACCAAGGTCACGGTGATCCACCGCCGCGACA
>CAZPAH010000203.1:0-3033 GCA_964584495.1 uncultured bacterium | reverse complement strand
TTTATCATCGAGAAACAACCATCGTTCCATCTCGTCCCGTTTCCCGCCGGTCCCCGCCTCTCGGGAGGGGATTTTCCACCGTCACCCCTTCATCACAAGAGTTTCTAGCAACAATCCTCCTGAGAGTAGCAGAGGCTCGGATTTCTCGCGGCCGTCGCCTCATCCAGCCTTCCGACCGGCGTTGTGATCGGAGCGTCGTGAAGCAGTTCGGGGGTCTCGGCCGCCTCCTTCGCAATCTTCTCCATAACCTCGGCGAACCGGTCCAGGGTCTCCTTTTTTTCAGTCTCGACCGGTTCGATCATAAGCGCCTCCTCGACGATAAGAGGGAAATAGACGGTCGGCGCGTGGAGACCGTAATCGAGAAGCCGTTTTGCCACGTCGGCGGTTCTGACACCGTACTCCTTCAAATTCTTTCCCGATGCTACGAACTCGTGCATGCACGGCCCCGGGTACTTGATTGCATAGTTCGCTCCTACCTTCTTCATCAGGTAGTTCGCGTTTATTATCGCGTTCTCCGAGACTTCCCGCAGCCCTTCCCCACCAAGGGCCTTGATATAGGCATAGGCCTTCACGAAAACGTTGAAATTCCCGTACCAGCTGTGGACCCTTCCGATGGTTTTTTCCGACCGGTAGTCGAACGAGAAACGGTCCCCGTCGCGTTCGACCCGGGGAACCGGCAGGAAATCGGCGAGGTCCTCCCTCACTCCCACCGGTCCGGAGCCCGGCCCTCCACCTCCGTGGGGAGTTGAAAAGGTCTTGTGCAGGTTGACGTGCATTATATCGATCCCTATATCCCCCGGCCTGACTATTCCGAGCAGCGCATTCATGTTCGCGCCGTCCATATAGACGAGGGCCCCTGCGTCATGCACGATGCCTATTATCTCCTCGATATCCCTCTCGAAGAGACCCAGCGTGTTGGGAAGGGTGAGCATGAGAACAGCGGTCCGGTCGTCGATCTCCTCGCGGAGAACGGCTGGATCGATCAGCCCTCTATCGTTGGAGAGGATCGTTTTCGGCGTAAACCCGCAGATCACTACGCTCGCCGGATTGGTCCCGTGGGCCGAATCCGGCACCAGCACCTTCGTCCGGGATTCCCCCCTGTCACGAAAATAATCTCTGGCTATCATCATCCCCGTAAGCTCGCCGTGGGCTCCCGCCGCCGGTTGAAGCGTGAAAGCGCTCATACCGCAGATCTCGCAGAGCGCCTCTTGCAGCGAATGAATAATCTCCAACGCCCCCTGGACATCCCCTGCCGGCTGCCGGGGATGGAGCCCTGCAAAACCCTCCAGCGAGGCGATTTCTTCGTTCACCAGCGGATTGAATTTCATCGTACAGCTGCCGAGCGGATACATCCCTTTGTCGATGTGATAGTTTTTCGAAGCGAGTTCCACGTAATGCCGGACGAGATCCTGCTGTCCAATGCGGGGAAGCCCTATCGGCGTCTTCCTGCCGGAAGGCAGATCCAGGCCCTCCGCAGGGCAATCGTTTGCCGGAATATAGTCGCCGCTCCTTCCGCCCGCACCTTTTTCGAAGATAGTCCCGGTCATCGCGCACCCCCTTTCCCGGAAACCACATCCCGGTACGATTCGAGATCCTTCATGGTCCTCTTCTCAGTCACCGCGATCAGCAGGGAACCCTCCCCTATTGAGGCAAAGTCCTTTCCGATCGGTATCCCGGCGAGAATCCCCCTTTTCCCCGCCTCTTTCAGCAGGCGTTCGGCGTCTTTCCCGAAATCGACCACGAACTCCTGAAAGAAGCTCCCCGCGAAGACCGGCCTGCACCCGGGCAGGCCGCGAAGCATCCCGTGAAGCGCGTGGGCCTTGGTCATGCTCTGAACCGCCACTTCCCTGAAGCCATCCTCACCGAGCGTCGATAGATATACCGCCGCCGAGAGGGCGCAGAGCGCCTCGTTGGTGCATATATTCGATGTAGCCTTCTCGCGCCTTATGTGCTGCTCTCGGGTCTGCAGGGTCATTACGAATCCGCGTCTTCCCGCATTGTCCAGCGTAGAGCTAACCAGGCGGCCCGGAGTCTTTCGTATATACTCGCTTTTAGTCGCCATGAAGCCCAGAAGGGGTCCGCCGAAAGACTGCGGGATTCCCAGAGACTGGCCTTCCCCGACCGCTATGTCGGCGCCATATTCTCCCGGAGGGGCCAGCACTGCGAGGGATACGGGATCGACGGAGGCGATGAGCATGGCTCCGCTTTCGTGAACGAGGCGGGAAACTTCCTCCGCATCCTCTATCACGCCGAAGTAATTCGGCTGGCAGAGCACTACGGCGGCTGTTTTCTCGGAGAGCTTTTCCTCCATCACCGCGAGATCTAGCGTACCCTCCCCGCTCCATGGGACATCCTCGATGACAATATCTTTTCCCGAAGCATAGCTGCCGAGAACAGCCCTCACATTTCTCGAGAGCGCCGCGGGCACCAGCGCACGGTTCACCTTCTTGATCGAGCAGGCCATCAGGATCGATTCGGCCAGCGCTGTCGCAGAGTCGTACATCGAGGCATTGGCGGCATCCATGGCGGTAAGCCTTGCCATGAACGTCTGGTATTCGTAAATGGCCTGGAGGGTCCCCTGGCTCACCTCGGCCTGGTACGGCGTGTAAGACGTGTAAAACTCGCTCCTGGAAAGAACGTACCTCACGGTCGCCGGGATATACCTGTCGTAGATCCCCCCTCCCAGAAAACTGGCCACACCCGACGCAGGCCTGTTCTTCGCCGCCAATTCCCTGAAATGCGAGCCGACCTCGGCTTCGCTCATCTGCGGACCGATGTCGAGTCCGCCTTTAATCCTCAGTCGGGAGGGAACCGGTTCGAGAAGCTCTTCGAACGACGACACACCGATCTCACCTAGCATCTCGGCCCTGTCAAGATCCGTATTCTGAACATAACTCATCTATTTTCCCTTTTCCTTTTTGTCACGGTTGATTCCGGCTATCAATCCTGATCGCCGAGGAACTCCTGGTACTCCTTGTAGCTGAAGAGCACATCGAGCTCGCCGGGGTCAGTCATCTTGATCTTCAGAAACCA
>CAZPAH010000202.1:0-3107 GCA_964584495.1 uncultured bacterium | reverse complement strand
AGCTCCTTTTCTAAGAGGTCAAGGACTGACCAAGCTATTAAAGCCGTCTCGTCTGAGAGAGTTTCTACATCCTCTTTTAAGAGCGTTGTTGAATCTATGATTCGAGTAGACTCCCTAAGAATAATTTGTTTTGTATCATCTGGCATGACTCCTCCTATTCTGGAAGAAGGCCCTTGTAGGACTTCTCCTTTAACTTTTCATAGTATGTTTGTTCTTTAGAAGCGTCATAGAGATACGGCAAGAATATCTCCATGAATTCTACCTTGGATAACTCAATCATGACCATTTGAGCCTCAACCCAATCTGAAAGAATTTTCCATGCAGTACGTTCAGCCTGAAGGGGAATCTTTTTTCGCGTCTCGGGTCGTGTCCTCCGAGACAAGTTTCCTTCTAGAACCCTCTGACATTCTTCTACCCTGGCTGTCTAGCGACTTGAAATATAACCTCCTTCCCGCCTTCTTCTCCTGCGCGAACCATTGGGACGGCAGGGGCGCGCCCCTGATAAAGCCGGTCCTCGAATCCTATTTCCTGACCCGGCTAGGAACGAGACCGGTGGATGAGGACAGGCGGTCGTTCGACCTGAGGCCGGCGGAGAAGGCGAACATGGCGCTCGACGGCGAAAGCCTCGCCTCGATCCTCTCCGACCGGACGAGAAGCGATGAGGCCTCCGCGGTGCTTTTCTTCAAGGGGGATTACCTGGTGAGGATGCTGGAGGCGAGGATGAAGGGTCGCAACTTTCAGGACGTGCTTTCCTCGGTGCTCGAGAAGAACAGGTTCTCGGTGATCGACCTCGAGACCTTCGCGGCGGAGCTGGATGGAGGCGGCCCGGCCGGCCTGATACCGCTCATGGACGAGTGGCGCCGTAGCAGCGAGCTTCCCGAGTTCAGGATAGGCGAGGTACGGTGCGACAAGGTATGGAACGGGCTCAGGGAGTGCTACCAGGTCACCGTCACGGCCGCCAATGTCGGAGAGGTGGACGGTCTTCTATCGATAAGGGCCGTAATACCCGGCACAAGCTATGAATCGAGGAATGTCGAGGAGAGGCTGCTGGAACTCGGGCCGGGCAAGGCGAAGCGGGCCGGGATCGTCCTGGAGAGGAAGTGCACTAATATTAATGTCAACACCCTTATTTCCAAGAACCTGCCCTCGGAGCTGTATTTCCGGGTCGAGAGCGTCGGGGACAGGGGTGAAGAGCCTCCCTTCGACGGCGAGGAGGAGATAGAGCCTCCTTCATTCAAGGAGGAGCCGGGGACCATAGTGGTCGACGATCTGGACCCGGGATTCGAGATCGTCGAGCGGCAACAAACGGGCCTTCTCGCGCGCCTCTTCTCTCGCGAAAGGAAGGACGGCGCCATTTCGTTCAGATATGGATGGGGTATTAAATCACGTTGGACCCCGAGCCTCTGCCAACCGTGTTTCGGGGGCGCGATCCGCTGCGCCCACCTGATCAAATGCGGCGGAGGGAGAAGGAAGGTCGCCTGGAACGCTTCGCTGGAGGAGGGAGAGTACGATCTTTATTTCTACATGCCGCCGCTTCTACCCTTGAGGTCGTCCTGGAGCAAGAAGAGGGCCGATCAGCTCATCTACCATTTCACCGTCTACCACGACGGGAAGATCGACGAGCGGGCCGTCTCTGTGGCCGATATGGTGGAGGGGTGGAACTTTATCGGTAGTTACTGGTTATCAGAGGGTGAGGCCAGGGTCGAGCTGAGCGACAGATCGAAGGCCAAAAAGTACTGTATCATAGCGGACGCTATGAAGTGGGTGAGAAGATAGCGGTTTCCGAACCGCCGACGCCCCCTGCGATCGTGGATAACCGGGTATAGCCAGTATTCTTAGCAACCGGTTATACTAATTGCGCAATTGGGGTCACTGCTGGCACATAGATTGCTTGACTGCTAGTTCTACCTGTGTTATAAATGGAATGTGACAAGGTTTTTTCCCTTGTTTCTCAAGATGTTACGTCATCGACAGCCTTGAAGGGACAGAGACGGACGGCAGGACAGACCGAGTGGTGATGAGGCTGAAATCATTCATAACCATCTTACTGGGTTCGATACTGGTTGCATCGCTTTTGACATGCAGCGAGAGCGACAGGCCTGAGAGGTCTTTGGGCGCCGGCGAGATGGCCGACCAGGAATTCTCGGATTTCAGGACGATCGAGAGCGACTCGGGGATCGTGAAGTGGATCCTCGAAGCCCCGGTGGCGAGGGTCTACAATATCAGGAATCTTCTGGTGACGGATAACCCGGAGATCACCTTCTATGGCGAGAATGGAGCCGTAACCTCGATCCTAACAGCCGACAAGGGGGAGTACAACCAGCAGACGCACGATCTCACGGCCCTCGGCAACGTGGTCGTCACGACGAGCGAGGGATATACGCTGGAGACGGAGTCCTTGATCTGGCTGAGGGAGCTGGGACAGATCCACACGGAGGATTTCGTGAAGGTCACGAAGGATAACGATATCCTGACGGGGTACGGTTTCCAGGGTTACCCGGAATTGAAAAATGTCGATATCAAGAGGGACGTAAAGGCTTATCTGAAAGATGACCAGGGGCTTGTAGACGAAGAGATCAGGAAAGAACGGGAGGGAAATTCCGGACGAGATGAGTGATATCCGGGCTGACTCGATGGAAGATAAAAGGGGGCTGCAGTGCAGCGGTCTCGTCAAGACGTATGGAAAGAGAAGGGTTGTCGATGACGTATCGATAGATGTCATGCGGGGAGAGGTGGTGGGGCTGCTCGGCCCCAACGGGGCGGGAAAGACGACCAGTTTCTACATGATAACGGGGATGATAAAGCCCGATAAAGGCAACGTCATTCTCGACGGCGAGGATATAACCGGTCTTCCTATGTACAAGAGGGCCAGGAAGGGGATAGGTTACCTGCCGCAGGAGGCCTCGATATTCAGGCGGCTCACGGTCGAGGACAACCTGAAGGCCATTCTTCAGACGCTGGGGATTCCGGGTAGGGAGCAGAAGGAGAGGCTGGAGGAGCTCCTTCTCGAGCTCAATGTGGAGCACCTCAGGAAGCATTACGGGTACCAGCTCTCCGGCGGAGAGCGAAGAAGGGTGGAGGTCACAAGGTCGCTCGTCACAGGGCCC
>CAZPAH010000201.1:0-3148 GCA_964584495.1 uncultured bacterium | reverse complement strand
GCTGCACATTTATTTCGTCAACGACAATTTTAATTGAATCAGGTAGCATGTTAACATTTACGCCTAATATTGGTATTCCTATAAAATAGCAAGAGGGTATAGGTCCTATTTGAGATTTTCTATAATAATAGGCCGCCAGAAATAACCCAAAGATGCCAATAACAATTCCAATCCAACCTTGACCAAGAAAATTCATTAATTTACTTCCTCCATGATACATTTGTTTTATAGCGCATAACGGACCGCCGGTTCCCGAAATGTCCCGAAGGGACATTAGGGCATCAGCCGGGAACCGGCTGATAGGCGACGTCGCGAGCACAGCGAGCGACAAGCCGTGCCCTCGGGAAGCGGCGGTCCGATAGGCGCTCAAGCGAACTCGTGAGCGATGAGCGCCTATCAGTTTATTTGTGACAAAAAAGTTCGTGTTAAGTCCTATATGGGGACATTTGCGAAGCTTTTTGGGGGGTGCGTTTCGTGTTATGTCCCCTTGATACTGCGATATTTGCGCCGGTTTTTTGCGTGTTAAGTTCCCCCATGCTCTCATATACGCAACTTATTTGCGCCTATATCCAAAATCCTCCCCACTCATCCTATCCATGGGAGAGTGTATACGTCTTATATCCCTCCTCGTAACGTGTGTATATATCTCCGTTGTCTTTGAACTCTTGTGTCCCAGTAGCTCTTGAATATACCGAAGATCGGTCCCGTTTTCAAGCAGATGGGTCGCGAAACTGTGTCGAAGCTTATGGGCCGATACTTTTTTTCGAATCCCCGCCCGCCCTGCCGCGGCCGAAACAACATGCTGAAGCTTCGAACCGATAGGTGCATGTCGATATTCTGCCCGGGGAAAAGCCGTGCCCGCGGCTTGTACACCCGGACGTAATCCCTCAACATCTCAAAGGCCATGCCGGAAAGAACCATATACCTGTCTCTTCTTCCCTTTCCCCCCTTCACATGTATCAGATTCCTCCCGGAGTCGATATCGCTGAGTTTCAAGTGGACAACCTCGCTCACTCTCAATCCCGCCGAATACAGTATCACCATGATCACCAGGTGTTTCAGATTTTTGACGGATACGAAAAGACGCCCAACCTCTTCGAAGCTAAGCACCGACGGCAGCCTGTATTCCTTCTTCGGCCTCGGCAGATCTTCCGTTTATCCCCAACCCTTCTTCCCATCACCGAGCAACCATCAATTGAATTTTCAAATAGATAATACCAACGTGGAGCAATCCCTGTCAATCTTCCCGCAGTGGGCCACAGGCGGGCCATTTCGCACCCGTCAATCTTCCCGCATCGAGAAACCGGAGCTTGCGATGACCTCGCCGAGGGACCAGTATTCGCCCTTCACATACGTGATGAGTCCGATCTTGCCGAAATCTATCTCTCCGCCGTCGACGAATTGAGCGCCGGCGTGCTTGGCAACGACCTCGCCGATAAAAAGATGATGGGCCCCAAGCGGCAGGATCTCCTTCACCCGGCACTCCAGATTGATTGGGCATTCCGCGACAAGCGGCGCGGCGACAATGTCCGCCGGGACGGCTGTCAGCCCGGCCCTCTCGAACTTATCGCCGTCTCTTCCCGACAAGGCCCCGCACAGGTCCACGGCCCTCACAATCCCGCGCCACGGAATATTGACCGTGAAGACGCCGCTCTCCTTGATCATCCTGTACGAATGCCTGCCCGGCCTTATCGCGACGGCTATCGTCTCCGGATCCGAGCAGCCCACGCCGCACCACGCCACCGTAAGAACGTTCCGCCCAAGATCCTCATGGGCACAGGCCACGAGAACCACAGGCACCGGAGCCAATATGAAATTGGAGCACAAACTCACCTTTTCGCTCATAATCGATCCTTTGGATTGGAGTAAATACCGTTGAACGGGCACCCGGCGTCACCCGCTGCAGCGTTCTAACCGCACTTCGAGAAGCCGCACTCGCGGCATACGGCGCATCCGCCCTCGTGTTCCATAACCCCGCCGCAGTCGGGACAGAAACCGGCCACCCTGTCGAGGTATCCGGCCGACATCATCTTCACCTTCTGCCCGGCCGGAGTCTTCTCCTCTAGGAAATACCTCTCTATAGCCCTGGCGATCGCGTCGCTGCACGAGAGGATCATGCCGCCCTTCTCCCATCCCGGGTTCGGGCAGCGGATACCCCTGAGCTGCTTGATGATCGACTTGGGATCAATCCCGGCCCTGAGCGACAGCGAGATGAGACGGCTTATCGCCTCCGACTGCGAGGCGCTACAGCCGCCGGCCTTTCCCATCTGCGTGAATACCTCGAACGGACCGTGCTCGTCCTCGTTTATCGTTACGTAGAGGTTGCCGCAGCCGGTGGTCATCTTCCATGTCTGCCCCTTCGTGACGGAGGGACGCGCCCGCGGCGTCAGGAGCCGGCCCTCATCGTCGACCCTAGCCTCCATCCCCGCCTCCGTGCGGTTCACCTGGCCGATATTCAGGACCTGCTCCTCGCGGCTGCCGTCCCTGTATATCGTCACTCCCTTGCAGTCCATCTCGTACGCCTTGAGGTAGACCTCCTCCACATCCTCCTTCGTGGCTGAGTGGGGGAAGTTAACCGTTTTCGAAACGGCATTATCGGTGTACTTCTGGAAGGCGGCCTGGACCCTGACGTGCCATTCCGGCTTGATGTCGTGGGCGGTGACGAAGATCTTCCTCCACTTCTGGGGAATCTCCTCCATCCCCTGCACCGTTCCCTCGGAGGCGATCTTCTTCATCAAATCCTCGCTGTAGAATCCCTCCTCCTCTGCGATCTTCTTGAAGAGGGGATTAACCTCGACCAGCTCATCGTTATCCATGACGTAACGTATGAAGGCGACGGCGAAGAGCGGCTCCACCCCGCTCGAGCACCCGGCCAGGATGCTGAGCGTGCCGGTGGGGGCTATCGTCGTCGTCGTGGCATTCCTTATCTTGGGCTCCCCCGCGGTGTCGTAGCGGCTGCCCTTGAAGTTCGGGAAGGCCCCCCTCTCCACGGCCAGATCGACGCTCGCCTTGTGCGACTCCCTCTGGATGAACCCCATGACCTCCTCGGCGACTTCGAGCGCCTCCTCCGAATCGTAAGGTATCTCGAGCCGGACGAGCATATCCGCGAAACCCATGACTCCAAGCCCGATCTTCCTGTTGGCCAGGG
>CAZPAH010000200.1:0-3204 GCA_964584495.1 uncultured bacterium | reverse complement strand
CCGCCTGTAGATGAACTCGGGGATATAGTACTTCTTCCTGTTGAGAACGCTGCCTATAAACCTTCCATCCAGTTTCTCGACAAGCAGCATCGCACGTTTGATTACTTCCCGTTTTGTCTTTCCGGCCTGCACCACTATCACCGTTCCGTTCGCGTACGATCCGATTATCGGGGTCTCCGGCGCTTCCAGTATCCCCGACGTATCCACCAGAACATAATCATACTCGCTCGACACCTGTCGCATGAAGGATTTCATCCTGTCCGATCTGAAAAGCGGCTGCGTCATATCCGAGGCTCTATTTGCTCCGAACGTAACTAGATCCAGCACCCCATCGTCCAGCGGCTTTATAATCTTGGAATACTCAGATTCGCCGCTCAGATAATCGATGATACCGTTATCGTTCGGAGCACCGAAGAGAATATGCAGCTCCGGATTATCGACGGCGCAATCGACGAGAAGGATCTTTTCCATTTCTCCGGCCGCCATAATCCTTGCCAGGAAAGCTACTATCGTTGTTTTCCCCTCTCCCTTGACCGCGCTGGTGAACATCACAACCTTAGAATCCATATTCTTCATCTCGGAGTCGATCGAGTTCTTGAGGGTCAGAAGCGACCTTCGGAAATCGGTATCCATCCCTTTGAGGAAACGCTTCTCAGTGCTCGATCTTTTTCCCCTTGCCGGCGCCTCACCCCGCCCTTGGGCCTTTCCGCCTTTTTTTTCTTTGTCGCGCTCGGCCCTCCTCAGGGCATCGTATATCTTGCTCACTTATAATATCCCCTTTCCGAACACCCTCGGTTCGGGAGGCCTTATATCGCTCTTTTTCGCATGCTGTCAATCGGCATTTCGGCATTCTCTAGATCCCTGATACCCTCCCTCACGATCCGCCCGTTGAGATCCATCGTGTTCATGACGTAACCGAGCAGAAGGACCCTGTCGCATAGTATATTGATCAACCGCGGAGTCCCCCTGGAATAATGGTATATCTCATCTATCGCATCCTCGGAGAACCTCGGACCGCCCTTAATGCCGGCCGCTTTCTCGAGCCTGAAACCGATATACTTACGGACATCATCACGGTTGAGCATTGGTATCCTGCATATCCCCGCTATCCTCTGCCTGAGCTGCCGCATTTCGTTCAGGTTCAGAATCTTCTCCAGCTCCGGCTGGCCGACGAGCATTATCTGTATAAGCTTCCTGTCCCTCGTCTCCAGGTTAGACAGCATCCTCAGCTCCTCCAGGACTTCGGGAGAGAGGTTCTGCGCCTCGTCGATGATGAGGACCGTATTTCTGTTCTTCTCGTACTGGGAAATCAGGAACCTGTTGAGTGCCATGAGCATCTGGGCCTTGTTCATACCCTCGACTTCAAGTCCGAAATCGGCGCATACCATGTACAGCAACTGCTCGAAAGGGAATTTGGTGCTGAATACGAAAGCGATGTCGAGGGAAGGCTGGAACAGATCTATGAAAGCGTTGACGACCGTCGTCTTACCGACCCCAACCTCACCGGTTACGGCGATGAACCCCTTCTTTTGGAAAATGCCGTAGGTGATATAAGCCAAGGCATCACGGTGGCTGATGCTCTTATAGAGAAACCGCGGGTCTGGTGTGACGTTGAAGGGAAGCTCCTTGAACCCGTAATACTCTTCATACATCGTTCAGCCTCAGATCTCCTTGTCGGGAAAGCTCGCCAGGACGTGAAATCCCAGGGCTTCCTCCGCTTCCGAAACATTCTTGATCGAATGATCCAGATTATCCATAAAAAAGGCGAATCCCAGCGATACGATCAAGCTGAAGAACGGTCCCAACGCAATCCTCACATAATCCCTGACCTTCTTCTGATACGCCCTGGACGCCCGCGATATTATCGTGACAGACCACTCCGGGTTGCTTGCGGTCGATATCCTCGAGCTTATATGCTGCTCCACCAGCTCGGTATATCCATTCTCCACCCTGGCGAGGGCCGTGTTTATCCTGTTGAGCTCGACTTCCCTGGCGGGGAAGCTATCCATCTCGGTCCTTATCTCGCTGATAAGGTCCTCCAATACGGCGACCTTTGCCTTTAGAATCCCGAGCTGGGTTCTCTTCACGGTGATAATGGAGCGGATCTCCCTATCGAGCATGGCGACGACATTCTCAATCTGCTGCCTCGTATTCTGAAGCTCTCTGTAATCGCTCGTATAGCTGACGGACATCTCGGATTCTTCCATCCTCAGGGCCATCAAACGCTCATTAAGATTATCGATGACCGTCTTCTTGGCTCCCGCCTGGATGAAGGCGCCCGAGAGCGCCATCTTCTCTTCCAGCTCGAGCTCCTTGTATCTCTTCAGGTTCTCTATAACATCCTCGAGCTCCAGAACCTCGCTATTGAGATCCTCCAGGTCGAATCTATACTTGTCCAGCCTCGCGAGCGATATCCTTCTCTGTGCATCGATATCGACGATCCCCCACTCGGATTCGAGCTTCATCTTGCGGTCGCGCCAATACTCTATCTCCTCCTTCATGCTAGTCATCTCCTGGGAGAAGAAATCCTCCATCTCGGGAGGCGTCCTGATCTGCTGATAATAATCCTTGTATGCGTATATGATAGCGTTTACGGCCGCTTCACAGAATATCGGATCCATCCCCGTATAGGTGACGAAGAGGACGTTCGACTTCGTAATAACCCCGGATCCGACCCTTCCCGGATCGATCCGCTGATCGGAGGAATAACCCTCGGGGAAAAACTTCGCCAGCAGATTCCCCGCTTTCTGAATAACATCCTCCGATTTAACCATCTCGATCTGGGAAGAGATCTCCTCCTCCCATGTCAAGGTCCGGACATAGTTGTTGAATACGCCGGTCGCCTCTCCCCGTTTGACGAGTATCTTTCCCGAGGATTCGTACACGGCCGGTTCCTTGAGATTGAGATAGATCACGAGCGCCGTGGAGATGCTCACCAGTCCCAAGATGATCCATTTTCTCCTGAAGATCACCTCGAGGAAATCCTTGATGGTAGTTTCTTTTGTTGTTGTCAGCTTTTCCATTTCAATTGTTCTTTATAGCGATCCTGTAATAATCATAATATGTTTGTTGGTTAGCGGCCTGATATCCCCTTATATAGAGCTCTGTGGGCTTGTAAACTATGCTGTGAACCATGCCGATGAAATCTTCGAGACTGGCCAACCTCGCTTTGGGCACCATAACAACATCGTACGGTTCGAGAGG
>CAZPAH010000199.1:320-3301 GCA_964584495.1 uncultured bacterium | reverse complement strand
GCGACTACGAAAGGTGGCTGGAGGAGCTCGCTCCCCACGAACCCTTAGACAGATACGATCATAACAGGACGGGGGAGGATAACGGAGACGCGCACCTGAAAAGACAGGTGATGGGCAGGGAAGTGGTCGTGGCGGTAACGGGCGGAGGGCTCGATTTCGGTCCCTGGGAACAGATATTCTATGGCGAATTCGATGGGGGCAGGAAGAAAAGGGTTCTTGTCAAGATAATCGGTGAATGAGCTTTACCCCCGTTTTCCCTTTCCGGACGGCCGCCGGGGCGATAATCTCCGGCTGCGGATAAAAGAAGCTTGCATTACTTTTGGTTCCGCGTTACAATCCCCCGGCAGTGCGACCTTTTAATCTGGTCCGGGAGGCCAGGAAAGGGATGGCATAGATAAGAGCGCTCATTTTAAGACCTCCCGGCCCGGGAGGATTTTTTTTAGCCCGAAAACCGCAGGAGGTCTACTTGAAGATTCTCAGAAAAGCAGTAGTGATGGACACGGTTCAGCTCCGGCGCACTATCATGAGGATAGCCCACGAGATCGTCGAGAGAAACAGGGGCGTCGAGGGGTTGATACTTGTAGGCATACGTAAGAGGGGCGTTCCGATAGCCGAGAGGATAGCGTCGGCGATAGAGAAATTCGAGGGTGTCGAGGTTCCGGTCGGAGCCCTCGATATCACTCTTTACAGGGACGACCTGCAGATGATTTCCACGAGCCCGGTAGTCGGTAAAACCGGGATAAAGGATGATATTAACGACAAGACGGTGGTGCTCGTCGATGATGTTCTCTTCACGGGCAGGACGGTAAGGGCCGCGCTCGACGAGCTTATCGATTTCGGAAGGCCCAGATCGATACTCCTGGCTGTACTGATCGACAGGGGGCACAGGGAGCTGCCGATCAGGGCGGATTTTATCGGAAAGAACGTCCCGACTTCCAGCTTCGAGACGGTCGAGGTCCTCCTCAACGATATAGACGGTGAGGAGCAGGTGCTGCTCAGCGATATCGTGGATGAGGACGAAACCGTCGACGAGGAGCGCAGGGACGGGGATAAGTCCGAGATAGAGAATATACTCGGGGGAGGAGTAGGCGGCGGGGTGAAAAAGGCAAAAAGAAAATCCCGCGCAAAAGCGGCCGGCAGGAAGGCCGGCGGTGGGACCGCTCCCAAAAGGGGAACGGCGAAGGGGAAATCGAAGAAGGACCCGCGTGCCGGGAAGAGGGCCAAGAAAAAGGCAAAGGGCACAAGAGGGAATCAGTAGGGTGATCGATTGGATCGGCCCTTTGAAAGGTATACCGCAAGGGGGTAATTAAGAAGTGCAGTTTAACCGTAAAGATCTGCTGGGACTTGAAGATCTGTCGTCCGAGCATATCAAGCTGATCCTCGATACGGCGGAGAACTTCAAGGAAGTGCTCGACCGCAAGATCAAGAAGGTTCCGGCCCTTAGGGGGGTCACGATCGCGAATGTTTTCTACGAGCCCAGCACGAGGACTCGGATGAGCTTCGAGCTGGCCGAGAAAAGGCTCAGCGCGGACGTGATCAATTTTTCTAAAGCGACCTCGTCCGTCAAGAAGGGCGAGTCGCTCCGCGACACGCTCGAGAATATCCAGGCGATGAAGGTCGATATAGTCGTGATGAGGCACGGGTCCTCCGGGGCCCATAAGTTCCTCTCGGAGTTCCTGGACGCCTCGATAGTCAATGCCGGAGACGGACAGCACGCCCATCCCACGCAGGCGCTCCTCGACATGATGACCCTCCGGGAACGATGGGGAACGCTTACCGGCAAGAATGTCACGATCATAGGGGATATCATGCACAGCCGCGTCGCTCGATCCAATATATGGGGCCTGACTAAACTGGGGGCCAGGGTGACCCTATGCGGGCCGCCCACGATGATGCCGCCCGGAATAGAAAAACTGGGAACCGGGGGGGTCAGGGTCGAGTTCGACCTGCGCAAGGCGGTGAGGGATGCCGACGCGATCAACATTTTGCGGATACAGCTGGAACGTCAGAAAGCAAGGCTTTTTCCCAGCAGCAGGGAGTATTTCAAGGTTTTCGGCGTAACCCGCGAGATCCTCGCATCGGCGCCAGAAAACTGCATCGTGATGCATCCCGGCCCCATGAACAGGGGCGTGGAAATAGAGCAGGATGTGGCCGACGGGGACAGGTCGGTAATACTTCCCCAGGTCACGAACGGTGTGGCGGTAAGGATGGCGGTTCTTTTTCTCATAGCCGGCGGCAAGGTCGATGGCGGCGAGCTGCAATGACCTTCGGCCCGATACTGAAAACGAGGAGCAGGGATGATTGATTGGAAAAACAAGAGGGAATTCTGGATAACCGGCGCCAGGGTGGCGGACCCCGAAGGGGGCCGGATAAAGACGGGTTCGATGCTCGTCCAGAAAGGGACGATCGCCGAGATCGCCTGGCAGAAATCGGTAAAGACCGATCTGCCGGTTCTCGATGCCAAGGGCGCGGTGCTCGCCCCCGGCTTTGTCGATATTCACACTCACCTGAGGGAACCGGGGTTCGAGGACAAGGAGACGATCGAAACGGGAACGGCCGCCGCCGCCGCTGGAGGGTTCACCTCCATCGCATGCATGGCCAACACCGATCCCGTCGTCGACGATCCCAGCATCGTCCAGTTCATAAACAAGAAGGCGGAGGCCGCGGGGAACTGCAGGGTATATGTCGTCGCGGCGCTTACGAAGGGACTCGAGGGGACCGATATCAATGAGTACGGGTATCTCAAGGAGGCGGGAGCGGTGGCTTTGAGCGACGACGGCGGGTACGTCACCAACAGCCAGGTGATGCGAACCGCCCTCGAGTATGCCGGAGTCCACGGCCTGCCGGTGATATCCCACTGCGAGGACTCGTTCCTGACCGATTCCGCCATGATGAACGAAGGGTTCATGTCCACCCGGCTGGGGCTGAAGGGATCTCCGGCGGCGGCGGAAGAGATCGCCGTTTCGAGGGATATCAGGCTC
>CAZPAH010000199.1:0-310 GCA_964584495.1 uncultured bacterium | reverse complement strand
CCGCTCTCACCGGCTCGAAGCTGCACATAGCTCACGTCTCGACCGCCGGGGCCGTCGATCTTATCAGGAAGGCGAAGGAGAAAGGCATCCCGGTAACGGCCGAGGCGACGCCCCATCACCTGACGCTGGACGAGACGATGTTGGAGTCGTATGAAAGGAACCTGAAGGTAAATCCGCCGCTGAGGGCCAGGGCGGATATAGAGGCGTTGAAGGCCGGGTTGAAGGATGGAACGATCGATTGCATAGCCACCGATCACGCTCCCCACAACGAAATCGACAAACAGGTCGAGTTCAATTTAGCACCTCCCGG
>CAZPAH010000198.1:0-3530 GCA_964584495.1 uncultured bacterium | reverse complement strand
TAGAAAACCCGAAGATCCGGTTCCCACTTGAAGATAACCTGATCGATGTGGAAGCAGCGGAAAAACGTGCCATAGCCTCCATCGAGAAAGCCATGGCGGAAGACGGCGATGACATCGCCGCGATCATCATCGAGCCGATCCAGGGCGAGGGTGGGGACAACCATTTCCGCAAAGAATTCTTCGAGGAGATCAGAAGGATAGCCGACGAAAACGAGATCATATTGATTTTCGATGAGGTTCAAACCGGCCTTGGGATGACCGGGAAGATGTGGGCTCATCAGAACTTCGGCGTGGAGCCCGATATTCTCTGTTTCGGGAAAAAGACTCAGGTCTGCGGGATCATGGCCAGCGAGAGGCTGAACGATGTAAACAGCGTTTTCAAGAAATCGAGCCGGATCAATTCGACTTGGGGCGGCAACCTCGTGGATATGTTCCGGGCGCAGAAAATACTGGAGATCATCGAGGAGGAAAAGCTAGTCGAGAACGCCGCGAAGATGGGGGAGAAGCTCATCGAGCATCTGAAAGAGATCGAGAAGCTCTACCCGGAAAAAATATCCAACGTACGTGGACTCGGTCTGTTCTGCGCTTTCGACTGCAAGGACGGCGAGTCAAGGAACAGTTTCGTCTCGAGATGCCTGGAGAACGGCTTGATTATTCTTAAGTGCGGCACAAGAACGGTCAGGTTCCGTCCCCCTCTGAACGTGAGTGAAGAGGAGATCGAAAAGGCGATGAAGATAATCGAAACGACGCTGAAGGAGCAGTAAGGCTCCCGTCTCAAGCGGCTCCCGGTCGCGACCGGAGCTCTTTGCCGGATTTCCTTCTGACGGAACACGAAAGAGTAAGGCCTCCCCGCCGGGGAGGCCTTTTTACAGGTGGTGCAAGGGAGTATAATATTTAGCTATGATTTCTTTTTGCCGGCCTTCGGCGTTTTCTTGCTTTCTTTCGCCGGTTTTTCCGTATCTCCGCCGCCTTTCTCAGCCAATTCCCTTTTACCGAAATCCTCGCTCCTGTAATCCGTTTTGTAGAATCCCGTCCCCTTGAGAATGTGTCCCACCGGGTGGATGACCCTGAACACTTTCCCGCGGCAAACGGGGCATCGTTTTCTGGGTTTATCGCTTATCTTCTGCTCGATTTCGAATTCATTCCCGCAGTTTTCACACGCGTAATGGTATGTGGGCATAAGCAAGTCCTTCCTTCCGGGAAAGCCCGGTCCGGCGGCATCTTTTGGAATCAGAAAATTAAAGCCGAAGCTCCGCAAAATCAAGTAAAAGTTGATCGGCAAGCTGCCGATAGTTTGAAAACCCGGTGAACGTTATGTATATTAGCGGCTACGCTTATTCTGAGCGTTTCGGATTTCGACGGAAGAAGACTCCGCATGCATTATAAGGGAAAGCGAATAAAGACGATTCTTATAGCGAAAGGCATTGGGATAGTTCTGGTCGTAGCGGGTCATTATGTCCCCGAGTTCGAGCCCCCTTACTGGATCATGATGCGTGAGGTCATCTACAGGTTTCACATGCCTCTCTTTTTCATGCTTTCAGGATACCTGTTCAGCTTCACAGCAGTGGAGCCGGGGTGGTATGTGCGGATGCTGCAAAAAAAGATCAAAAGATTAATCTATCCTTTCCTCTCTGTCGCCCTTATCGTTTTTATAATAAAGTATCTTGCCGGATTGATCTTCAATCTGCAGCACCCGCTGACGATGAAGAGTTTTTTCAGTGTTTTTATAAATCCCGGGCAGAGTTTTCATCCTCTCCTGTGGTTCATGCATGCGCTTTTTATCATATTTGCCATTTTCCCGCTGCTTCTATTTCTCCGCCGGAAAAGCTGGCTACTTGTCTCCGTGACGATTCTTTTACTCTACCCGAAGTGGCCGTCCATATTTTCCCTCAGGGCGATTTTCGATAACCTGCCTATTTTCGCTCTGGGGTACTTGGCGGGATCCAGAATCGATCTCGATGCGATGGGGAAAGAGTCCGGATGGATGGTTCTCGCTTGTTCGACGGCTCTCTTTGCGGGCACATACCTTATAGGTCCCCTTACGGTGGAGACGCCCTTATTATGGCCGCTGCTTCGTTTCGTTCTGGCATTTTCCGGATGTATGGCCTGCATTTCAATGTCCTCCCTGATAAATGCAGCCGGTGGGGCGATCTCCCGGGTCCTCGCCGGCGCCGGATTCTACTCGATGAGTATTTACTTGATGCACACCCTCTTCGAATCTTTCGTTAGGATTATTTTTCATCAGAGACTGGATGCCGGGAGACAGTGGTTTCTGCCTGTAGCTGTTCTGGCTATCCTGGCGGGAACAGTGATTCCGTTGCTCGCGGAAAAATATATTCTCAGGAAATATCCGCTGACCAGAAGGTATATCCTTGGATTGGATGTCGCTTAGAGAGGCTTGAGGGAGGCGGATCCCGTCGGCGGACGAATAGCATTTGCGGGCCGAAGAACCGTTTTCGTTTTCTTGATGAGCGATCTATATTTTTGTTATACTTAAGAGTTTGAAGGTGAATTCGACCTGATAATCAACTGCTGGAGCCGAAACGACTGTTATGCTTTTTAATTCTCTTCAATACCTCATTTTTTTCCCCATCGTCGTATTCCTTTATTTTTTTCTGCCCCACAGGTGGAGATGGATGCTTCTCCTGGCCGCCAGCTACTATTTTTACATGTGCTGGAGGGCGGAATATATAATTCTCATCATCGTTTCCACGCTGGTCGACTATATCGCGGCCTTGAGAATGTCCCGATTGACGGTAAAGTCCGCCAGGAAGAAATACCTTTACCTGAGCCTCATCGTTAACCTGGGGCTTCTTTTCAGCTTCAAATATTTCAATTTCTTCAACGACAGCGTCAGGAGCGTGCTCGATCATTTCAATATCTTCTACAATGTCCCGACTTTCAAAGTTCTGCTCCCGGTCGGGATATCGTTCTATACATTCCAGACCCTCAGCTATACGATCGACGTCTACCGTGGCAAAACACCCGTTGAGAGGCATTTCGGCATCTTCGCGGTCTACGTTTCGTTTTTCCCTCAGCTTGTAGCCGGTCCGATAGAGAGATCGGGAAGGCTCCTTCCGCAGTTCTTCGAAAAGCACGATTTCAATTATGACCGTGTGACCTCGGGGTTAAAGTTGATGCTGTGGGGGTTCTTCAAAAAAGTGGTGATAGCGGACCGTCTCGCTGTCCTTGTCGACGCCGTTTACAACGACCCTTCCAGCTACGCCGGCCCGCCGATGCTGGTCGCAACCTTCTTTTTCGCATTTCAGATCTACTGTGATTTCTCGGGCTATTCCGATATAGCCATCGGTTCGGCAAAGGTCATGGGCTTCGAGCTTATGGAGAACTTCAGGCGGCCCTACTTCTCCAGGTCGATTTCCGAGTTTTGGAAAAGATGGCATATATCGCTTTCCACCTGGTTCAGAGACTATTTTTATATTCCCCTAGGCGGAAACAGGGTTGCTAAATGGCGGTGGTATTACAACCTGATGATCACCTTCATCGTAAGCGGATTGTGGCACGGAGCCAAC
>CAZPAH010000197.1:0-3613 GCA_964584495.1 uncultured bacterium | reverse complement strand
ATACCAGGACCAGTTTACCCACCAGTGATGCTGATAGGGGAACTCGGTCCACACCTGCTTGGTGACCGAAACCAGCACGAAGAAATCCGGCGTTGTTACTTGGGGATCCACTTTCTCGTATCCCCTCGCCTCGAGGAGCTCGGTCACCTTATTCAGCATATGCTGGTGATAGACCCAGGTGATATTGTCCGTCACGTCCACGCCGGGAATCTTGAGGTGAACGACTGAATCCGGAATGGAAAATGTCGCGTAATCCTTGAAATCGACATTCTGATCGTAAAGGGTCACGACTACATCGAAATCCTCGACCGCGTTCAACCCGGTATCCGGTCCGCAGGATACCAGGAACAAGAGGGTAACGGCGAATCCTCCCGCGATACAGAGGATCATTCGTTTCCATCGAGTTTTCACATGCATTCCTTGATCTCCTTGTCTTAAAAAGAGCGGGGGATTCCACGTTCAAATTTTATCTCTTTTCGATATCAGATATACTCCATAATTATTCTTAATTCAAGGATATATTTAATGCGATTTTGGATTCGCCGGCGGCCCTTCGGGGAAAATCGGCATGGCGAAGGAGAGATCGCGGCACACGCATTACCGAATGCACTCGTGGTAGTAATGCAGACCTAACCAAGTATAATCTCTAATGTTACAACAGTCGTCATCGTTGAAATCGCAGCACGTGTCGTACCCCGGATCGCCGAGATCCTTATTGTAGCTGAGACTGAATGCGGTGAAGTCTGAAAGGTCGATCCTGCAATCGGCGTTGATATCCGGGCTCACTATTTCGATATATTCGATGTGGGGACTTATGCAGACAATGTCCAGGATAGTGACCCCCTGAACCTTGAGATACACACCCCCCGTCGCCAAGCATCCGCCCCCGGCGATGCACCCCGATATGGTCGTCCGGCCCTGGTCGTTCGTCACGGAATCGGCGGCGATGGGATCCGCGCAGAGACAGAGCTCTTCTGCGGGATCGGCCGCCTCTATCCAGTAGTCGGATGTAGGTATGCCTGGAATGGAGGCTCCATATCTATCTCTCGCATAAATCCAGATATAGTCATTTTCTCCGCCGCATCCCTCTCTTAACGGCTCGAAATCCCCCAGCGGGCAGATCGATACCCGCATACCGCTGCAGCTGACGCCCCAATAAGATTCGCATCCATCCACACCGAAACCGGCGTATGCCGGGATTGCCAACACAACACCTAAAACTGTCAAAACAGCCCTGGCCATCGACGGATTCTCCTATAATTGTTTTCTGCTTATCTCTTGATCTTTCGTATGATAACACATTGCTGCTGCATTTTCAATATACTCTATATTGGAACGATTAAAAGGCCTCCACCACCATTGCGTAGATTCCCGAATTGCCGTCCTCGCCGAAGCCCATATCGAGCCGCGCGTTGATTCTCTCCTGCCTGTCGAACAGGAACCGCAAGCCGAATCCAATGCTGTACTTGAATTCGTCCAGCCTGAATTTTTCGATATCATGGCCGACATCCCCGAATCCGGCGAATCCGACCGCTCCGAATCTCCAGAACAACGGACATCGATACTCCCCTTGAAACGTGATCATGTGCCGGTCGCGGTAGCGGCCGTAATAGTAGCCTCGCATCCAGTAGGAGCTGCCGAACATGTTCATCATCTGGAAGGGAGGTTCGCCTGAAATGAAGCTGCCGAACGATTGAAGGGCCAGAACATGAGACCCGAATACGGAGAAATATTTACGCAGATCCAAGCTCAGCAGCCTGAAGCTGTAATCACTCCCCAACCCTTCCTGGAAGAACATGGCGTATGCCTGGTGATACATTCCCGCCGCCGGTTGATAGATATTGTCGCGCGTATCGTACGTAAGGGCGACGCCGAGCCCCGACGCCCATCCCCCCTCACTCCCCGGGACCGTGCGACGCCGCAGGACGCCTTCCGCGTCTGTCTCGTCCAACTTGATATACTCGAATTGATACCTCAATCCTAGATACAAACCGGGCACGATCCGTTTCTGCACATTCGTATATGATCTGAATAACTTCGGCCTGTATCCCTCTTCGGCGCTCGCCGGCGTATCGTTGCCGATACCCCAGAACTTATCGGGATACTTGTAGAAACCGAAATATCCATTGAAAAGATACTTCTCGTTATCGATATAGATCTCGGGCATCAAGGCCATGATGATCTGGCTCAACTGGGTATATGTCAACGCCACCCTGATGTTGGAAGGCCGGACCGTCGGCCCGGCGCCGGAGGGGCGAAACGAGTAGATCGATCCCACCCCGAATGCGAATTTCGTCTCCGGAGTATAGTACGCATAGGGAAGGGCGACGAGGCTGTTGCCGCCGTTCTTCTGCGTACCGGCTCTATCCTCATCGCCAGCCGATAACGCGTCCGCCGATGCAAGACATGCGATCAGCAACGCGACCACCGCTTTTCCGTATTTCATGCGAATCACAGTAGCAGTTTAACGCTATCTCTTCAAGATATATAGGCATCCGGCGCCGGCGGCGCGAAACGACTTTCGGCGTCCTGCTTGCCTCCTCCGCATCACAATACTTGCCTTTGAAACAATCGATACAATATTATCGTAGAATATTCTAAATCCGAGAATTAAAGATCAAAGGCGGACCGTATCAGTATGGAAACTCCCCCGGCGGCGACAACCGAGCGGATGTATGAGCTCGACTGGCTAAAGGTGATCGTGACGATCGACCTGATACCGTTCCACGCGGCATGGATGATCACGAGCGTAGGCGGGTTCTCCTTCGTCGAAAAGGGAACGATCGCATGGAAGATCCTCCACTGCTACGTCCAATTCGTCAGCCCTCTTCATATGTTTCTGCTGTTCCTTGTCGCCGGTACCGGCACCTTCATGTCGCTTCGGCGCCGGTCACCGCGGCAGTATATCAAAGAACGGATCAAACGCCTGCTTATACCGCTTTTGACTTTCATGATCTTTCTCTTCCCGATACTCGGTTATTTCTGGCCTACCGACATAGACCTCGGCGGGATCAACTTTGTGACGCAATTCTGGCCGTGGTGCCTGATGACGACCTTTTACTCCGAGGTCACCGGCGGGCCGAACTGGGCCCATATGTGGTTTGTCGCTTACCTCTTCATCTATTCATTGATTCTTCTCCCCGCATTTCTTCACCTCCGCGCCGGGAAGGGCCGCCTGCTCGAATCCCTGACGCATCTTGTCACGGGCAGGCGGGGAGCGATATTCCTCATGGGCCTACCGATATCCCTGACATTCGCGGTCCTGTCACCGATTTGGCCGTTCTTCCGGAACAATCTCTATTCCGATTGGGGCTACTTCACCTACAACATGACGGCGTTCATACTAGGGTTCATCATCGCCCGCGATCCGAGGTGGACCCGGGCTTTCGACAGGCATACCGCCGTATCACTTCTCCTCGGGATGATACTTTCGGCGTTAAAGCTGCTCATGGAGTACCGGGCGGCTTCATTCTCGACGCCCGCATATAGCCTGAACTACGTGATATATTCGCTGGTCGCCGGATTCAACACCTGGTTCTGGGTCATAGCCGTGCTCGGGATCGCGCGCAGATCGCTTTCGTTCACAAACAGGTTCCTCGGATATTTCAGCAGG
>CAZPAH010000196.1:0-3638 GCA_964584495.1 uncultured bacterium | reverse complement strand
AATTGAAACAAGGACGGTTTCGAATTACCTGGAAATCAAGAGCAATACAAATAATCCCGAGGAGCATTAAAAACAAAATTTGGCTCCCCGGGCGAGATCCTTTTCATAACCACTCTCTGTTTTAAAGCCATGCCGCTGGCTGATGAGGATACCTACACTACAAGGATGGATCTTGGGCGGAATAAATAGATAGCACATACCGTCTCCACACCCAGTTTCACCCGGCATTGCGCCTTACGAGTGTATAGGCGGCAGGCAAGAGGAACAGAGTCAGCAGGAGCGAGTAGAGGAGCCCACCTATGACCGCTATGGCCATGGGGCCCAGCATATCCCCACCTTCCCCGAGATTCAGCGCGAGCGGCACCAGGCCTATTACCGTCGTCAGCTGCGTCATTAGTATCGGCCTGAGGCGGACCGGGGCCGCGACTGACACCGCGCCCCGGGCGTCCCCTCCATGTTCCAGGTATTCTTCGGAAAGAGTGAGAAGTACCACCCCCTGCGAAATGATCCCCGCCATCATCACTATGAGCCCCACCAACACGGTGACCCCCACAGGGGTACCAGTGATGAAGAGAGCAACGAACGCCCCGGTAAGCGCTAGGGGAATGTTAATCATTATTAGGAACGGAAGGGAGAACGACTCGAACTGCACGCCGAGGATGATATAGGCGAAGAGCGACGCGAACAGGATGATCAACCCCATTGTCTTCCGGTTTTCCGCCATCAGGTAGGCCTGTCCACCCAGCTCCCACTCCACGCCTCGCGGCCGTTCCATCCCCTCTATAATCCCCTCTATACGTTCGACGACCTCGCCTGTGCTTATGCCAGCAGGGTCCATACGCACAATCACCTGCTTGACCTGGTCTTCCCTTACGATCTCAACCGGTCCCACCGATCTGATCACATCAGCCATGTCGCGTATCCTCACGGCTGATTCCTCGTGGTTCAACACCACGAGGTCCTCGATATCGGACTTGCTCATAATGTGTTTCTCGGGGACCATGACCCGGATGTCGTAGTATTCCAGGCCATCGCGGTACCTGGTCGCAACAGCCCCATGTAAAAGGGTTCTAAGAGTAGAGGCGATTTCCCTGACCGGAAGACCGATGGCCGCCGCCCGAGTGCGGTCTATGATGATACGGTACTCGGGCTTGGTCATGTCCATCGATACATTCACATTCTTGATCCCGGCGGTCTCCTCTAGTCGGTCGGCCAGCGCTCCGGCGAACTCGAAGATCGAGAGCATCTCCGTTCCCTTGACTTTCACCTCGACCTCCTGCTCCCCGGTCTTCCGGATGCCCTCGACCCTTCTCTGCATCACATTGATTTTCCCGTCGGGAACAGGGACCTTTTTCACTACCGGGCTGATCTCGGCGATGAACTGCTGAGTGTCCATATCTCTTCTGGATTTTGGAACCAGCTGCAGGTCCAGCTCTCCCTCGTGAGCTATTTCGTAGGTCGCCAGTCCCCAGACTCTCCCCCCTGCAAGGGTAAATATGCTCTCTATCTCCGGTATGCCTCCCAGCTCCGACTCGA
Source organism: uncultured bacterium (assembly GCA_964584495.1). Taxonomy (GTDB): domain Bacteria; phylum Krumholzibacteriota; class Krumholzibacteriia; order Krumholzibacteriales; family Krumholzibacteriaceae; genus CAZPAH01. The sequence continues at coordinate 2,102 of CAZPAH010000196.1, read as the reverse complement.
GACGGGCGAGTATCGAGTCCACCTTTCCAACCGCGGTTCCGCTCGGCATCATAACCTTTACCATTATCCGGCCGTCGTCCAGCTTGGGGAGAAACTCCGATCCGGTACGCGCGATCAGCAATAGCGAAGAGGCGAATATAGCGAAGGCAGCCAAGATTACTGTCTTCCTGTGTTCGAGCGATCTCGCGAGGGCACTCGTGTAGGATTTAATGAGCCGGTCGATTAGCGAATGGAAGAACAAACCTGCCCCCGATGGCGGTTTCCTGCCTCCACCCTGGAGTACCCGGCGTGCGAGCGATGGGGTTAGGGTCACGGCGATGAGCAGGGAGATAACTACTATACCCGCGACCACCATGACCAGCTCCTTGAAAAGAAGAGAGGTAAGGCCCGGTATGAAGATGAACGGTATGAATATGACGAAAAAGGTCAGGGTAGCTGTTATGATCGCAGGGCCGACCTGGTCGGCTCCCCGCAGCACGGGATCCTCCTCGCCTGCATCGTCAAGCCTTATGATGTTCTCGAGCACGACAATCGAGTTGTCCAAGACCACCCCCAGGGCTACCACCATCCCTCCCAGAGAGAAGAGATTTAGGGAGAATCCGAACATCTTCATCAAGAAGAAGTTAGTCAGCAGAGTGACGACCAGCGCGGCCAGCATCACCAGCACGTAGCGGAACCTGCCGAGGAACGCGAAGACGACAACTATCACGAGCCCTGCTGCCAGCAGTGCAGTGCCCTCCACGCTGTTGATAGCACCGGATATATAAACACCCTGGTCCTCAACGAAACCGAACTCTATATCGCCGGGAATGTCGCGCTCGAGCTCTCTCATCTTCAGCCTTACGGCGCGCGAGACCTCTACGGTATTGGCTTCTGCCTGCTTGAGGATATTCAGCTTTACGCATGTCTCGCCGTTGAAGCGCGTGTTAATGCGCATCTCCTCGTGCGAATCCTCGACCTTCGCCACATCTCGAAGATAGACCTGACCGCCTCCGCTTCCCGAAGCCACCACGACATCGGCGATCTCTTCGATGCTTCCGAACTCCCCCATTGTCCTGGCGATAATCTCGCGGTCTCCCGCTGTGATGCGGCCAGCGAATATCTCGCGGTTCTCCTCGGAGACGGCCTTCACTATGTCTGCGGGCGAGAGGTCGTACGCCGACATGCGCTGTAGGTCGAGGTGAACGCGTATCTCGCGCTCAAGCCCGCCCACGATCTCCGCTCCAGCCGTGCCGGGGACCGTTACCAGCTTCTCTATCAGCCAGTTATCCACCCACTCCCTGAGCCACACGAGGGAACGCGTTTTGGAGGTGACGATGACCTGGGTTACGGGCAGGAACGACGGGTCGGCCTTTATGATGAGCGGAGGATCCATGTCTGGTGGAAGCTCCCTCTCGGCCCTTGCCATCGCCGATACCACGTCCTGGAAAGCGTCCTCGACATCGACACCGTACCGGCAGTTGACGAGCAGGGTATACATCCCCTCGATCGACGAGGATTCCAGGTAGTCAAGGTTGTCGATGGTCGCCATCAACCGCTCGATCGGCTCGGCTATGTTCGCCTCGATCTCCTCGGGGGTTGCCCCACGCCACCAGATATGGATCTTGATCATCGGGTAGGTGATGTCCGGCAGGTAGTCCACATCGAGATTAAAAAGGCCGAAAAGGCCCATTGCCACAACGGCGATGACCATGACAGTCGTGGCTACCGGACGCTTAAGGGTCGTTGCCGTGATCCTCATGCTAACGGTCACTTCCCTTTCCGCCACCCATGATCTTCACTTTAACTCCGTCCCTTATCGTCCGGTTTCCAGAGACGACTACAGAGTCCCCTGGAGATATCCCTTCCGTTATCTGGACTTCCAAGCCCCGCTCTATCCCCGTTGTCACCGTCCGCTTGGTAGCTTTCCCGTTCTCGACCACGAATATGACCTTCTCATCCCGCGGAGTTACCACAATCGCCTCGTCCGGCACAATCACCGCGTTCTTTACCGTCTCTACCGGCACGGTCAGTCTCGCGAACATGCCCGGAGCGATATCAACCTCCTCTTCGAGCACGGCTTCGACCGTCCTGGTGCGCGTCTTCCGGTCCAGCTCCGGGTA
>CAZPAH010000195.1:0-3641 GCA_964584495.1 uncultured bacterium | reverse complement strand
CGCCCACCCTGAGGTCCACGTCCATGTATGCTTCCACGTCGATGAAATCGGAGGATATTATCCTCACCGTTTCTCCCTCTGTTCCCTGAAGCGAGACCACAAGCCCCGTGTATATCGTCTCGTTATCGAATACCTGGAGATCTTCCCGGGATAGAACGAAGGAGTTGCTCGAACCGACCGCTCCCATAACCAGGCCGTCTATATCGATGCTGCCGGGGCGTATCTCTATGGGACCGAGCACGATCTGCGGATCGCTGTAGAGGGTGAGCGAATCGGTGCCGACATAGAGCGTCAGTGACAGGGCAAGCGGCAGGTGGTTCGTCGTACGTATGAATACGGTGGCTCCGTTCATCCGGTCCGTAAGATCGCCTATCTCTTCAAGATCCATGTCCGTTTTGCTTATATCCGCTTCGAATTCCGTTTCCGCTATAGTGATTTCGAGAGGCGATTCGATCCTGACGTTGCCGCATGCGAATGCGTCGAGGGTCACCGAGCCGCGTGTAACGCCATCCCCGATGATTACCGATCCGGTAATCGTGATCTGCCCGGGAATGGGATTGAAGAGCTCGGCGAGATCTTCAAAGGAGATGATGGAGGTTTCGGGCCGGTCGATGGAGCCAGGGGACACAAAGCCGGCTACCTCTTTCGAGCGCCCGTCGCTCGATTCCAGCGTCAAGTCGAGCTGTCCCGGGAAACCGGCGGTCGATGCGATCTGAAGGATCACCAGGGGATTGGAAAGGCTGATGTGGTCGAATCCGTCGGGAATGTCTATATCGATAATGACCGTCTCGAAGTCCATGAGGACCGGCGATAGGACACCCGACATCGATGAGAATTCCAGCCCGGAGACATCCACCGAGACCATGAAGCTGTCGGCGGATTGGACCTCCACGTATTCCGGGCCGCTTCCCGATATATCGGCCTCGATCGATACCAAGATGGAGAGCTCGGGCTGATCCGGAATCGGATTGAAATTGAAGCCCTCGACATCCCGGGTCAAAAGCCGTGTTTCGCCCGGCGGGATGTCGATTTCCATCTCCAGGGGAGCACCCTGGATAGTAAGCTCGTCGATGATCGTTCTTATCGCGCAGGACAGGTTCGTCAGATTCGTCAACTCCAGCGACAGCATGCCGCCGGACATTTCGGCCGATTCGACCAGGTCCGCGCCGGGAAAGGTCACGATCCTCCCGTAATTTTTCACCTGCTGCGGAATTCTCGCCGAGGCCGATGAGACGGAAAAAACCGGAGAGTAATCGATATCTACGAGCAGATAGAGTTCATCGGCGGTCGAAGGGATACCTCCCGGAGTGTGCAGGCTGATATGATAGGAAAGATCGCCCGATATCGTCCGGCCGGCAAGGTCCAGGGTATCGGTGCGGGACCCGCCCGGGGGCAGGCCGCCCGCGAACGATATCTCGCCGATTATCAGATCCGAGGAACGGTCTATCAGCGAGACGAGAAGCGTGTCCATATGGAGATCGATATGATTCGAGATCGTGACGGCGATCGATCCTTCGTCGATCGTTACCGACTCGATCTCCCCGATCGCCGGAAGATCCCTATCTATATCGAGCGTGACAGGCGGAACCGGGACCGTGGTGTCGATGTATCCCGAGAGGTCTATCCTGTCCGAAACCGGGGAAGGGCCATCGATCTCGATCAAGCCCAGTTTTTCGGAAAAGTCGGCCGAGAGATCGTCCGGAGAGACCCATCGGCCGATCTTGACGGTGTCCATTTCTTCCTCGACCGATATCGATATATATCCCGTCGAGTCGTATGAGAGAAGATCCTCATCGATTCGGTCCACCAGCTCGAGCATATCGTAGTTATGAGAAAGCAGCGGAACGGTCAGCTGCATATCCCATGACGGAGATTGAGGTTTCTCGATGCTGCATCCGCCGGCGAGTACGGCACAGATCAGCGCAAGCGACGCGGAAGGGCGGGTGAAATTGAGATAATCGACTATTGAGAATTTTCGCATTTTCCCGTCCGTCCACCGGTCCTGGTGCGCAATCAGTCTGGGATTAGTCCCCCGGTCCGCCCCGCTTCTTAATACCTGATATCGGCACGAGCCCGGAAATTATTAACGCAATTCTTAAGCCAGGTTGCCGGGGCCCGTTTGGGAACCGTGTAAAAAGCGACGGGGAAGAGAGTTGATGACAGTTTCAATAATGAGGGTTATCACTCATTGACCGGCATGAGGCCGTATCCTATCGTTCTGCAACTTGAATTACTCAAAATCTGCCTTCCGGCAAACGGAAGACGAAGGAGCCGGTAATGTTGAAAACGGTGGTCGATCTTAATTATGAACAGAAGATAGTCCGCGTGGCATGCAGCGGAATTCTCAACATGTCGATGGCGCCGGAAGTCTCCAAGAGCGGCAGGATGACCGCAAGGAATCTCGGTATGAACCTTCTTTTTGATTTCCGCGGGCTGGAGCTGGATGTCGACAAGGTGGACATCTACAACTTTCCCCGGCAGACGGACGCTCTGCAGGATCCCGAGCTGAAAACACTGGCGGTCGCCCTTCTCGTAAAGGCCGGGGAGGACGAGGAGAACTGGAAATTCTACGAGACGACATCCAGAAACGCAGGGGTCAATGTCAGGGTATTCGTCGATAACGAGCCCGCCGCTGTCGAGTGGCTCGTCGGGCTGCATTCCAAGTGAACTTTCCATGGGCCGGCATCAGGCGGGTCATGCCGGGAAACTTCTCTCGAGCTCATCAAGAAATATATCGAGGCGTTTGGGATAGCTGCTCATCGAGATATTACCGTCCGCCCATTTCTTGACCTTCTCCGAGATTGTGCCGGCCAGCCCGCGGTCGTTAAGAAGGGCGATAACCGATTCGGCGAATGCCTCGGCTCCATCGGCCTCGATATATTCCTCGCCGTCTTTGAGGTCGATGCCGGCGATTCCGGCCGGCGTGCTTACTACAGGTATGCCTGCCGCCGCGGCTTCGAGCATCCTGATCCTTATTCCTCCTCCGAATCTCAGTGGAAGAACGAGCAGTGTGCATTTTTGAAGGTAGGGCCTGATGTCCTCCACCCAACCGGGCAGAATGGCGCCCGATTTCGATAACCTCGACTTTAGGGAAGCGCCGCCGCCGTGGCCTATGATCTCGAGGAGAGCCTCGGGCCGTTTCTCCTTGATAAGGGGATAGATCTCCTCGGCGAAATAGAGGGATGCATCCCTGTTGAAATCGGAATCGAGACATCCGAGGAAGAGGATCCTGTCGGCGTCCCTGACGGTATGATCGGAGCGGAACGCGTCGATATCGAGTCCGAGGGGAAGGGTCAGTATCCTTTTTCCCCTCCATTCGTCCAGTTCCTTCAAAGTCTTCCTGTCCCTCTCGGTAAGCGTGATAAGGACCTTGAATCTCTCGTACGCTTTTTTTTCTATTCTCGTTCTTCTTTCCGCGGAGGCCTTGACCGACAGCCTCTTCAGCAAACCACGGGTGTGCTCTATCCGCTCACCGTGGATGGTGAAATCGATGTCGTGTGTTATCAACGCCGTGTTGAACCCCTTTAGCATATCGGCGAGCTTGTATAGATGCCAGTAGGAGGCGAGGATGAGGTCCGGGTTCGTCTCTGCCGCAAGCTTCGATATCATGTCAAGAAAAGGGCCCGGCGAGGCATAGAGAA
>CAZPAH010000194.1:0-3851 GCA_964584495.1 uncultured bacterium | reverse complement strand
GCATCGATCGTCATCAGCATGAGACGGGGGCAGGTCTTAGGGCAGTCCCAAATCCTCGGCATATCGAATCTGGTTTCCTACAGCGTAGAGGGGCTGGAACCGGATAATGTGACGATAGTCGACCAGGCGGGCAATATTCTCACCAGGAACTCCGGCGATGAATCACCCGGATTCAGCAACAGCCAGATCGATCTCAAGCGGTCTTTCGAAAGCTATATCGCCGGAAAGGCCGAGGACATGCTGGCCGCGGTCCTGGGGCCCGGGAAGGCGATCGTACGGGTAGATGCCGATCTGGATTTCCGCAGCATCGAGACGACGAAGGAGAAATTCGATCCACAAACCGTCGTGAGAAGCGAACAAACGACCGAGACCAGCAATACGAAAGACGGTTCTAGAAGCGATAATTCGACAACCAATTACGAGATTGACAGAACGGTAGAAACGATCGTCGGGGGTGGGGGAGGGATCAACTCCCTCTCGGTCGCCGTTTTTGTCGACGGTCATTACAAGGAGAGCGCCGATGGGGGAGAGAGGGAATATGCGCCCCTGACCGAGGAGGAACTCGGGGAGCTCCAGGAGATAGTCAAGGGGGCGGTAGGTTTCGACGCAGAAAGGAACGATGTGATAAAGGTCGTCAATCTGCAGTTCTATTCCACAGGTTTGGAGAACGAATCTTTCAAGATGCCAGTCATGGAATGGCTTCCGTCCCTCTTAGGAAAGGTCGCTACCGTTGCAATCCTAGTGCTGCTTTTTCTTCTCTTCCGAAAGCACGTGGGCGGGATGTTATTGAATAAATCGGGTTTTCCGGCATTTTCATCGGTGTCCCAATCCAAGCACGGTGGCGGGTCGATGATTCCCGCGGCGGAAGCGTCGCTCGAGGAGAGGACTAGGGACGTCTCAAAGAACGATCCCGAGCAGGTCGCGAAACTAATAAAGACCTGGATGGCCGATTAGCAGGACGGATTGATTATGGCTGAAAGAACTCGAAAAGATTTTCTCAAAGGGGTCGACGGGGCAAGGAAGGCCGCCATTCTTCTCATATCCCTCGGGGAGGATGTCTCAAGCTCTATTCTTAAGAATCTGAGTGAATATGAAATCGAAACGATTAGCGCCGAGATATCCAAGACCGGCACGGTGACCCCCGAAGAGAAGCAGGCGGTGCTGGAGGAGTTTTACGAGACGATGGGTGTGAGGGGATATATATCGCAGGGCGGTCTCAGTTTCGCCGAGAAGATACTGAGGAAAGCCCTCGGCGACACCAAGACAGAGAGGGTTCTGAACCGGGTCCAGGGATTCGGCGAGGGGACTTCGTTCGAGATGCTGCGAAAGGTCGAGCCTTTAACAATAGCGAACTTTCTCAAGAACGAGCACGTCCAGACGATCGCACTGGTTCTTGCGAACCTCGATTCGTCATTGTCCGGGCCGGTTATCGCGAAGCTTCCCCAGGAAATACAGGCGGAGGTCACATACAGGATCGCCACCATGGACAAGCCAAGCCCCGATATGCTCAAGTCGATCGAAGAGATCCTCGAAAAGCATATATCCAGCGATTTTGAGCAGATCAGGGGATCCGTTGGAGGAACTAAAACGGTTGCCGACTTCCTCAACGAGATCGACTCCGAGATGTGGCAGGATATCCTCGAATCCGTCGAGGAGATAGATCCCGAGATCGCCCAGGAAATCAAGAACAACATGTTCGTTTTCAAGGATCTCGAGCTGCTCGACAGCCGGTCGTTACAGGAAGTACTTAAGGAGATCGATACAAAAGAGCTGGCGATCTCGCTGAAGGCGGCCAGCGAGACGATCAAGGACAAGATATTTGAAAATATGTCTAAAAGGGCTGCCGAGTCACTCAAGGAGGAAGTCGAGTATCTCGGGCCGATGAGGCTCGTCGAGGTTGAGGCGATGCAGCAGAGGATTGCCGATGTTGTGAGGAAGTTGGAGGGTGAGGGTCGGATAATGATAGCCGGCAGGGGCGGAGCGACATCCGTTATCATCGATTAGACGGGAGGGACGATGCCCGCTGAAACATGTGTTTTTGTCCCGGAGTATTTTGAAAAAGCCTCCATGGCGGCTTTCGAACCGATGGAGGAGCTCGGGCCCGCGGGTCTCTATGCTTTCCGGGCGGGAAGTAACGATCCCGAAGCGGAAAGGGAGCGAGAGAAATTGAGAAGAATCGCCGCAGAAGCATACTCTAGGGGGATCGATAAAGGGCGTGAGGAGGCCAGGGTGTGGAAGGAGAAGGCGTTGGTGGATGTCGCTTCGGTCTTGAGGGGAATCAGGGAAGCGGAAGACAAATTCAGGTCGGTGCAGGAACGCGAGCTCCTCAGGCTTTCCGTGGCTATTGCGGAAAAGGTCATAAAGAGCGAGATCAGTGCCGATGTCGTGGGATGCCTAAAAAACCAGATTGATTGCTGTATCAAGCAGATCGAACGAGAGGTTCCCGTCCAAATCAGACTTAATCCCAAGGATTCGGCGATCGTTGAAGAGCTGCTCGAGAACGATGATGGAAGTCTGAAGCTGCTAAAGGAGATTCGGATTCTCGAAGACCGCAGGGTCGGACGCGGGGGATGCATAATCGAAACTGAAAGAGGGGCCCTAAACGCGGTGATATCCTCCCAGCTGGAGCTTCTCTCCGGAGTCCTCGAAAAGGAATATGAGAAACTGGGAACACGATAACTGGGATCTTCTTCGCTCCGCCCTGGGTCGAATCAATCCGGTCCAGTCGAGCGGAAGGGTGGTCGGCATCGTAGGTCTCGTTACCGAAGTCGAGGGTGTAAGAGCTTCGGTAGGAGATATCTGCACGATCGAGACGGGAAGGCACAGCGAGCCCGTGCTGGCCGAGGTGGTGGGCTTTCGCGACGAAAAGCTTCTCCTCATGCCTTTCAGCTGGACGACCGGGATAGGCAAGGGCAGCGTCGTCTATCCCGGGGGGAAACCTCTCAAGATACCGGTCGGAGACAATCTTCTCGGCCGGGTGATAGGAGCCATGGGTGAGCCTTTGGACGGCAAAGGCCCCGTTATGTCGGGCGAGTGGAGATCTCTGGAAAATCTCGCTCCTTCGCCCCTGGAACGTAAACCTATCCAGACCATGATGGAAACCGGAGTAAAGTCGATAGACTCGATCCTTCCCTGCGGGAAAGGGCAGAGGATGGGGATATTCTCCGGGAGCGGAGTCGGTAAAAGCGTTCTTCTGGGGATGATCTGCCGAAACGCCCTCAGCGACGTGAATGTGATAGCGCTGATAGGCGAGCGCGGCCGCGAAGTCGGCGAGTTCGTCAGGAATATCCTGGGCGAGGACGGACTGCGCAAATCCGTTGTTGTAGCCGTCACATCCGACCGTAGCCCGGTGATGAGGGTCAAGGGAGCCGAAGCGGCCATGGCGATTGCCGAGCACTTTAGGGACAGGGGACTTGACGTGCTCTTCGTCATGGATTCGGTAACCAGATACGCGATGGCCCAAAGGGAAATCGGGCTGGCGGTCGGTGAGCCTCCCACGGCAAGGGGCTATACGCCTTCCGTATTCGCGAAGCTGCCGGCCCTGCTTGAGAGGGCGGGAAGCGGAGCCACCGGGAGTATTACCGGCTTCTACTCGGTCCTCGTGGAAGGGGATGATATCAGCGCGGATCCTTTGACAGATGCGATCAGGGCCATCCTCGATGGACATATCGTTCTTTCGAGGCGCCTTGCAAACTCGAATCTATATCCGGCTATAGATATCCTGGAATCGATTTCGAGGCTGGCCCCGGTCTTTCTTGAAGGTGAACGGAAAAAGGCACGTGAAAAGATTCTGAGGTGGTACGCGGACTACAGGGATGCCGAGGACCTGGTAAATATCGGTGCTTATGAGA
>CAZPAH010000193.1:0-3883 GCA_964584495.1 uncultured bacterium | reverse complement strand
CACGTGCCGGTGGGATTGAAACATGCTTCGATACTGGGGAGCGTAAATAAACCGGCGTTCTACCACCTTCTTCATGACGAGACGATAGAAGATCTTCTTGATCTGGCGGGAGGTTTCTCGGCGGAAGCGATAAAGGACAGCGTCCTTCTCAGCAGGGTCGGGGAGGACGGATCCGTTTCCACCTTCAGCGTGCCCTCTGGCCGTTTCGACATGATCTTGAATGACCGTGACGAGGTCAACGTGATGGATGGAATGAGCGGAACCTGCAGGGTCTATGTGTTCGGGGCGGTGACGAGAACCGGCTTCTTCTATATAACGGACGGCGAGGGATTGACCGAGCTGATCGGGAGGATTGGATCTTTCAAGGCCGACGCCAATCTCCAGGGAGCATCTATCGAGAGACGCACCGGCGAGATAATCAGGCTTGATCTGAAAGATTACATACCGCCGGAGCCTTTGAGGGAATTTCCGCTTATGGATGGAGACATGCTTCAGGTTCCGGCTATCGCCCAGGTCGTCTCGGTAGGCGGAGAGGTGCAGGAGCCGGGCAGGTTCAATTACGTGGGTGACTGGACGGTCGCCCAGTATATCGGATTGGCCGGCGGACCGACCAGGGAAGGATCGATCGACAGGATCATCATCTATTCGCCCGACGGGCGGTTTCGTAACGCGGACAGGGAGACCCGCCCGAACAGGGGGGACGTCATCATAGTGAGAAGATCTAAGATGAGCCTGTTCGGGGGTTTTATCGCCGGTGTCATAAAACTCGGTACCGTTGTTGTTTCGATCATCGTACTTACCAAGTGAGAATATCCATGAAGCCGGAGGAAAAGTACCTGGAGCAGGTGGTCTCGGAATTCGAAGATCTTCGCCGTCTCCTGGAGACTTTCCCGCGAGGGGAGTCGCGGAAGCTCGTCGAGATGGCGGGCATCATGGCGGCGGCGATAGGGAGGGGCTCGGTCGTATTCACATGCGGAAACGGCGGCAGCGCGGCAGATGCGCAGCACATCGCCGGAGAGCTGGTCGGCCGCTTCAGAAGAAAAAAAGCGAACGGTTACAAAGCGTTTGCGCTGACGACTAATCCTTCGGTGACCACGGCGCTGGCAAACGACTATTCCTTCGAAGAAGTGTTTTCCAAGCAGCTTGAAAGTATGGGGAGCGAGGGGGACGTATTGCTAGGCCTCTCGACAAGCGGGAATTCCCCCAACGTCGTAAAGGCCGTGAAGACAGCGGAATCTCTTGGCATTATCTCGCTGGCGTTCGTCGGCGGTGATGGCGGCCGCCTGGCCGATGCGGCCTCGGTCGCTTTCAAGGTTCCACACGACGATTTCGCAAGGATTCAGGAAGTCCACATGACGGCGGGGCACATCCTTTGCGGGCTAGTCGAGGAGATGCTTGTAAGCGGCGAATAACAGCTCTCGCGGAACCTTCTCACGGCGGAGAGTGATTTGCGCGTTCTCTTCTTCACCAAGTACTCCAGACGGGGTCCCAGCAGCAGGTACCGTGTTCTCCAGTTCATCCCGCACCTGCAGAGCGAGGGGATAGAGTGCGTCGTGCATCCCCTTCACACCGACGATTACATGGACGCAATATACTCGAAACGCCGAAAAGGAGCCGGATACTACGCGGGGAGGTTCATAAGGAGGATCGGATCTATCGCGGCTTTGGGCGGATCTTCCGCCGTTTTTATACAGAAGGAGCTCGTACCCTATTTCCCGCCGCTCCTGGAGTGGTACCTCCACGCCAGAAAAATAAAGGTGATCTACGACCTCGACGACGCGATCCATCTCAACTACAGCCTCTCGGCAAATCGCCTGGTAAGATTCCTTCTCGGCAAAAAGATACCGAAGGCGCTCGGTTGGAGCGGCGTGGTTCTCGCCGGCAACCGGTTTCTGCAATCGTACGCTTCCCGATTCAACCCCAACACGGTAAGGTTCCCCACGGTCGTCGACACCCTGAGATACCGGCCCGGGGAAAGGAGGGACGGTGAGGAAGGTGCAGGCGGAGTTCCCCTCATAGGTTGGATAGGCACGAGCGAGACGGTAGTGCATCTTCAGTACCTCGAGAATGTCCTGAGACGTCTGGCAGGCGAGCGGCGATTCAAGCTGCTCGTTATAGGCGTGCCCGGCACCGCCTTGGAGGGGATCGACGTGGAGACGGTAACGTGGAGCGAGGAAACCGAGGTATACCAGCTTTCGCGCTGCAGTATCGGGCTGATGCCGCACAAGCCGATAGAGTTCGTCAAGGGTAAATGCGGCCTGAAACTCCTTCAGTACATGGCGTCCGGTCTCCCGGTCGTGGCATCGCCCGAAGGCGGGGGCGAAGACATAATCGTAGACGGGGAAAACGGCTTTATAGCGCGCGATGATCATCAATGGCTCCAGCGGCTGAAAATGCTGCTCGACGATCCTTCGCTGAGGCGCAGGTTCTCGGAGCAAGGCAGGAATACGGTCGAATCCCGTTTCAGCCTGGAGGTCTGGTCCTCTCGAATGGCCGGCTTGATAAAGAAGGCGGTGGCGGGGGAATGGACCGGGGAGGAAGGATGGTAAAGATCCTCCAGTTGTGCGCGGTGGACTTTACCGCGTATCACCTGCTCAAACCTCTCGCGATCGAGTTTAGAAGGGGGGGATACGATGTTACCTTCTGCTGTTCGCCCGGCGAGAGGCTTGATAGGCTGAAAGAGGAGGGTTTCAATGTTGAGGCCGTTCCGATTTCGAGAAGCTTCAACATCTTCGCCCATATTATTTCATTGGCGCGCCTGGTCCGGCTGATGAGAAGGAACCGCTACGACGTGGTGCACACTCATACTCCCGTCGCCGGGTTGATAGGGAGGCTTGCGGCCCGGATTTCAGGAGTCCCGCTTGTCGTGTACACGGCGCATGGATTCTATTTTCATGAGGACATGAGGGGGATTGCACGGAGGATCTTCATCGCGGTGGAGAGGCTGGGCGGCCTGCTATGCGATCTGATATTCGTCCAGAGCGGCGAGGACTGGAAGGAAGCGCTTGCCGAGAAGATCGCTCCCGCCGAAAAGCTCGTTCATATCGGAAACGGAGTCGATCCGGCGGAATTCGGAAAGGGTCTCCACGCCGTCGAATCGGCGAGGATAGGGGAGGAGATGGGATGCGCGGATCGTCCGGTCGTCGGATTCGTGGGAAGGATCGTCCGGGAAAAAGGGGCGGTCGAGTTCGTCAAGGCGGCCGCCCTGGTGAAGAAGGAGTTCCCCGAAAGTTTTTTCATCATGGTGGGGGCCACCCTCGGCAGCGACCGGGACGGTTGCCAGGCGGAGATCGAATTGCTCTCCGCCCGGGCGGGATTGGATCGATCGCTCCTCATGACCGGTTACCGGGAAGACGTGCCCCCGATCCTTTCCCTTTTCGACGTCATGGCGATGCCGAGCTATAGGGAGGGGATGCCGAGGGCCCTCCTGGAGGCGATGGCCACTGGATTGCCGGTGGTCGCCTCAGATATACGGGGATGCAGGGAGGAAGTGGTCGATGGGGAGACGGGCATCCTGGTTCCCCCCCGGGACCATGAGAAGCTTGCCGAAGCTTTGATAAGGATTCTCCGCGATCCTGGTTCAGCGGCCGTGATGGGGGAGGCGGGAAGGGCGAGGGTGCTTGAGAATTTCGACGAGAGAAAGATCACGGCGATGCAGGTATCTCTGGTTTCAAGGATGCTGCGAGGATAATAGCCAGAAATCTCTTGTCCCGGCACGTATAATAAATTATCATCAGCCTTTACCCGACCGATAATGTCCGCGAGGCAGGGGTAGGGGACGATGGCCGAACTTCTGTTTTTTCTGGAAGCCTTTATCATTTCTTTCCTGCTTACGGGAGTGATACTGAGATTCTCCCTGAAGCGGTCTCTTCTCGATATTCCG
>CAZPAH010000192.1:3234-3938 GCA_964584495.1 uncultured bacterium | reverse complement strand
CACCTGCCGGTAATGGTTGAAATCGAAACGCAACCTCTCATCATCGACCTGCGATCCGGCCTGCGCGACGTGCCCTCCCACAATCTCCCTGAGCGCCGCATGAAGAAGATGCGTCGCGGTATGATTCGACGCGATCGCCTCCCTCTTTGCGCTGTCGACGTGCGTTACGACTCCGGGGCCCGCTTCGAGCAGCTCTACCGGCTCCCTGCCTCCCTCCGACTTCTCCACGAGGTGAACGAGCTCTCCCCCCCTCTTGAAGACATCCCGCACATCGAAACGAACGCCCCCGATATCTAACCACCCGTCGTCGGCGACCTGGCCACCCGAGGTCGCGTAGAACGGCGTTTTGTCCAGTATGAGCTCATAGGCGTTTCCTTCCGGGTCGGACCAGGCGATATCGGCCCTCTCCGATTTATCCAGGATCCTGTACTTTCTGATCTGCGCGCCGCCTCCAAGCTTTCCATATCCGATAAATTCCGAGTTCTCTCCCCCGCTCACTTCGATCATCTTTATTATTCCGCCCTCCTCGGCCTGGAAGGCGCTGCTCTTCTGCGCCCTGAGCCGCTGACGCTCCATCGCCTCCTGGAAACCTTCCTCGTCGACGGTCAATCCGGCCGAGGAAGCCAGCGCCAGCGTAAGCTCCAGGGGAAATCCATATGTATCGTAAAGGGTGAACGCCCTCTCGCCGTCTATCCGGGTTCCCC
>CAZPAH010000192.1:0-3224 GCA_964584495.1 uncultured bacterium | reverse complement strand
CTCTCCGACTATGGCATCGAAACGTCCCTTCCCCTCCTCTAGGGTCCTGAAGAAGGCCTCTTCCTCGGCGCGTATCATCCTTTCGATCTCCGCCCTCCTCGAACCGAGCTCCGGATAATCGTCACTCATTATGCCGGTGATCACGCCGACCAGGTTATATAGGAATGGTTCGCTGATCCCGAACCTGTGCAATTTTGTGAGCGCCCTCCTGAGAACCCGCCGGAGGAGGTATCCTCTCCCCTCATTGGAAGGGTATATCCCCTCGGCGATAGTGAATGTCAGGGCCCTCGCATGATCGGCGATCATGTTGATATCCATCGCTGCCGCATCGTCTGCCGCGGCCAATCCCGACAGGGTGCTTCTTACCGATTCAACGATCGGAGAGAAAAGATCCGTGTGGAAATTATCATCGACTTCCTGCATGATCATCGCTATCCGCTCGAGCCCGGCGCCGGTATCGATTCCGGGCTTCTCGAGAAGCCTGTACTCGCCTTTCTCATCGAGGAAGTACTGCGGGAAAACGAGGTTCCAGAATTCGAGATACCGGTCGCAATCGCACCCCGGTGCGCAATCGGCGCTTCCGCACCCCTTTCCCTCGCCGGCGTCATAATATATCTCGGAACAGGGGCCGCAGATCCCGGTCTTGCCCACGGGCCCCCAGAAATTATCCTTCCTCCCCAGCCTGACGATCCTCTCCGCCTCGATTCCGATATCCTTGTTCCAGATCTCGAAAGCCTCGTCGTCCTCTTCGAATACGCTGACGTACAGCAGGTCCGCCGGAAGTTCGAGGACATCCCTCACGAATTCCCATGCCCAGCTGATCGCTTCGACCTTGAAATAATCTCCGAAACTGAAATTACCCAGCATCTCGAAGAAGGTATGATGGCGTAGTGTTTTCCCGACACTTTCGAGGTCGCCGGCCCGGAGGCATTTCTGTATGCTTGTCGCCCTCGTGTAGGGAAGGTTGTCGGGCTGAAGATAGAATTCCTTGAACTGGACCATTCCCGCCGACGTGAACAGAAGGGTCGGGTCCCCCTTCGGCACGAGCGGGGCGCTCGGAACCTCCGTATGCCCCCTCTCGATGAAAAACTCGACGAAGGCCCTTCTTATCTCATGAGCTGTTCTGATCCTTTTATTCATCGTCTGCTCCGATGAGATCCCCTCTCAATATTCCGGCGCATATATCATTCACTATTACCGTCGAAAAGCCCCGCCTCGAGAGAAATCCATGCGCCCTTCTGGCCGCTTTCTCCCTGCCCGCCACTCGATCGGCCCTAAGCTTCCTTCTGGCAAGGTTCATGGCGATCCTGCGCTCTTCTCCGGGAAGAAAGGCCTCTCCCAGCTCCATTTCTATAATATCCTCCGAGACCCCCACCTCGGCGAGCTTTCTTCGGATAAGCCGCGGTCCCGACGGCCTGAAATCCTTTCTGTACCTGACATATTCGCCGGCGTAGCGGCGGTCGTCGAGATACCCGCGCCCCTTGAGCGATTCAATAATATAATCAACCGTTCCCGGTTTTTCTACCCCCGCTTCGGCGAGCGAGCGCCTCATTTCCTGTTCGGTACGTTCACGACGGTCGAGAAGCTGGTACGAATAGGCCGTTCCCGCTTTCAGGGCAAGATCTCCCTCAAGCTCCTCAACGTCGGCCCGGTCGAGGATAGCCCCCGTCTCGAGGAAGCGCTCCGTCCCGGGCCCCTTGAGAATGAGAAATCCGCGCCCTCCCGATGTGACTATCCTGCGAAGGTTTCCCCTTTTTCGCAGAACCTCGACTACCTTTTCATCGTCCCTAGCCGCTTTTGCCACTCTCTTCCTTCGAAACGGAGCTTTTCTTGGAAACGGCGCCGGCGCTCCTGAGACCGTAATGAGTCCTGACCTTCTCCTCTATCTCATGCCGTATATCGGCATTCTCCTTGAGAAAGATCCGTGTGTTGTCCTTACCCTGCCCGAGTCTGGTGTCTCCCATCGAGAACCAGCTTCCCATCTTCGTGACGATTCCGGATGCGACGCCGAGCTCTATAAGGTCGCCTTCGAGACTTATGCCCTCGCCATACAGTATCTCGAACTCGGCCTGCCTGAAGGGGGCGGCGACCTTGTTCTTGACCACCTTGACCCTCGTCATGCTCCCTACCACAGAATCGCGGTCCTTGATCTGTCCTATCCTGCGAATATCCATCCTCTGGGTGCTGTAGAACTTCAACGCGTTCCCACCGGTGGTGGTTTCCGGATTCCCGAAGAGAACGCCGATCTTCATGCGGATCTGGTTTGTAAATATCATACATGTCTTCGACTTGGATACTGCGCCGGCGATCTTCCTGAGGGCTTGCGACATAAGCCTCGCCTGTAATCCGACATGGTGATCACCCATCTGCCCCTCTATCTCGGCGGCGGGAACAAGAGCCGCTACCGAATCTATCACTACGACATCCACCGCGTCGCTTCGCACGAGAACCTCGGCGATCTCCAGGGCCTGCTCGCCGGTGTCGGGCTGGGAGATGAGCAATTCATCGACCTTCACCCCGATCTTCCTCGCATAGCCAATATCGAGAGCGTGCTCGGCATCAATGAAAGCGGCGATACCTCCAAGTCTCTGGGCGTTGGCGATAATAGAGCATGTAAGGGTCGTCTTTCCCGATCCCTCTGGACCGAATATCTCGATAATCCTTCCCCTCGGAACGCCTCCGACGCCGAGGGCGATATCGAGCGCCAGCGATCCCGTCGGAATCGTATCGATATCGGCGATCGCCCCCTCCGCACCGAGCCTCATTATCGATCCCTTTCCGAACTGCTTCTCGATCTGATCGACGGCCAGCTCGATGGCCTTCTCCTTATTGCCCGAATCTTTCGGCTGATTGGTTCTTGTTTTTTTCACCTTCCTGCCTCCCACTGCATCCCCCGGTTGACGAATCGGCTGATTTATTCTTCCCCGCGCGCAACCGGGTAACAAGTCTTTATATCATCGACCGTTCAATTATTCAATGAAATTCAGGTCGAAGCCAGGTCATACCTCGCGTACTCTTCATATGTCGCCCCGGACCGGCTCAGCCGGCTACGCATCAAGACGAAATGATCGACCTGCTGTGACAGGGAACCGGAAAAGGAAGGCATCGAGCTGAATCTTTCCCTCGTTTCGAGGGAAACGAGATATTTGATCCTGGCCAAGGTCAGATGGGGCCGAAATGGTTTCCCCTCCGCCGGAAATCCAAGAGATTCCAGTTCAGATTCG
>CAZPAH010000191.1:0-3938 GCA_964584495.1 uncultured bacterium | reverse complement strand
ACCTCTCTTTATCGCCTTTTCTATGTTGGCGACCGGCATATTGCTGTCGCGGGCATTCTGAACGGCCGTCCTGAGCCTCGGGTTGGATTCCAGATCCTTGCCGCCCTCACGGGCGGCGACCGTAATCTCTTTAATGAGCTTGGTGAAGATCTTGCCCCTCTGCGCATCCACCTTCGCCTTTTTTCTCTTGATAGTATTCCACTTGGAATGGCCTGACACAAACGCCTCCCCGGCAGGATCCCGCCTATTCGCTTTTTTCCGCTTCCGCTTCGGCTATAAGTTTCTGTGCTAAATCGTGAGGAACGACCTCGTAATGGGAAAATTCCCGTTTGTGGGAAGCCTTGCCCTGCGTCATCGATCTAAGCGAGGTGGAATATTTATAAAGTTCCGTCAAAGGGACCTGGGCCTTGATCAACTGCAGGCTTCCCTCCTGCTCGGTTCCCTGGATCTTACCTCGCCTCATGGACAGATCGCCCATCACGTCTCCCATGTATTCATCGGGCACCAGGACCTCGACATCGTATATCGGTTCCAGTATCACCGGCTTCGCCAGACGGACTGCCGCTTTGAACCCTTTCGAACCGGCCATCTTGAAAGCTCCGTCGGATGAATCTACCGTATGGAACGAACCGTCATAGAGGGTGACCCTCAAGTCCTGCACGGGATAGCCGGCCACCACACCTTCCTTCATCGCCGCGATTACTCCCTTTTCCACGGCCGGAATATATTTGGACGGTACGACACCGCCTACGATCCCATCGACGAACTCGAACCCGGCGCTCCTCGGCATCGGCTCGAGCCTGAGCCATACATCTCCGTATTGTCCCCTGCCGCCGCTCTGTTTCTTATGCTTTCCCTGAGCTTCGGCAGTTGCGGAGATCGTCTCACGGTAGGGGATCTTGGGCGCTATCATATCGACCTCGACACCGTATTTCCTCTTAAGACGACCAAGGATAACCTCGAAATGAAGCTCTCCCTGGCCCGAGAGTATCGTCTGCCTCAGCTCCGGATTGACCTCGATGGTAAAAGACGGATCTTCCTCCGCGAGCCTATTCAAACCGGTGCCGACTTTATCCATATCGCCCTTCGCCTTGGCCTCAATGGCCGTGTGCAGCGAAGGCTGCGGGAACCGCACGCCGGCCAGCACGATTCTGTTCGCCTTCGTGCAAAGCGTATGGTTGACCTTCGCCACCTTGAGCTTCACAGCGGCTCCGATGTCACCGGCGGGAATAGAGTCAATCTCGGTTCTTTCCTTGCCGTGCATCGAGTAAAGCTGCCCTATCCTTTCGGACGATTCGAGGGTGGAATCGTACATCTCTTCACCGACTTTCAACTCCCCCGAAAATGTCCTGATGAACGATAGATCGCCCGTGTGTTTCTCGGAAAGCGATTTGAAAACGAATCCCAGGGGAGCCTCATTAGGCCCGATGGCGATCTTCTTTATCTCCCCGGAATCGGTCCTCGTGTCAATCTCCTTTCGCCACGCGGGAGAAGGAAGCATCGAAATAATCAATTCCATCAACTGCCTGACTCCGATATCGGACAAAGCGGAGGTGACAACGAGGGGAACGAGGGTTCCCGCCAGACATCCGGCAGAAAGACCCTGTATAAGCTCGCTATCGCTCAGCTCACCACCCTCCAAGAATTTCTCCAGAAGGGAATCATCCGACTCGGCCGCGAAATCCATCAGCTTCTGCCGCCACTGATTCACTCCGTCCGACATATCAGCCGGGATATCCTCCTCGGTGTATTTCCCTTCATTACCGGAGTGGATAACCGCTTTTTTACTCAGAACATCAACAACACCCCTGAAGGAATCGCCCTGCCCCACTGGCAGGACCAGGGGCATAACTTTGCTGCTGAGATATTTTTGGGCGTCGGATAGACATTTATCGAAATCGGCGTGCTCTTTATCCATTTTATTGACACAGACTATCCTCGGAAGTTTATTCTGATTGAGGTACCTCCAGGTCTTCTCGGTTCCGACCTCAACGCCGCTGTCACCGCTGATAACGACTATTCCACCCTCGACGACCGAGAGCGAAGCTAGAACCTCTCCTACGAAATCTTCGTATCCAGGTGTATCGAGAAGATTTATCTTGTGCTTTTCGTACTCGAAGATAGCCAGACCCGAGCTAATCGATATCTGTCTCTCTATCTCGTCGGGAGATGAATCGAGAACCGTGTTCCCGTCCTCGATCCTTCCAATCCTATTCGTTACACCGGCATTGAAAAGAATCGCCTCGGCCAAAGCCGTTTTACCGGACGACTGGTGACCGACTAATATGACGTTCCGAATTTTGTCGATGGTGTACTTGTTCAAATTGACCTCCTGTTACCAATAAACCGGATCTTCCGGAAAACCATATCATTACAACGCCTTCCGGCTTATCCGGTAGAGGCATACCAGCCGGTCGGTGCCATCGCTCCAGCCCTTCGCCTGATCAACGGCCGATCAACCCATCCTGCCTCCGAAAAGCGTACCGATATATCCGACGACGACTCCGACGATCCAGAGCACTATCGCCGGAACAAGGGCCTTCTTCTTATCTACCTTGAAAACGGCCGCCACGCCGAAAACGAACAGGATGAAAAACCATATCTGGAAAACGCTCAGGCTCTCCATCAACGCGTACCAGAACCCCTCAACCTCCGGGAAAAGGGCCGCCAGACTCAGACTCACTCTTATATCCGCCGCAGATTCGATATTATCAATACCTTTTAGATAGATAATGACGATTTTCAAAATCTGCTCGAGAAGACCGATAAATCCCGTAAAACTTATAAGAGCCAGGCATTTCTTGAAATCCGATTTGCCGCTTGTCAGGTTTATCGTCATGTTCACGATTCCGGCGAGGATGACATAGATCAACAGAATAGCGATAGGGACCACCAGAAGCCCGATGAAACCGAACTGCTGCATCCGCTCTAGAGTCGTTTGCAGTTGTTGCGCGCTCATGCCACAGCGGTTCAGAATTACAAGCTGACTCTGCACCGGTTGATTGAACCAACCGATCACCATACTTACCAAAGAAATAAGGATATAAGCCTTCCACCACTGCAGACCACCATCGATACGTTTGAATACCTTCATCGGGTCGGCAAAGATGTCAATAATCGATGCGAAAAAACCACCCTTCACCTCTCCACTTCCCTGGTCACCGGAAAGGTTGTCACCGCTGCCCCTCATACCCTTTTCCAGTTCGTTGGTCATAATAGGACTCCTTTTTTCCTGAATAACCGCCGACCGGGCCGTCCTACACGGCCCGTCAACAGGAAATAAACAAACCTAAAAATAGACTACTTTTAACAAGCTGTCAAAGGATTTAACAATATGCCGCGGAGAGCCGCAAGAAGATTGTACGGTGGATGGAACGACAATATCCGTATGTCCTTTATGGATCGGCGCCGCGAGGCGTGCAAGGGAGTCGGCGAACCGGGTCAGGACCACCCGCCCGGTTCGCCTTCGTACTGCTTCAATCTTTATCTTCAAGCTGATCAAGGCGTTTCTCGAGAAGCTTCAACATCTTCTCGAGCTTCTTCACATAGTCATCGAACTGATCTTCTTCTATCCGGTGTATCCGCTGCTTGTTAAGCTTGGGAATACCGAAGGAGCGGGAATTGGTCCAACTGTCGTCGTTAATCGAAAAGATCTGGTAGTCGAACTGTCGAGCGAGATCCATATCATCGCATTCGACCTTAACCGTCTCTTTTTTGCCATGCCTCACTATCCCGACCTCTACCGTGTCGGCTTTATCCATATCTTCCAGCGACTCGAGCAGGTCGGCCGCCTCAGAAATCTTCTCGCCGTCAACTTCGGTTATCACATCGCCTCCGAGTATCCCGGCCTTCGAGGCGGGGGAATCTTCCTCGACCTTGATGACGAGAACGCCCCCGCCGCTCTTGACATCGAAATACTCGGCGAGATTCTCGTCGAT
>CAZPAH010000190.1:3174-3957 GCA_964584495.1 uncultured bacterium | reverse complement strand
TCGCGCTCGATCCTGGGTGAATGCTTATCGACCTTGCGCTTTTCCTTGTCCGGCAGGACCATCTCCTTCAAGAGCTTCTCCCTGGGTCTAACAACTGTCTTCGGAGTCGAAGCCCCCCGCGGAAGAATATTCGCCTCTCTCTCTCGCACTTGAACCGTGGGAATGTCCCTCTTCAGCAATCTCGATACGCTCTGAAGATCGGGGGCGCGCTTGATTATCGTCCGGCGTTGAACCATCTCCCGTGGAGGTAGCTTCCTGATCCTGCGACGCCCGATATCCTCATCCGTGAAATTTTTGATATCGACGACAACCCACACGTTGACGTTGTACGGATCCCAGGGATCCGGCCAAACGATACCTCGTGGAGGGATAGGCGCCCAGGCCGTATAATTGTCGAATGTGTACCATTCGACACGCGCGGGCGACCATGTTTCATCGGGCACCCAGAACCACCCGATACCGGGTTGATGTCCCCAATAACCGTAATGGTAAACCAGCCAGCCGTACGGCTCGTAGGAGATCCAGGTCCACCCGTAATTCGTCCAGATCCAATGTCCGTAATAAAACGGCTCCCAATCCGAAACCACGCGGGGCAGCCATACCTCGCCGTATGGGGGGGTATCCATCCACTCGCCGTATGATGACAGGTACTCCACGTCATCGACATCCGATTGCTCGCCGCTGTACGGTTGATCGGTCGTGGCGGCGCATCCGTTCAGCCCAAGCGAGAGTAGAAGTATCAAAACGAAAGGCAACATCCACACCCTTCTCGACGACCCCATC
>CAZPAH010000190.1:0-3164 GCA_964584495.1 uncultured bacterium | reverse complement strand
ATCGAAAACTCAGTGCCCATAATTAAGCTCCTTTTTTAAATCGGTATGCATCCATGATCGCGCCGATCAGCTTACTTGTAAAGTAAATACTTCCCTATAGCATTTTAACTCAACCAAATCATTATTTATCCGCGCCACTATTAAAAAATATTTATTTGTCGAAACGACGAAACATGGAATATAATATCACCGTCCATCCGGAATCCGCGAACCGCCTGTTGATGAAAGATTGAGAGGTGAGATCATGGGGAAGGAAAAGAATACCAGGAAAGAGGTCAAGAAGAAACCCGCCAAGACCCTGAAGGAGAAAAGAAGGGATAAGAAGGCAAAATAGCCTCCGTCTTTTACCAGGGGAAACCGGTCGAGTGTGCATCCGCCCGCGCGGCCCACAAATCCAGTTGTCATTGCTATAGTTAGAGCTGCGTGGTTTCGCCTTTGCCCGCGAACGGGTCGGGCTTCAGGTTGTTTCTGAGCCTGGCGGAAAGTATCGTCTTCTTCATCCGGATCGATTTAGGCGTGATCTCGACCATCTCGTCGTCGCGGATGAAATTAAGGGCTTTTTCTATCGTTACCGGCTCCACCGGCGTCAGGACGACGGCATCATCCTTTCCGGCCGCCCTCATATTGGAAAGTTTCTTCTCCTTCGAATGATTGACGTTTATATCGCCGTCCCTGTTGTGCTCTCCCACTATCATCCCCTCGTATCCCGGATCGCCCGGCTTCACGAACAGCCTTCCACGCGCCTCGAGGTTATTGAGCGCATAGGCCACCGCCTTACCCAGCCTGTCGGCGACTATCGATCCGGTGAAACGCGTGGTGAAATCCCCCCTGTATTCTTCGTATCCGGTAAAATAGGAGTTCATCACGCCGGTCCCCTTCGTGTCGGTGAGAAACTCGTCACGATAACCTATGAGCGCCCTTGAGGGCGCGGAAAATTCGACCCTTACCCTTCCGTTGCCGCTGTGGACCAGGTCCGTCATCCTGGCCTTACGCATTGCCAGTTTCTCGGTAACGGCCCCGAGGAACTCTTCCCTGCAATCAACTAACAGGCGTTCCACCGGCTCGAGCCGCTTTCCCATTTCATATTTATAGATGACATGCGGTCGTCCCACGCAGAATTCGAAGCCTTCCCTTCTCATCGTCTCGATCAGGATCGCCATCTGGAACTCCCCGCGCCCTTTGACTATAAAGCTGTCATGCTCGCGGTCTTCCTCCATCTGAATGGCGACGTTCCTCAGGGTCTCCTTGAAGAGGCGCTCGCGTATCTTGGGAGACTGGACGAACCGCCCTTCTTGGCCGCTGAACGGAGAATCGTTGATCGTGAACCTCATCGAGATGGTCGGTTCGTCGATGGCTATACGTTTCAGAGCTTTTGGATGCTCCCTGGTACAGATCGTATCGCCGATCTTGACGTCGTATATCCCGGCGAGGACCGCGATGTCGCCGGCACCTGCGGATTCGGCCGGCCTGTAAGACATTCCCTCGTACTTCTGGAGCTTCGTCACCTTCAGTGGAACATGCCGGCCGCTCTTGTCTATACAGACCAGCAGATCGTTCGAACCGACCTTGCCGTTGATGATCTTTCCCACGGCGAGACGGCCGAGGTAATCCGAATATCCGATATCGGAGACGAGCATCTGGAACGGTTCTTCCGGATCGTAGACCGGAGGCGGGATCTCGCCGATAATCGCATCCAGCAGCTGGTGAATATTGTCTGTTTCTTCCTCCAGCGTCCTTTTGGCGACACCGTCCCGGCCGGCGGCGTAGAGTATCGGGAAATCGATCTGGTCGTCCCCGGCGCCGAGATCTATAAAGAGATCGTAGATCGCATCGAGCACCTTCGCCGGCCGTGCGTCCTTCCTGTCGATCTTGTTTATCACGACGATGACCTTGAGCCCCGCCTCGAGGGTCTTCTTCAGCACGAAGCGCGTCTGCGGCAGAGGCCCTTCCGAGGCGTCCACAAGAAGGAGGGCTCCGTCGGCCATCGACAGGGCCCGCTCCACCTCGGCGCCGAAATCGGAATGCCCAGGCGTATCGATTATATTTATCTTCACGCCCTTCCAGGACACGGAACAGTTCTTCGCGGCGATCGTGATGCCGCGCTCGCGCTCGAGGTCCATATTATCCATTATCCGTTCGTCCACGACCTGGCCGGTACGGAGCAGACCGCTCTGCCTGAACATGGCATCCACCAGCGTGGTCTTGCCGTGGTCGACGTGAGCGATAATGGCTATGTTCCTGATATCATTATTCTTAACAATTCTACTCATAAACAGGCTCCCGACATTGCCTCCTCCCGGATCGGCCATGCCTGGAATCTACATCTCTCCATCTATCCGGGAGGGGAGCGGCCGTCAATTCTGGTTTGCCGAAAGATAAGCTGCTGCCGGCGTTTGTCAATAGGTAACGGAGGGGCGGAAACCCGATTTTTACTCCTACTCGTATCTCAAGGCCTCAATCGGATTGGAACAGGCTGCTTTGACGGCGCGGTAGCTCACAGTCAGCAGCGCGATGACAACGGCCGAGATCCCGGCCAGCAAAAAAGTGAAAATGGAAATATCCAGCCTGTAGGGAAAGGTTTGAAGCCATTGTCTCATTATAAAATACGCAACCGGCCAGGCGATAGTATTGGCCACCAGCACAAGAACCACAAACTCTCTGCACAGAAGCATTACGATGGACCCGCCTGATGATCCCAGCACCTTTCTGATACCGATCTCCTTGGTTCTCTGCTCCGCTGTAAATGATACCAGCCCGAACAGCCCAAGGCAGCCGATCAATACGGCAAACACCGTGAAAACCCTGAATATGGCCCCCAGCCTTTGCTCGCTCCGATAAAGCCCGTCAAAGTAATCGTCCATGAAGAAATATTCGAAAGGACTGCTACGTGTAAGGGCATTCCATTTCTTCTCTATGCCGGCCATCGTAGCGGGGATGTCATCCGATTTGATTTTCATGGAGATCCTGCCTGCAAAATCTGATGAATATCTGAGTAACAGCGGCTCGACTGAATGATGCAGAGACCGGTAGTGAATATCCTTGATAACACCGACCACCGTGTAGGACCCGCCGATCGTGTTAATATCGCCATCCGCTCCATAATAGAATTTCTTGCCGACCGGATTCTCCCAGTTCAGCTCTCTTGCGGCTGTTTCATTAATGAT
>CAZPAH010000189.1:0-3980 GCA_964584495.1 uncultured bacterium | reverse complement strand
AGATTTTTCTATCATGCCGCCCAGAAGAGATCCCGTGACGGCAATATCGTATTCTGAACGCCAACCAAATTTTTTCCGAAGAATATTTACAATTGTCGCATTCGCTCTCTTGCATTAAGATTCCGGGGTGGAGACCGGACCGGTGCCTTTTCGAAAAAGGTTTGATCATGGGAATTTACATGGCGATTTTTATCGCTTTCCTCAAGGTAGGGTTTTTCGGCTACGGCGGCGGTCCCGCCATGATTCCTCTGATAGAGAAGGAAGTGGTGGGCCACAACGCCTGGTTGAACGCCGAAGAGTTCATCGATGCACTCGCGATGGCGAATACCCTTCCCGGTCCTCTCGCTACGAAAATGGCTCTCTGCATCGGCCTCAGGACAGCGGGACCGGCCGGAGCGGCAATAGCGATATTCGCCATGCTCCTTCCCTCGACCGTCTTAGTTATTATTCTGGCAACGATGTATTACAGATACCGCAACATACCGACGGTTCAGGCTATGGTGCGGGGGATCCGACCTGTAGTGATCGCACTCCTGATGGTAACGGTCGCCCACCTCGCACCGAGATCCGTTTTTACATGGGACACATTCCTGATCGCCCTTGTTGCTTTTGTCACCGTGTTCTATTTCAAGGTGCATCCGATATTCATGATCATTGTTGCGGCCCTTGCCGGCTGCTGGTTCTACCGCTAGGGTCGAGGAAAAGTTACTGCCAGAGGTGACCCGATATGGAATTTCACGAGAGGGCTTACTTCTCCGATCCGCTGGCGACAGAGTTCTCGGCGAAAGTAGTCAGGCTGGAGAGAGTCGATGAAAAGTCGAGCCGAGTATGGCTCGACAGGACTTACTTCTATCCGGCTTCCGGAGGACAGCCTGACGACAGGGGGACGATCGATGGATTCCAGGTCTCGGTAGTCGGCGAGAACGGGGATGGAACGGTATATCATCTGATTGACGGCATACTTGAAATCGGAAAGATCGTCGAGTGCAGTATCGATATCGACCGAAGGAGAGACCACATGCAGCAGCACTCGGGGCAACATCTTCTCTCCGGGATATTTCTTGGAATCGGAAAGCTTAGTACCGTCGGATTTCATATGGGCGAAGCGGTCTGCACGATAGACCTGGAGGGCGGGAAGATAGAGATAGAGCTTATCGAAGAGGTAGAGAGAACCGTCAACAAGATCGTTCTTGAGAATATCGAGATCAAATCGAGGGTCCTCGCCAGGGAAGAGTACGAGAAGGAAATCGGCCCGGACCGGAAGGTCCGTTCGCGTCTTCCCTTGGATGTCGAAAGCGTCCGCATAGTAGAAATTGGAGACATCGACAGCTCTACATGCTGCGGAACGCATTGCCGGACCACCGGCGAGATAGGCATGGTGAAGATACTGGGGACAGAAAAGGTGAAGGCGGGAACGAGGGTCGAGTTCATCTGCGGCGGCAGGGCCATTGACGATTACTCGGGGAAACATAACCTGCTTGATGGATTGGCTAGATCTTTCAGCACGGAATGGAGGGAACTCGGATCTATCTTCGATAAGCTTTCCAGGGAAAACAGGGATCTCCGTAGGGAAAACGAACGAATCAGGCGAGAGCTTGCCTCAAAGATGGCCGGCAAACTGTCCGAGCCGACCGGCTCGATCGGAAATTACGATCTCGTCAGAAAAACTTTCGAGGAAGGGGATCTTGCTTCTCTGAAGGAGATGGCATCGAAAATCAGGGAGAATGGAGAGACTATCGTTATGTTCGGCCTGAAAACCGAACGGCCCGTGTTGGTTTTCGCATGCTCCCCCGGGTTGAAGCTGGACATGGGCGAATTGATGCGGGAGTCCGCGAAGGTCATGGGAGCCGGCGGGGGCGGCGGGAAGGATTTCGCCCAGGGGGGCGGTGGCGATCCGGAAAAGGTCGATGCAGCGCTCGACGAGGCCGAGAGGTTTGCCAGGGGAGTGCTTGAAAAATGACGATGATTTGGCCGGATGCGGATGAACGTAGGAAAAAGATGGTGGAAAGCCAGATAGCGGCAAGGGGGATCACCGACGAACGCGTTCTCGATGCGATGCGCAGGGTGCCGAGGGAACTGATGGCAAACAGCAAGGACACTGAAGCCGTATTTCAGGACGGGCCCCTTCCGATAGGTTGCGGGCAGACCATATCTCAACCTTATATAGTAGCCTATATGACGGAGGCGCTTCGGCTCCGAGAAACGGACAGGGTTCTCGAGATAGGCACCGGAAGCGGGTACCAGACCGCCGTCCTTGCCGAGCTTGTGGCGGAGGTTTATACCATAGAAATCATAGAAGAGCTCTCCACCAGGGCGCACGGGATACTGGAGAAGCTGGGATACCAAAATATCCATTTCAGATCGGGAGACGGCCATCAGGGATGGTCCGAGGCTGCCCCGTTCGATGCCATCATCATTACGGCGGCTCCGGATAATGTGCCGAATAAGATCGTCTCCCAGCTGGCAGACGGCGGAAGGATGGTGGTGCCGGCGGGAAAGCACCTTCAGTACCTGTACAGGATCGTGAGAGAGGGGGAACGGTCCGTCAGCGAAAAGCTTATCGCGGTAAGATTCGTTCCCATGACCGGAATGATAGGGGATGGCGGCTGATGATAGGATTTATATACCACGATCTTTTCGCAAGGCATCTTGAAGGGTACAACCATGTGGAATCCCCCCTCAGGTACACATCGATACTGAAGAGAATAAGAAACTGCAGTTTTATAGACTCTATAATGTTCACCGAGGCGGTTCCGGCGCGCAGGGAATGGCTGGAATCTGTCCACGACGGCGGATATGTCGAGGGAATCCTATCTCTGGAAGTGAAAGACGCCGTGATACTTGACTGGGGCGACACCGTCGCCACACCACGTTCGGTGGAAGCGGCGGTAATGTCGGCCGGCGCCGGCGTGCAGGGGGCGAGAATGGTGCTGGAGAGAAAGTGCTCTTCGGTCTTCAGCGCGGGAAGACCCCCGGGACATCATGCCGAGAAAGACCGGGCGATGGGTTTCTGCATATTCAACAACATCGCTATAACGGCCGCATGGCTCCTCGATGAGGGCGGGCTCGACCGCGTCGCGATAGTGGACTGGGATATTCACCACGGAAACGGTACCGAGAGCATCTTCTTCGAGGATAACAGGGTTCTCTACATCAGCCTTCACCAGTACCCTCACTATCCTGGAACGGGACACAGCAAATCCGTAGGAACCGGCGCCGGCAAGGGATACAACATAAATATTCCGGTTGGAGCCGGTGCGGGCGAAGATCTCTATATCGAAGAATTCCAAGGGCATGTTTTACCGGCGCTCGACTCGTTCAGGCCGCAATTCATCCTCATATCGGCCGGTTTCGACGGGCACGAAGCCGATCCGCTGGCGGGAGGCAGATTGACCAGCCACTCCTATGCCGCGATGACGTCACTCCTGCTGGAAAATGCCAAGGAGCAATGCGGCGGCAGAATCGTCTCGTTGCTGGAAGGCGGATATAATCTCGAGGCGCTTTCGGAATCTGTCGAAGCCCATCTAGCCGTGCTGGCGGGCCGGTACGACTGAGGCCGGATCGTAATCCCACGTCGATTTTAATTTCATTAACAGATCGGTCCCACTGTGGAGCTTAGAGGTACAGCCTGTTCTCCCCGCGGCTTTCGTTGATCGATGATACTCGTACCGCAGGAATATCCACCACCGGGCATTTGTTCTCGCATATGCCGCAGCCGATGCATAGAGAGGGATCGACGGTCGGCTTTTTAAGAGTGAAGCTTTCGCCTCTGCCGTTCACCGCTGTCTCCTCGACGAACTTGATCGCTTTCCCGGGAGCGGGGCAATGTTCCTCGCATACGCCGCAGTTTCTTCCGAAGGCGTAGGGGATGCACCTGTTCCTGTCGAATATGGCGAGTCCTATCCGGACTTTCTGCTTTTCCTCAAGGCTCAGTCTTTCTATCGCACCGGTAGGGCACACTTGTGAGCATAGATTGCAGT
>CAZPAH010000188.1:3358-3986 GCA_964584495.1 uncultured bacterium | reverse complement strand
CGGCCGGTTACGTATGTAAATTATATTTGAACGGGAGGACAGATTGCCTAATAAACCCTACTGGTCCGGCGCCGGCGGCCGCAACAACTCATCGATCGCGGGCAGGTATGGCCGGCTTCTTACAGCAATAACACTTCTCCTCCCTACGCTTTCTCTCTGCCACAGCGGCGCGAACGCCCAGGCTTTCGGGCAGTATTCGACGGCGGCCATCTCCTCCGAGGCTGAGGGCGCCGTTCTATTCTCCGCCGGCGAGGACGAGCTCCAGCTCGGGACTATGGGGCGATTCCAGCTCGCCGACAGGTCCGACCTGGGTCTGCAGTTCGGCTTCGACAGGATCAGCGGCATCAACTCGGTGGGCGCAGGCGCCGATTTCAAGTTCTACCTACTGAACGATAGCTCCGACTCCCCGGTCGATATCGCGCTCGATCTTTCGGCGGGGCATTTCCGCAACTCCGATTTTCACAGGAGTCTCTTTGGAATAAGCCTCATAACGAGCGGCCTTCTCAGCGCCGACACATCGGTCCCGATCGAGCCCTACCTCTCTCTCGGTCTCTTCAGCACCGTGTATCACAGCAAGAAAGAATGCCCCCGCAACCTGCCGCCCACCTTCGAATGCGCCGGGAAGGAC
>CAZPAH010000188.1:0-3348 GCA_964584495.1 uncultured bacterium | reverse complement strand
GCCCGGTGAAATATAGGCTAGAAGACGACGTTGACGGCGGCTCCGAACGAGGTCTTCTTCTTCACCGTAACCTCCAGCAGTATCTGATACTCATCACTGAAAAAGAACTGCGCCCCTCCGCGCAGGATCGTCTCCGTATCGGAGCCGATCCTGCGCGGAGGGGCGAAGTTCTTTTTCAGTGATGAGTATCAGATACTGCTGGAGGTTACGGTTAAGAAGAAGACCTCAGTGGGAGCAGCGGTCAACGTAGTCTTCTAGCCTGTATTTCACCCGGCGCCCGCCCCGCTCGCTCAGTTCTTCCTCACAATAACGAGGGTTACGTTGTCTTCCCCACCAGCCTCGAGCGCTCTCTTGACGAGGACCTGGCAGGCCTTCTCCGGCTCGTTCGATGAGATGATCGATCCGATCTCATCCTCGGGCAGCATCGAGGTGAGACCGTCGGAACAGATCATCAGGGTCTCGCCGGTTTTGAACGGTATCGATTCGATTTTATCGGCCTTGATTTCCTTGCTCAGCCCCACCGCCTTTGTGATCACGTTTCTGCGGGGGTGCTTTCTCGCCTCCTCCTTGTTCAGGATCCCCTCTCTCATCATTTCCCCTACCGCGCTGTGATCCTCGGTGAGCTGACGAATCCCTCCCTCGCCGAGCAGGTAGGCCCGCGAATCCCCTGCATGTGCTATATGAAAATGATCGGGAAAGATCGCCGCCGCCGTGCATGTCGTACCGGCGACCCATTTCTTGCCTTCCCCTATGTTCTCGAAGATATCGTTGTTGGCCTTTTTGAGAGCATCGACAAGATTATCGGCCGGTATTCCGTCGGTTTGCTCGAAATAGACCTCCCCCATTACCTCGACCGCCATCCGGCTCGCCTGCCCTCCCGAAAGGTGTCCGCCCATCCCGTCGGCCACGACGACGAGCAATCCCATCTCATCCATCAGCTCATCGGTCTCCGGCTCGAATATTCCATAATAATCCTCGTTCTTTTCCCTCACGAGACCACGGTCGCTTGCTGCTGAAACCGTGAATACCTTCTGGCTGCTACCGTTTAACATTCTACTATCTTCCCCATTCTTCCGATCGTTTCATTTTACTATTATCGCCGGCGCATCCCTGCGCCCGGGCCGATTCAGTTCGGGCGACGGCTCCATCCCAGCCGGGCGAAGCTCGTGCCGCCCCCCTTTCACAGGATCGGCCACTTTCTGGGCAGATCATGCGTCATGATGATAGTCCTTGCAATTTCGACGCCATCGACCGCCTTAGAGTTCCTGATCGAATCAGGAATCATGTCGCTCGATATCCTCCCGAATCCGAACCGTTCAAAGAACCCCTCGGTATCCTTCCTCGACAGCAGGAATATCCTTTCGCATTCTCCCGAGTAGAAATCCAGGACCCTCCCCACGAGGCTGCTTCCCACCCCCTGCCGGCGCATATCCCCCCTGACTGCAACGAACTGCAAGATGCAATCATTCCCGAGCGCGCGGGATCCGGCCACGCCGGCGACCGATCCCTGCGAGTCGAACCTGGCGAATATTTCCGGCCCTTCCAGCCACGACACCGGCATGGCAGACTCCTTCATCAACCGCCCAATCTCCATCTCGAGCCGGGGGTTCAAGCCGGTCACTTTGAAGACCTGTCCGTCCATCCTTCCCACCAACTACTTGAATCAGGGGTGAAAGAATGCTAGATTCCAGCGAGAGGTTAATAGCTTGCGCTCGCAAGGTCAATTAAATATTAAAGTTCGGAGGCGGATCTTGTCCAACCTTGAAATCCTCGCATCGATTCTCGAAGAATGCGGCACGGTGATATTCGATTTCGATAACGTTGTCGTAGATTCCGAACCCTACCACTACAAGGCCTACTCGGGGATTTTCGCCGCGAGGGGGCATACGATAGACCGCGACGAGTACTGGATAGAGTGGACCTCCAAGGGTGGAGGGGCCGAGGGGGAAATCGAACGTTACGGCTTGGATCTGGATCCCGACGAGATCCGCACGGAGAAGGACCCGGTTTATTCCCGTTTTTGCTCTAGCGGCGAGGTGCGGATATTCCCCGCCGCCCTAAAGGTGATCCGCTCCTTCCACAACTCGGGCTACACGCTGGCGATCGCATCCGGTTCGTACGAGAGGGATATAAGGGCGATCATATCCGCCGGAGGGATAGAGGATCTTTTTACCGTCGTGGTCGGCAAGGACGGCATAAAGAAGACGAAGCCCGATCCCGAGACATACGAGAGGGCGCTGGAGCTTCTCGGGATCGAGCCGCGCGATGCCTTCGCGATAGAGGACGCCGAAAAGGGCATAATCAGCGCTCATGCCGCAGGGATGAAGGTAATCGCTGTGGAAACGGGCTTGACCAGGGGATTCGATCTTGACGGGGCCGACCTGAAACTCGGCGGGATAGGGGAACTGTACGGCCTGATGATAGAGGCCGGCCTCGAACCATAGTGTCTCGACTCGAGACCGCCCGCCTCAAAGTCGTTCATAACGTTACGGTCTCTTTTTCTTCTTCCGGTTCGAAAAACGGATCCAGCTCCGTCTGAAGCTCCACGAAGATATCCCTTATCTCTCTTCTCGCCTGCTCGCATCTCGCCAAAGAGGAGGAAAATCCATCGCCCTGACCGGATAGCCCGGAGATGGCGACAAGCTCCTTCCTGAGCCTGTCGAGAGGATCCTTCAGCTTCTTCGCCAGATCGTTCACGCTTTCCTTCAGAGCCTTTTCTCCGGCCTTCTTCAAATCATCCTTGTTAACGTTTCTCTTGGAAACGTGGAGCTTGATCCTGGCGGCGAGCTCGGCGAAGTCGAACGGTTTGACCATATAGTCGTCCGCGTTGAACCCCATCCCCTTCACCTTGTCCTCCGTGCTACCGCGGGCCGTAAGGAATATGATCGGAATATCCCTCGTGGCGTTCATCGATTTGAGCCTCTTGCAGACCTCGAACCCGTCCATAACCGGCATCATCACGTCGAGAATTATGCAGTCCGGTTTCTTTTCACGGATCTTATCGAGTGCGATCTGTCCGTTTTCCGCCACTCTGACTTTGAAGTTGCTTCCTTCCAGATCGAACTGGATGAGCCGCCGCAGATCCTTATCATCCTCGGCGACGAGCACATCTATATTACCCAACTCATCCAGAGATAGAAAATCTTTCAAAACTCCAGACCTCCTGTGCATGAAAGAGCCCTTGCAACAGTAATTTCGTCTGGACATAGACGCGACTTTAACCTTTTCTTGGAAGAAAAAGCGGCCTCGAAGAAAAGCGAACGGATTTTCCTACCTGGCGGTTTTCTTGATCCCGCTCCAGGTAGATGGCTCGACCCCTATCTGGCCGTCGATGAACACGGTGTCGAC
>CAZPAH010000187.1:0-4050 GCA_964584495.1 uncultured bacterium | reverse complement strand
GCAGAAGATGTTGCATACTTCAGGTACGTTCTTGATCGAATTCAAAAGGTTTATCGGGAAAGCGTCTTTCATGAAGATTATAAAAGAGTGACCGGCTCCTATCGCCTCTGCGTTCTTTTTCGCGAGATCGATCATCTCGTTGTCGTTGCCGGAGCATCGGATGAGGCAATCACCTGATGCTTCACAAAAAGCGATTCCGAACTTGATTCCCGGCACGGCGCTTACCGCCGTTTCATGCAGATCCTCAACCGTTTTGATAAAATGTGATTGTCCCAGAATGAAGTTTGTCTCGGCCGGCTTTTCAATTTTAACACTCGTAACTTCCATGTCGATTCCTCCGACCCGGCTCCCGGCGGCCGACGACCGCCTGACACCTGTGGCACCTTTCCGTTAATCGCTTGCAGGAAACTGCATGCCTGACATTGATGCTAGCGGAAATTATTTTTTAACGATACCGTGCAGCTTGATCTTGTTGTGCAGATGCTGCCGGGTCACGTTAAGAATTTTAGCCGCTTTTGTTATTTTCCATCCGGTTTTCTCGAGCGTCTCTATTATGATTTTCCTTTCAACAACACTGAGTTTCTTTTTGAGTGTCTGCTCTTCCGCCGTTTCTTCATAAAGACCGCCATCGGGCTGTAGCTGTGGAAAATGCTCTATCGACAACTCGGTCGATTCTCCGCAAAGCGCCAAGGCGCGTTCTATCGTATTCTCGAGCTCGCGTACATTGCCCGGCCAAGTTATGGCCAGAAGCAGCTTCATGGCTTCAGGCAGGATCCTTACTGTCCCCTTGTTCATCTTGGCACTGTATTTCTCCATGAAAAACTCGGCCAGTGGAAGAATATCTTCTTTTCTTTCCCTGAGGGGGGGGATATGAATAGGGACCACGTTAAGCCTGTAGAAGAGATCCTGCCGGAATAAACCCTTCTGTATGTCTTCCGTAAGATCCCTGTTCGTCGCCGCAATTACTCGGACATCGACTTCCCTCGTTACCGTATCGCCGACTCGGCGGATTTCTCCTTCCTGGAGCGTTCGGAGAAGCTTCACCTGGAGCGGCTGAGGCATGTCACCGATCTCATCCAGGAAGATAGTTCCTCTGCTGGCGGTTTCGAAAAGTCCGGCCTTATCGGACACTGCGCCGGTGAAAGCCCCCTTTTTATGGCCGAACAGCTCGCTTTCCAAAAGCTCCTTGGGCATCGCCCCGCAATTGATGGTGACCAGCTGGTTGGTTTTTCGTGAACCGTTGAAATGTATCGCTCTCGCGATCAGCTCCTTACCGGTTCCCGTCTCACCGGAAATGAGAACGGTAGTCTCGAAAGGAGCGATCTTTTTTATCATCGTGAAAATATCCTGCATGGGTTTGCTTTTCCCGATGATTCCAGAAAACTCGTATTTCTCCGAAAGCTCCTGCTTGAGCTCTTCGTTTTCTCTTGCAAGGTGTTCCTTCGATAGGATCAATTCGCCGTGAAGCCTTGCGTTCTCAATGGCGATGGCCGCCTGAGAGGCGAACGCCGTGACGATCGACATGTTATCCTGCGTCAATTCACTGGAATGCCTGCTGGCATCGGTGTATATAACCCCGATAACCTTGTTCTCGAGCTTCAGGGGAACGCAGGCGGCCGTTTTAAGCCTCAGATCGATCACGCTCTTTTGATTCTTGAAACGGTCGCTTTCCATGAGATCGCTTTCGTAGAGAGGTTTTCCTCCCGTGGCCACCTCGTCGATAATGCTGTGGCTGACCTCGAAATCATCTTCTCCCAGAGGCTGCTCCTGCTTGTCTCTAGCGATTCTGAACTTGAGCTCGCCGCTTCGATCGGCAAGCATGAGGAACCCACGATCTGTTCCCGCTAGCTTAATTATCGAATCTATAATGCCTGCCAGAAGCTCGTTAAGGTTGAGCGTCGAATTGAGAGACTTGGTAATTTCGAGGAGCATCTCGAGCTTGTTAAGCCTCAACTCTGTCTTTTCCAGCTTCTTTGATAGCGTTGCGTCCCTGCGGACCGAGTCCGAGGCATCGAGTTCTCTCAGATCGCTCTCGGCCTGTGCGAAGAAAACATCGACTTTATCCGGTTTTCTCTTTTTCATTCTTCCGGAACTCTCCCTTCGCTCTATCTGCCCTCTATTTCATAGAGTCAGAGGTTCAATTTTATTACTGCCCTGTAAAAATGTCAAATAAATTTTACACTTTCATTCGGGAACCTCGTTTCTCCCTCCTGTTTTGGCCATTTAATACTGGATAAACCTTTTCGGAAGATTGTTTTTCTACCTGTGGGTCGATAACCTGTTGTTTCCTCAACAGAAAATATTGAACATATGAACAAATAACCCCTGCCGGATATTCTTCCGCAACTTCCTGCAGCGCTTCTAATTTCAATATTTATTGGTGTTTTCATCGGTTTTCCAAATATCTGGGTTCTCGGGTATGAATGTTGTAATTTCGCGACCGGGAGGTGTAATCTGATCTATGTTTTTTAGCGATCCCGACGATCTGTTCATATCCGGTTGAATAGGAAAGAATAACCTGAAGCAAGTCATCTTCCCCGGATCACTGTCGTAATCGATCCAACCGCCGTACTGATCGATCATTGTCTTGACGGCGAAGAGCCCGATTCCCCGTTTTATGCTACTGCCGGGATAAGGCGGTTTAGTCGAAAAATACAGATTGAATATCCTATCTCTGATACCGTCATCGATACCTGAACCGTTATCCTTGATCTCTAGAAGCACGTGCCCCTCGTTCAAATCAGTCGTAATGTATATCCTGCCCCCGATCGCCGAATCGAAGGCTTCGATTGAATTCTTAACCAGCTGAAAAAGAATCTGAAACAGTTCGCTTTCACGCATGTAGAGATTTGGTATGTACCTATTCAAGCGTAAGGAGAATTTGATTCCCTCCTTGAAAGAGTGATATTCCCTTACCGGTTCCACCCATTTTGTGATGACGCCGTTGAGATCGGCCCCTTCGACCGGCGCCGGAAGGGTCCATCTATTAGAGAGGATATTTTCCGCCAACTCCTCCGCCAGAAATGAATGACGTTCTACTCTTTCCAGCAATTCCAGCACTTTATAGAATTTTTTGGAGCCGAAATACCGGCTGACGTTTTTCGGATTGCTCATGGATCTCCTCAGTGGACCGATTTCATGCCTCAATCTTTCGGAGTCGCGTTTTATATATTCGATCTGGGCGGACATACTACCTGCTACACATGAGGAAAGGTGACCATACACTCCGTCCCTGCGGATAGAGTTGATCTCGATTCCTCTCTGCTGAACTATCTCTTCCAGGTTTTTGATGTACCGTTCAAGGTCCTTTTCATTCATCGGGTCTGTCCGTTCGGGAAACAACCCGCACAGGCGGCGATTCGATCATCACGCCTGTGCCGATGCCGGATCAAGAAGCGACGTTTATAAACAAATCCAACGCCAAGTACTTCCATGCTGATGAGTTAGAACACTTTTCGGTGGCAGTTTAGTCTTTAAACCGTACCGCCTATCGTCGGCCGTCAACGCGTAGGTTATCCTTTAGCATCACCTCCAGTGGGGTTGATGTTCATTTTGAAAATTTATTTTACTGGCAATTACGCCTACGGCAAGGCATATGCCATCATTCGAACGAATATTTCGACGGGACCTAATGGACTGTGGAATAAGCGACTAGAGGACCACGCCGTTGATATTTTTACCAGTATGAGTGCGCATAAATGAGGTTGAGAGTAAATTATTATTTACTGCAAATCGGCCTTTGCCGATAATACCCATTGTTATTTATTGAGATAGGGTAATGTCAATTTAATTTTATATAAGTAAAGTAATTATTACATTTTTAGAGTTTCTGGGAACTCTATCTATGCGGCTTTAAAAATAATTCAGAGATCCGTAATTAATTTATTTATTAAAGACGGTTTAATCTTCTTAAGAACTTTACTATAGTAGATGGCCGGTCGCCGCGAGCTGATTTTATCAGATAAAATTATTTTTTTAAACCATTATCGTTCTTTACGATCCGTTGAATCTGGTTCGTGGTGCTCTTGACAGAGAAAGATTAAATCTGAT
>CAZPAH010000186.1:0-4190 GCA_964584495.1 uncultured bacterium | reverse complement strand
AAAGGATCTTCCTCATGAGGATCTACCCCATGAGGATCTACCTGATGAGGATCATCTTTTTCGCCTGCACTAGGTCGGGCGATTCGATACGGTAGAAGTATATCCCGGAGGCCGCGGCCGACCCGGCGGCGTTTCGCCCGTCCCAGGCGGTCTCGTACCTGCCCGGCTCGCGTCTGCCCTGATAGAGGGTTCGGACGAGGTTGCCGTTCGCGTCGTATACCGATATCCGGACATCCTGCGTTCGGGCGATCTCGTAGCGGATCACCGTGGAGGGGTTGAACGGATTGGGGTAGTTCTGGGAGAGGCGGCTCGCCTGCGGCAGAGGCGTGAGATCCTCCCCGGTGATCTCCTCTATATAAATAAAACCGTCGGTCCCGGTGAAAGAGTCGGTAGTGGTCAGGTCGCAGCCGATCCAGTGGTTCCATATGGGATCGGTCTCGATATATACGAGAGGGATCGAGTACCCGATGGGGGCGGATGTGTCGATAGTGAAGTGGATCACGTATAGGGGGTCGCCGGGATAGCACGGGTCGGGAGGGACACAGTCCTCTTCGTCGGCCCAGCCGTGTACGTAGATCGTGTCGCCCGAGATGTGCGTCGGGTAGTAGCCGTAGTGGAGGCTTCCCCTCGATGCCACGATCGAATCTACCGAGGCGTAGGTGTCGTCGAAGACGATCATGTTGAAATATTCGAAGAGGTCGAGGCCGTTACTCAGGCATGCCGCGGCGGCCGCCTGCTCCCCGGGAGTGGTCGAATCGCTCATCACGGTGATATGGCTCGCGTGACCGGTGATATTGATCCCTCCGCTGTAATAGTCCGGGGTAGGTGTGACACCGGCGAAGCTGCAGTCGACCCAATGGCCGTCGAAGGCGCCCTCCGAGGAGAAGACCACGCCGGCCATGCCTGCGCTCACTCCGGGTTTCACGTTGAATATGATATGGAAGAGGGGCGATCCGGGAGTCGATGTGTCGGCATCGATGCAGCCGCTGTAGTCTCCGGCCCATCCGTGCACGTAGATCCTGTTACCGACGACCTCCGTCGGATAGTAACCGTACCAGAAGACTCCCCTGTCAGCCACGAGGCCCGCATACTCGAGCTTCGAATCGTCGAAGACTATCAGGTTGAAATATTCGAAAATCCTCGTCTCGTTTCGGCAGAAGACGTCGATACTGACGTCGCGCTCAGCGATATAGGCGTCAACCGTCTCGATCGTCTCGCTGTTGGCCGCGTAGGATTGCGAGGCGGAAAAAACGATGCAGGCGATTGCCGTGAAAATGGAAAGGGCCAAGCGGCAGAGATTATTTTTCATCTCGGGACCTCCAATAATTACCCTGCGGTCGCATGGGGCTAGCGCGAAGGGCGATTTCGATAAATGGCTCGATATTCGATGATCCGCTATTAGTGATCGACCACAGTATACAGCAGAACTCGGCGAAATTCAACCGGTTACTGCCGCCGCGGTTTTCCAGTTTCGAGAATGCGATCTGGATATGCTACAATCGGCGGCGGATGGAACGCGATCGATGAATCTACGGATCAGCACCGGGAATCGCAGAACGTAACGGAGGCGCGGTAGGTGAAAAATTCTGATAGAGAAATCTTCGATATCAGATCAGCGGTCCTCGAGGCGGAATCGCGGATACGGCCCTACGTCAGCGAGACACCCCTCGAGCGCTCTTCGTGGCTGAGCGACCTGTGCGGCGGGGATGTCTACCTGAAGCTGGAGAACTTTCAATCGACAGGCTCCTTCAAGCTTCGGGGAGCGGCGAATTTCCTCCTCACGATGGACCGGGATAAGGCGGCGAATGGGGTAGTGACCGCCTCGACGGGGAACCACGCGGCGGCCTTCGCGAGGATGACGGTCGAGCTGGGGATAAAGGGGACGATATACATGCCGGAAAACGCCTCGCCGGCGAAGGTCGAGCCGCTGAGGAAAAGCGGCGTGAAGATAGAGTTCTTCGGCCGCGACTGCGCCCTGACGGAAAAGCACGCAAGGGAAAAGGCGGTCGAGAAGGGGCAGCTCTACCTTCCCCCATACAACGATCCCGCAGTCATATCCGGCCAGGGAACGGTGGCGGTCGAGATCGAGAGGCAGCTCGAGCGGACGGGACAGGGGGCGGCCCCCTACGCGGTGTTCGTGCCGGTCGGAGGAGGTGGGCTCGCCTCGGGTGTCGCCGGATACTTCAAGCAGGGCCCGGTTGATATCGAGATGGTCGGATGCCAGCCGGCAAACTCCGCCGTCATGGAGGAATCGGTCCGTGCGGGAAAGATTGTCGAAGTCGAATCGAAACCGACGATCTCGGACGGGACGGCGGGAGGCATCGAGCCGGGGTCGATCACGTTCGATATCTGCCGGCGGTATATCGACCGGTTCATTCTCCTAGAGGAGCAAGAGATCGCCGGGGCGATCCGGGCGATCATCGAAAAGCATCACATGCTGGTGGAGGGCGCCGGCGCACTTCCCGTCGCGGCCTTCCTGAAAACGAGCAAAGAATACGAAGGCAAAAGGGTCGTTCTAGTTCTGAGCGGCTCGAAGATCGGCCTAGATTCGATCAAATTACTTTAACCCTTTCAGCTTCGCCTTGATCTTTTCGAGGTCGGGTAGCACTCCGGGATCCTCGCTGATCCATATGTAGGCTATCTTTCCCTTCTTGTCGATTATGAATGCCGACCTCTTGGCGACACCCTGTAGCGGGCCGAGTGTCTCGTGGAAGCATCCGTACGCCCTGGAAACCGACTTGTTGAAGTCGCTCAGGAGGGGGTACGGGAGACCGAGCTCTTTCTTCCAGGCTCCGAGGACGAACGGGTTGTCGACACTCATGGCGACGACGGTGGCGTCGAGACCCCGGAATTCGTTGAAGCCGTCGCGAAGGGAGCACATCTCGTCGTGGCACGTCGAGCTGAAGGCGAGGGGGAAGAAAATCAGGACGATATTGTTCTTGCCGATATGATCTGCAAGCTTCCAGGTTGTCTCCATCGTTTCGGGCAGCTCGAACAGGGGGGCCGCATCCCCGATTTTCAGATCTGTCATTACAGTCCTCCTTGAAGAATCACGGATTTGCACCTTCCGTAAAAAGGATACACGAATCGGGAAGATCTTTCGACACCTTTTCTCGCCTCCCTTTCCGTTTGGGACAACAAACAATAAAATCGGTCCCGCGATCCTGGCTTGGATCATATCTGATTGAAATGTTGACGCTTCCGGCGGGCGCGTATATATTATGGCCGGACTGGCAGCAGTTCTTTATAGATGCGCCCGTAGCTCAGCTGGATAGAGCAACGGACTTCTAATCCGTAGGTCGCAGGTTCGAATCCTGCCGGGCGTGTATTAAAAAAATGCCGGGACGGGTGGAAATCGCGGGAGCCGAAAATCTCCGCTGGCCTTGTTCGTCTGTGGATGCGAAGCAGCCCCTACCGGATTGATATAGATATGGTTTGATGGGAATGGTTCGACAGCACAGATTGAAAACCTTCCAAGCC
This sequence comes from uncultured bacterium, assembly GCA_964584495.1. Classification (GTDB taxonomy): domain Bacteria; phylum Krumholzibacteriota; class Krumholzibacteriia; order Krumholzibacteriales; family Krumholzibacteriaceae; genus CAZPAH01. The sequence goes on along the minus strand of CAZPAH010000186.1, from coordinate 710 downwards.
GCGGAACGATGTCATTCGGCGATCATCCCGGGAACGATGCCATTCAGCGATCAGCCGGCGCCTTTGAAATCCTCCTTGCGCAGTCCGTACCGTTTCATCTTGTTGTACAATCCGCGGGGGTGGATGCCCGCCCGGCGAGCCGCTTCTCCGATCCTGCCGCTCGTTTCGGCGAGGACTGTGCGGATATAAGACTCCTCGACCTGCTCGATTACCCGCTCGCGCATCTCGGGGAGGGTTCCGTTCAAAAGATCCCTGCTGTTAAGATCGATCGGATGGCCGAGGAGGGAACGGTTCGTATCCTTGCCGCTGATCACGGCGGGAAGATCGACGGGTGTGATCGAGGATCCGTGGCAGAGGATCATCGCCCTCTCGATCACGTTGATCAGCTCCCTCACGTTGCCTGGCCACGAGTAGCTGGTCAGCATGTCCAGAGCTTCCCTGGAGAAACCGTGGACGGACTTGTTCAGGCTTGCATTGAATTTCTCTATGTAATGGCTCGCGAGAAACGGTATATCCTCCCTGCGCTCTCTAAGCGGGGGCACCGTCAGAGAGAGGACGCTCAACCTGTAGTAGAGGTCTTTTCGGAAATTGCCCTTGTCGATCTCGCGGTCTATCTCCCTGTTGGTAGTCGCGATGACCCGTACGTCCACCCAGATCGATTTCTCGCTTCCCACCGGCCTCACCTCATAGTCCTGAAGCACTCTGAGGAG
>CAZPAH010000185.1:0-4200 GCA_964584495.1 uncultured bacterium | reverse complement strand
CATCGAGGAGAAGAAGGACGGGCAGTATCTGTTCAAGATGCCGAACTGCTTCTACGAAGTACATATCCGGGACATCAGTTTCTACGACGAGCAGAGTGCAAAACTGTTACCCTGGCTGCTGCCCGGTCTGATCACGAATGCGTTCGGCGCCGCTTCCACCGAAGAGGATAAGAATCGTCTCAAAGAAGAGGCCAAGCAACAGGCGGCGGTTATGGCTGGCGATCTTGTTCAGAAATTGAGGTCCGATGTCCAGACATCAGCCCGAAAGACCCTGGAAGCGCTGGCGAGGAATTTCGGTGCGGATCGTGTGACCTTCGATTTCACGCATGCGGACCTGATCCGCTCGAAAGTGGAGGCTGTCCTTCCCCAAAAAATCATTCCAGCTATTATCGATGATTAGATCGGAGGGCCGCCGTCTCCGGCCGATCATCTTACCTTAACGGCGCACTGCAACAAGCTAGAGATTCAGTGTGGCTTCAAGCATTGTGTGACGAGTGGAATAAATAGAAGGGACAGGCACAAGTAATCAAGGCACATGATGAAGTAGTACGACATCCCCCACCCGGCATCCGATATCTGCGGCAATGACCGGACATTTGGCCATCAAGAGGAAATACACCGTCCTCTCCGAATTCGATAGACCTTCGAAGTTTCCCTGCCCCTTGCTGATGACCATGTCCGCGTTACGGAACCTGTGCATAAATTCATCGGAACACAGGGCCGGTATCGTTCCGGGAGCGTCGGAACCTGACGAGACGATCTCGGCTATTCGGTCGATACCACAATCGACCGCATCTTTCTTCAGGGCATCGTTGATGATGGGGTTTTCCTTTACGGCGTAAGTGATCGCCTTCTTCTCGTCCATTCTCATTATCTCTTCCATCAGGATCCGGTCGAACACCGTTTCGCCCGCGTTATCGGCCAGGTAAAGAACCGTGCGCGACTCGATCAAGGATGCTTTGAAGGAATCGATATTGAAGAAAGGGCGATCTTCCCTGCGGGTTTTATTCCGCTCTGCCGATAGAATCTTCTCCAACTCCACTTCGACGTCAAGAATGTTTTTTACACCGTAATCGATGAGATTTCCGGCGATCGCCAGCTCGATCGCATTCAGCAATCCGTCATGATCCCGGTTGAGGGTGTTCAGCGCCCTATCGTAGAGGCTCAATGCGAGCCGGTTGCTTTTTTCCTTGATTGCGAGATACGGGTCGTCCGTGCCGGTGAATTTCCTCACCAGGCCGTGAATGATGCGGCCCATCTCGGGTGGCGACGATTCCAGCGGGAATTCCGGAAGGACTTCGGCGACGGCGTTGAGGACCTGTCGTTGACCGTCCTTGTCGGCACCGGCGATCCGGGATGCTTCGAGGGCCTGCTTGAAGAAACAAGGTACGCAATCCAGATAGGTCTTCATGATGAAATCAATCTAGGTTCAATTAAGATAATTGCAAACGATATTTTGAAATATAGATACATGCCGGCTCGGACCCCTGAGCGTAAACGCTGGCAATACAAAGGAATCAATTGATCTATAGCCGAACATGATGTATCATATCAACTAACCTGACATTCGTTATCACAGAGGGAATGATAGATGAGCTTTTTAAAGAGATTGTTTGGCGGCGGGTCGCGTCCCCCCGAATCTGCTTTGAATATGAGCCGCAATGAGCCCTGTTGGTGCGGCAGCGGTAAAAAATACAAGAAATGTCATTACGAATCCGACCGCAGACATTTTGCGAGCATTCTTGCCGCTAAATGTAAAGGCCCCACTTGAAGCTCCAGGTAAGGGTGAGTTTCACCCTTCTCTGGCTCTTGCCCGCGCGATCGCGAGGGCACCGGATCATTTCAGCAGCAACATCCTTAGCGTAACCGGGCGTATCGCAGCTTCCGACCGACATAGGGTTCAATGGATCCCTGACGTCGATCACATATAGAGCGTCGCATCCCGCCACGTACACATAGTCCCCCTCGACGTCGAGTCGCCGGGCCGAGCCCGCCGCGACCGCGCCCGGAAGTGCCGGATTGGATGGATCGGTGATATCGATGATCACCAGACCGGCATCGGTGTCGGCCACGAATGCTATGTCTCCGGCGAGATCGAGATCGGTCGAGCCGCCCGGGGTGTCGTAGCTACCGAAGAGCGCGAGCTCGAAGGGCGGCAGCTTAAATTCACCATGGATGGTATCCCAGAGGGCCGTTGTATTGAGGGTGTCGCAGTAGAACTCGGAGGTGAAATCATCCTCGTAGTCGTTCGTGCCCGTTCCCGCCAAAACCGTCACAATTATGGGGAATTTTGACGGTATCCAGCGGAGGGAACCGGTTTAGATTGAAGGTCAGGACGCGCTGCCTCGTCTTCACGGCGTGGATCGGGTTCTGTTCGGGCGCTGCTGCGTAATCAAAAGGCGTATCCGAGCAGGATCGAGATCGTGTCGTTGAATTGTTCTATCGACACATCCGACACATCGGCGAATTCGTCGGTATAAACATTTGACAGCCCCGGGACGTACCGGCCCTCGAGGATTATCTCGTGCCCCGCGATATTGAAGTCGATACCGGCGCTGATGACGAGCGAGAAATCGACCGTGTTCGTGAATTCGTCGAGATCAATTGATCCTAACTCCTCATTGTAGAGAGCTACGTCCACATTGGATCTTACATTGAAGCCGATTGCGGGACCGGCGCAGACGAAAGGCTTGCGTTTGCTCCAGAACGGGAGGCTGAACCGGGCCAGGACGGGGATCTCTATATAATCGAGGCTCCACGTCGCCGAAAATGCCCATAACCCAACCTTCATTCCCTTCATCGAGTAGAGGAGTTCGGGCTGGACGGAGAACCGGTCGTTGACTGCGTACGACATGAATACGCCGCCGCAGAAGCCTGCCTTCCAGTCCAACAGCTCCCCCCAGCCCTCGATGCCGTCGTCTCCTCTGAAATCGGAGATATTCATACCCAGTTTCACACCGAAGCGCAGAGGGGATTCGTCCTGTGCCCGGGCGGGGACAGCGGCGAACGCCAGGATAAGTACGGCGAGAGCCAGGAAACCTTTGACGCGAACGTTCACGAAGAACCTCCTTGATGCGGCTTGAGCGGTCGGCCCGGCGAGGACGGCGTCCCCCAGGTGACGGGCTTAACGCATGGTAGTATAGATTAGAAAGATTGTCATTATCTAGTATCTTTAGTGACGGTATTGATCTGACACCTGACAGCGGGCATCCACCTCATTTCCCAATATTTCATTTGATACGGTAAATAGAACGTTAATGACTTTTGCGGATATTGGGGTGGTGAAAATAACGGAAAGTTTTAATCGCCAGAAAAGGTTTGACCCCAATATAGAAAGCCATCATCATCTGAGTTGCATCAAATGCGGCAAAATAATCGATTTTGAAAATAAAGATTTTGACGAATTGAAGATTCCGAGCATTATAGAGAATAGATACAGAGTGCTCGGCAAAAGGGTAGTTATCGAATGCATATGTGATAACTGCAGCAGTAAATATAAGAAAGGGGGGAAGGAGATGAAAGAGGATAGCAAGCGCCCGGAAAAGGGTAAAAAAAGCAAATCCACCGCCGGCGGCGGCATGTCGAACCGGGACTGGTGGCCGAATCAGGTGAACCTCAAGATACTTCATCAGCATTCCAACCTGAGCAATCCGATGGGCGAGGGGTTCAACTACGCCGAGGAATTTAAAAAGCTCGACCTGCAGGCTGTGAAGAAGGACCTCTATGCGTTGATGAACGATTCGCAGGACTGGTGGCCGGCCGACTGGGGTCACTACGGGCCGTTCTTGATCCGTATGGCATGGCACAGCGCGGGCACCTACCGCATGGGGGACGGCCGCGGGGGGGCGGGATCGGGCTCCCAACGCTTGGCACCCCTCAACAGCTGGCCCGACAACGTGAACCTCGACAAGGCACGCCGTCTGCTTTGGCCGATCAAGCAGAAATACGGCAGGAAAATCTCCTGGGCGGATCTCATGATCCTCGCCGGTAACTGCGCGCTCGAGTCGATGGGGTTCAAGACCTTCGGCTTCGGCGGCGGGCGCGAGGACGTCTGGGAGCCGGAAGAGGACATTTATTGGGGCTCTGAGGCCGAGTGGCTTGGCGACAAGCGCTATTCGGGTGACCGGGATCTCGAAAATCCGCTCGCCGCCGTGCAGATGGGCCTGATCTACGTGAACCCGGAAGGCCCGAACGGCAACC
>CAZPAH010000184.1:0-4268 GCA_964584495.1 uncultured bacterium | reverse complement strand
ACAGGCGGCGCAGTCGAGCGTCGGGAAGACCTTGCTCAGGTGGATCATCCGTCCCCCTATCGACAGGTCTTTCTCGACGAGAAGGACCCGGCAGCCCGAGTTGGCGAGGTTGAGGGACGATTCCTGCCCCGCGATGCCTCCGCCTATCACGACCACGTCGAATTCCATTTTTTCCGGGCTTGCGGTCATCCTGTCCCTCTATTTATCCGAACCGGCCAGGTATTCCGTGAAATTTTTCATCTGCTTGACGAACGCCTCGGAGCATACCGAGCAGATCGCCGCCATCCTGAGCCTCGCCCTGTCTATCTTCATCTCGTCCATCATCTCGTGGGTCCGCGCCACCAGCGCCGCCGTCTTGTCGGTGCACGTCTCGCTGAACGGGCAATCGGTTCCGTCTGCGGCTATGAAAACGCCGTCGAACCCCTTCTCGAAGGCGTGCATTATCCATCTAGGCTTGATACCGCTCGAACATGGAACTGAGATATTGAAAACGGCGGGCGGGTAGTGCTGCTTCAGCAAGCCTGCGAGATCGATGGCGGGATCCGAGATCTTTTCGGTCGAAAAGACGAGAATCCGGTTTTTCTCTTTGGCGGATACTTCGTTGTTCATTTCTTCTTCATGAAAATCCTGAAGTATCCCGAGTCGTCGATCGTTCCGAGATACTCGTGCCCCTTCTTCTGGGCCCATTTCGGAACGTCCCTTTTGGTCGCCTCGTCGGAGGAGAGGATCTCCATGACATCGCCAGAGTTTATCTCTCCAACGGCCTTCTTGGCCGCCAGCAGCGGTCCCGGGCATGCCGTTCCCCTCGCGTCGATGCGCTTGTTGACCTCGAGATTTTTCAGCTCTTCCTGATCCATTTCCACTCCTTTAATCTTTTTGTCCTGCGTACTGCCGTCTACCCTCTGCATCCTGCCCCAGGCGCCCTGCGCCTTGGAAGCTATTCGCCTATATGAACAGGTGAACGTCGGATTCCTGCATCGAGGTGACGCACTCGCCGATCCCCACGATATCATCCGCCAGGTCGACGAAGTCCTCCAGCTTCTCGCCTCCCCACACCTTTCCGGCGAGCCCGCATATGTGGACCTTCACGTTGCCGATCTCTTTCGCCTCTTTGAAGAACTCGAGCCAGGGCTTCACGTTGAGCTTCTTCAGCGCTTCGAGGAACTCCTTCTTCAGCTTCGGATTCTCCGCCATCTCCAGCTTATCGTTGTCGCCGGCCATGTTCTTCATGAACGCGCGCGCGCCCTGAAGCAGAACGTAAACCTCGACGTCCATATCGTCGGCCACCGCGCCGCTCATTATGACCCCGGCCGCGGTCAGCTTGTCCACGCTCCCCGAAAAGAGGGCGATAGTCATCTTCTTGTTTTCCATGGAATACACTCCTTTAATTGATAGATAAAACAGGTCTCAACTTTTACCACAATCGCCCCCGGGCTGTCAATTCCCTTAATACGAACTTCCCTTATTCGGGCGTATACGGCATAATATCTTCTCGATGCGCAAATGACTGGAGGAGCCGATTATGGACAAGACAACGATCGATGTAACCTGGGATGATAAAATGTGTTTCAAGACGGAAGTGAGCGGCCACGAGATCATCCTCGATGCGGACGCGAGCGTGGGAGGAGAGAACAGGGGCCCTAGGCCCAAGCCGTTCATGCTGGTGGCCCTCGGAGGCTGCACCGGCATGGATGTGATCTCCATCCTGCGAAAGATGAGGGTCGAGGTCGACAGCTTCAACGTGAAGGTCGAGGGGGAGCTCACTGACGAGCAGCCGAGGTATTACCGCCATATCCATGTCATCTATGAGTTCGGAGGCGGGGACCTCCCGATGGACAAGATCGAGAAGGCCGTCAAGCTCTCTGAGGACCGCTACTGCGGCGTCAGCGCCCTGTACAAGAGGGCGGTGGAGGTGACATCGGAGATAAGGATCGTGTAGCGAGTTATCGTAATTTCAACTGTCAGGCATGGCAGCTAACAGACCGGCTAATAAGCCAGATAATTGATCGTAAACATGACGCCCAGCGCATTGGTCGACACATCGATACCCATCTCGGTATCGCCGGGCTTGCCCCACATCAGGCCGGCTTCCACCGTCCAGTGCTCTTTGAATTCGTATCCGCCGCCGGCCGCAACCCCGAAACCGGTCCAGGTGCTGGAGCCATCTTCGAACGGCGCCATCCAGGTTGATAGGCCGATTGTTCCCGTCAAATAGAAAGAGGGCGCAACCGGCTCTAGAAAGTACGAGACGCCGAGGAGCCCGACGCCGTTTGCGATTGTAACGCTGGAGCCCAGTGCGTTATCCATCGAGAACCAGGTCACCTTGTTTACATAGTAGATCATGAAGTTTTCACTTGCGCCATATCCGATTTTGAAATCCGTCGCTACGCCGAAGGCGTTTTCCCTGTCCGAGGTGACCGCTTTGGAAAATATCACCACTTCCTGAGTATACGAAGTCAATGCGGGTCCCACCCCGATTCCGAGCACGAAACCCTTCCGATTGTTGTCGAAAGCGAACAGATTGGTCGAGAAACTAATCACCAGCAGGAAAAGAAGAACGGTAAATACAAACCGATTTTTCATTCCCCCTCCTTTTGTCGGCTGCCATGCCATTAGTGTGGATTATAGATCGCGTGGTCAGTGTATAGCAGATCGGGATATTGTCAACGTATTATTAAATCCCCATAAATGGGCTTCTTTAATGTCTTGGCATAGTTTTAAGGGGAAAGGTCACTTCTCGAGCAGCCGCTTGAACCGCGGATGCTCCCGCAGCGGCTCCCACATCGGATCCAGGCGCAGGGCATGCGCCGATATCATGCTCGGGATCGAAAAGAGGATTTCCAGCTGGTCTATGGCGGCGTCGTACTCACCGACAATCGTGTATATTTCGGCCATGTTCAGCACGTAGGCCGGACCGTCGAAGGCATCCTTCGAAATCGGGAGCAGCTCGATGGCTCGTTTCCCGGCCCGTATCGCTTCTTCCTTGCGACCGAGATAGGCATAGACCATCCCGAGAACAGCGTAATCATACCCGGCAAACGAATCCTCTATCAGCACTTCCCGCTCGAACATCACGCGGGCGGAATCGAGCTGCGCGGCGGCTTCGGCGCTCCTGTCATTCTCGATGCCGCACTGGGCCGCTACGATACTGACTACGCCGGCATCGAGATGATTCGATGGGACACATCCCGATCGATGCAATAGATCGGCGATATCACAGGGGGAATCGAAAGCGATCCTTAACTCCTCCAGCTCTATTCCGCCGAACAGGTCGCAGTTTTCCCCCGGCGGCGCATGTTCCGCCAACTCCTGAAAATACGATTCGGCCTTTTTCCGGTCCCCGTCCCTCAAGATGGCTATTTCGGCTTTCGAGAAATAAGAGGTCACCATTCCCGGCACCAGCGACATCGCGCGGTCTATGTATTTTTCCGCTTCATCGTATCGCCGCAGCAAAAGCAACGTGTTGCCGATATTATCCCAATTCGCAAGATAGCTGCGCGGATTCACCTTGAGCGTTCTTTCGAAAATAGCCAGGGCCTCGTCAAATTTGCCCTGGCGTCTCTTGATATACCCGATCGCATCTAGAGCATCGGTGTTTCCCGGCTGCTTTTTTTGAACCTTATAGAAATGCTCGAGCGCCTTCTCGTAGTCCCTGCTTCCGTAATAGTAGAAGAAGCCGAGCGCGAGGTCACCCTCGGGGAGATCCGGCTCGATACGCATCGCTTCCTCGGCCGCCTCCCTCCCGGCGACGAGATCATCCCTGTCTCCCGCCCTCCAGTACATCCAAGAGTATGCCATCGAGAGCTGCGCCCACGCGGCGGCGAAATTAGGATCGAGCTCCACGGCCTTTTCGAACATCCGGAGCGATTCGACCGATAGCTCTTCATTGACGCGCCGGTCGGCATATTCGATTCCGCGAAGGTAGTACTCGTACGCCTCGAGATTCCCGGTAGGTTTTTCCGCGAGCGCCCTGCGCTCTGGCTCCAGGAGGGTGATATCGAGCTCGCCCGCCACTCGCTCCGCGATATCCGACTGGAGCCTGAAGACCTCGGTCATGTCCTCGTCGTAGGTGCCGGCCCACAAGTGAATGTCGTCGGCGCATCTTATCAGCTGTGGAATGATCCGCACGCGGCTTGTCGGATCGGAGGGACGCTCCCGCTGAATCGTCCCCTCGAGTATATAGTCGGCACCGAGCTCTTCGCCGATCTGCCGCGTGCTCTTATCGCTCTCCTTGTACTGCTTCGCGCTTTGGCGCGAGATGACGCCGA
>CAZPAH010000183.1:0-4271 GCA_964584495.1 uncultured bacterium | reverse complement strand
CCGCACGAAGCGCCGTACGCAAATGCAGGGAAGCGGGAATCAAGGCGGGGATGCTGGAACCGACAGTTCTATGGCCATTTCCTGAGGATGAGGTTCTCGAGATGGCGGAAAGGGTCGAGGCTATAATCGTTCCGGAGATGAACCTCGGACAGATGGCCCGCGAGGTCAAGCTCGCCTCAGAATGCAAGGCCCCCGTTCATAAGTTGGGTCGGGTCGACGGTAATCCGATCACTCCATACCAGATAGTTGAAAAAGTCAGGGAGGTGGTCTAATGTTCGACTACCTCGAGTATATTCGTGAATGGAATTTTCCCCACATCTGGTGCTCCGGTTGCGGAGACGGCATCGTTCTAAAGGCTCTTATAAGGGCCATGGACAGCATCGGGCTGTCCAGGGACGAGACGGTCATGGTGTCGGGGATCGGATGTTCGAGCCGCACGCCGGGGTATATCGATATCAATACGCTCCACACAACCCACGGGAGGGCGCTTCCTTTCGCGACAGGCGTGAAGATGGCGAAGCCCCATCTCAACATGATCGTTGTGACGGGCGACGGCGACGCGACAGCCATCGGCGGAAACCATTTTATTCATGCGGCGCGGAGAAATATCGATATTACGGTTCTTCTATATAACAACTATATCTACGGCATGACCGGGGGGCAGTGTTCGCCGACCACGCCGAGAGGATACAAGGCTTCGACCGCTCAGTTCGGAAATCTGGAGCCCCCGTTCAACACGAGCGGATTGGCGATAGCGGCCGGGGCATCGTTCGTGGCAAGAACCGATGTGTACCACGTGCAGCAGTGCGAGAAATTCATTGTAAAGGCGATCGAGAAGAAAGGTTTTTCGCTCGTAGAGATTCTGACTCCCTGTCCTACGGCTTTTGGAAGGCGGAACAAGATAGCCAGCCCCGTGAAGCTGATGGAATGGCTGCGCGACAACACCGTTCCCGCGAAAAAATGGGAAAAGATGTCTGAAGAGGACAGGAGGGGAAAGGTCAGGACAGGTATCCTCAATGATGCGGAAAAACCGGAGTACACGGCGGAGTATGAGCGTCTGATAGAAAGGATCAGGACGGAGAAATAATGGATAGGTATGAAATCCGGTTGAGCGGATCAGGCGGGCAGGGACTCATCCTCGCGGGTAAGATTCTTGCCGAAGCAGCGGCGATCTACGACGGCCATAACGCGGTACAGACGCAGAGCTACGGTCCCGAGGCGAGAGGTGGAGCGAGCAAAGCGGAGGTCGTCATCAGCGATGACGAAATAGATTACCCTAAGGCGATGGAACTGGATCTTCTCCTATCGCTTACGCAGGAATCCTGCCTCAAGTACTCCAGCGATCTGAAGAAAGACGGGATACTGATTGTCGATTCCTCATCGGTAAAGGAGTTTCCCAAGAAGAAGCACAAGCTTTATGCGGCTCCTATAACGGACATCGCCATCGAGAAGCTCGGTAAAGCAGTAGTGACGAATATGGTGGCCCTCGGCATCCTCACCAGGATCTCGGGGAAGATAACCGAGAGTGCCGTGAAAAAAGCCATTCTGGCGAGGGTTCCGAAGGGTACGGAGGAATTGAATATAAGGGCCTTCGATGAGGGTGTAAAGGCCGCCGAGAAGCTTCTCTCGGCGGGGTAAATGCCCCTCACGGGGAGAGAATTTCGATCTGTTTAAAGGATTGCGGAGATCCCGTGGTTTCGGGGTATACGGGAACTTACCGCTTGAGGAGGTTAAACGATGGCCAAGAAAATGTCGAAAGAGGAGCTCCTGTCGAAAGCCGAAAAGCCTTCGATCGACGCGATGCGGCTTCATCCCTTCTACAAGGGCAAGATCGGTGTAATGCCCAAATGCTGCATCAGGAATCTTGATGATTTCGCAATATGGTACACTCCGGGGGTGGCGAAACCCTGCCTGGACATAAGGGATAACCCTGAAATGGTCTTCGAGCACACTAACAAGGCGAACATGATCGCCGTTGTTTCCGACGGTACGAGAGTGCTCGGACTAGGCGATATAGGGCCCGAAGCGGCGATACCTGTGATGGAGGGAAAAGCTCTTCTCTTCAAGTATCTCGGTGGGGTGGATGCGGTCCCGATCTGCCTGGACACGAAAGATCCCGACGTCTATATCGAGACGGTAAAGCTCCTTCAGCCATCGTACGGCGGCTTCAACCTCGAGGACATTTCACAGCCGAAATGCTTCCGGATTCTCGACACGTTGAGAAAGGAATGCAGGGTGCCGGTATGGCACGATGACCAGCAAGGCACCGCGGCGGTTACCGTTGCCGGACTGATCAATGCGCTGAAGATCGTCGGAAAGGACATGTCGAAGGTCAAGATAGCGATGTTGGGAGCGGGAGCGGCCAATATCTGCATAGCTCGCATGATCATTCTAGCCGGCGTGACCGCCGGAAATGTCGTGATGTGCGACAGCAAGGGTATTATTCATAAGGGCCGCGAGGCCGATCTGGCTGGGAAATACAAGGAAAAATGGGAGATGGCCCAGATAACGAATGACGAAGGATTGACCGGGGATGCGGCCGATGCCATAAGAGGGGCCGATGTCCTTATCGCACTTTCAAAGGTAGGTCCCGATACTGTGAAGAAGGAGTGGATCTCCTCGATGGCCAAAGACTCGATCGTGTTTGTCTGCGCCAATCCTATTCCGGAGATCTATCCGTGGGATGCTCAGGAAGCGGGAGCCCGGATAGTCGCGACGGGTAGAAGCGATTTTCCGAACCAGGTCAATAACTCTCTTGGCTTTCCGGGGATATTCAGAGGTACACTAGATGTGATGGCTAAGACGATTACCGATGAGATGTGCATTGCGGCGGCGGTTGAACTGGCAAAAACCGCCGAGGACAAGGGCATGAGGGAAGATTACCTCCTGCCGACGATGGACGAGTGGGAGGTTTTCCCCCGCGAGGCGGCGGCCGTGGGCCGCAAGGCGATTGAGCAGGGAGTCGCCCGTCTCGATCTGACATACGAGGAAATTTATGCCAAAGCGGAGAAAACCATCAAGCACGCGCGGGATTCGTTCGATCTGCTCCAGGAAAAGGGGTACGTCAAGCTTCCCAAGGAATAAGAAAACCATTGGTTCTTCTACAGACGTTTAGGATCCTGTAATGAACAGGAGGCTGTTCGGCCTGATGGCGGGGCGGCCTCCACTATTAGAAGGAGGATTGTTCGATGCATCGAATCGCGTGGTTGCCGGGAGACGGTGTCGGAAACGATGTAATGGAGGCGGCCCGGGCCGTACTGGACACACTGAAGTTCGAGGCCGATTTTCAGCGCGGCGATATCGGATGGGAATTCTGGAAGAAGGAAGGAAATCCGCTCCCGGAGAGAACTATCGAGCTTTGCAAGAAGACCGATTGCGCCCTATTCGGGGCGATAACCTCCAAGCCGAAGGACGAGGCGGCGGAAGAGCTAGATCCGTCACTTAGAGGAAACGGATTCGTATATTCGAGTCCTATCGTCGCCCTCAGACAGAAATTCGATCTTCATACCAATCTTAGGCCTTGCAAGGCATACCAGGGAAATCCTCTAAACTACAAGGATGATATCGATCTCGTGATATTCAGAGAAAATACGGAGGGACTCTATTCGGGAGTCGAGTTCTATCCGACTCCCCCCGACATCATGAACGCCCTTGAGAAGGGGCATAAGAAATTCGCCAGGTTTGCAAAACTGGACGGTGACCAGGTGGCGATAAGCTGCAGGATCTTCACTAAAAACGGCTGCCGGCGCATAGTGAAAGCGGCATTCGAATATGCAAAGAAGACCGGGCGCCCGTCGGTTACCGTCGTGGAGAAACCGAATGTCATTCGTGAGACGAGCGGTCTAATGGTGAGAACGGCCCGGGAAATATCAAGGGAATATCCCGGGATCGAGCTCAAGGAAGCCAATATCGACGCCATGTGCATGTGGTTGATCAAGAACCCGGAGAACTACAGCGTTCTGGTGTCCTCAAACATGTTCGGCGATATAATCAGCGATCTCGCCGCCCAGCTTGTAGGAGGACTCGGATTCGCGTCCTCCGCCAATATCGGTGACGAGTATGCGGTGTTCGAGCCGACACATGGATCGGCACCGAAGTATGCGGGGCAGTATAAGGTAAATCCCATGGCCATGCTTCTGACCACCAGGTTGATGCTTGAATGGCTGGGCGAGAAGGATATGGCATCCAGGCTGGAGAAGGGTATTGCGAAGACGATCAGGGACGGCAAGGTCCGCACCTATGATCTCGGAGGCAGCAATACCACTTTAGAG
>CAZPAH010000182.1:0-4291 GCA_964584495.1 uncultured bacterium | reverse complement strand
AAGGTGTACGCATAGCCCTTAATGCCCTGTGGGAGAACAAGCTGCGCACGCTCTTGACCCTCCTTGGAAATATTGTCGGGACAATGTCTGTGATCGCGGTCGTTTCACTCATCGGTGGAATAGACAACTATGTCAAAGAGGAGGTCGCAGGAGAGGGCAGCAATGTCTTTACGCTGGAAAGGGTGAATTTCCTCGAGGCGATAACCGATCTGGACGCCTTCCTGGATGCGATAGCGCGAAATAAGGTGATAAGGCTCTCCGACGTCGATTACCTAAGGGACAAGATCCCCTCCGCCTCCTACATTGGAGCGGCGGCCAGTTCCACAGACGAGATTAACTACATGGATTCATGGGTGGACAATATCGAGATAAGGGGGAGGTCGGAGGAGTATCCGATGATCGATAAGGCCCCCCTCGCTATCGGGAGGCAGCTTTCGCGGCTCGAGATCCAGCGGAGCAGCGCCGTGACGGTCCTGGGATGGGATGTGTACGAGCATCTCTTCTCCGGAAGGAATCCGATCGGCAAAAAGGTCAAGATCGGCAAAAAGCATTTCACCGTAGTAGGCGTTGTGAGCGATCAGGGCACCCTCTTCGGCGGCTCGAGAAACAGGTTCGCCTACATTCCGATCACCAGCTTCCTGAAGATCTACGGTTCGAGGACCTCCGTCGAGATCAAGGTGAAGGCGGCCGATATCACGATGCTCAACCAGGCGGTCGACGAAGCGACGATGGCCATGAGGATAAAGCACGGTCTCAGGCCGCTCGAGAATAACGATTTCAGCATCTCCACCTCTCAGAACCTGATTTCTCTCTGGGAGAAGATCTCGACCTCGATCTTCAACGCCCTTATTTTCATAGTATCGATAGCCCTTGTAGTGGGCGGAGTGGTGCTGATGAATGTCATGCTCGTCTCGGTTACCGAGAGGACGAGGGAGGTGGGTTTGAGAAAAGCCCTCGGCGCGAGAAGGTCTAATATCATATGGCAGTTCATAGTTGAATCGATAACGTTGTCGCTGATAGGCGGGATCTTCGGGATTCTGATCGGATTCACTATTGCGGCGATCATCTCGATACTATCGCCGCTTCCCTACATTATCGCTCCATGGTCGATAGCGGCGGGACTTGTAGTCACGTTCCTGATAGGGTTGATATTCGGAACGTATCCCGCCAGTAAAGCGGCGAGGCTGGATCCCGTAGTAGCCCTGCATTACGAATAGGTGAGCTCATGGAAGAGAAGACCGCCATGACATCGCAAACCGCCGGCATGAAGGACGCGGAAAGTCCGGTCGGCCAGGTATGGCGTGAGAATTTCAAGCAGGCGATCGATGTCATCCGTGTGCACAGAATGCGATCCGGGCTTCTTATTCTGGGGGTCGCGATCGGCGTGACGACGGTGCTTGCGATGGTAACGGTTCTCTCCGGGCTGGGGAAGCGTGTCACCGAGGATATAGTATCGGCCAACAGGCCCTACCTCTTCATCTCCAGGTTCGATCCCTTTGCCGATAATGACAGAAGAGACATGCTAAGGAGAAAGCAGTTGACGCCCCAGGACGCGGCGGCGATCGTGAAAGAGTGCAAGTCGGTGGACAAGGTCGATCTTAATATCGATCCCCAGGGGGTCATGAGGGTCCTGCGGTACGAGGGGGAACGTACCAACCTGATCCAGGTTATAGGCACCTCGCAGAACTTCTGCACGATGTACAGCATTCAGCTCGACCAGGGACGGTCTTTCACAGAATTCGAGCTGGAAAGAAAGAGAAGGTTGATCGTGCTGGGGTACGGTCCCGCAAAAGACCTTTTTCCGAACCGGGATCCCATAGGGAAGCGCATCAAGATCGGAAACGCGGAATACGAGGTCGTGGGGACGATGAAATCGAGGGAGCATATCATGGGCAGCATAGGCGACAACTATGCCGCTATACCATATACGACCTTTGAGAAGGACCTTTCCGGGAAATACGACGATTACCAGATAGCGGTGACGATAAAGCCCGGATATACACTCGAAGAAGGCAAGGAAGAGCTGACGGCCCTTCTACGCGTCAGAAGGAAGATAGCCCCGGGCCAGGAAAACGATTTCCATATAACGACATCGGAGACATTCAAGGATATGCTCACCAATATCACCAAATATATCGGCGTGGTCCTGGTCGTAATATCGTCGATCGGGCTGATGGTGGGAGGTATCGGCGTGATGAACATCATGTTGATATCGGTTACCGAGAGGACCCGTGAGGTCGGAGTCAGGATGGCGATGGGCGCCAGAAGAAAAGACATCCTTCAGCAGTTCCTGATCGAGGCGGCAACCTTGACCGGCACGGGAGGGATTATCGGCATCTTCCTGGGACTCCTGGCAGCGCGGGGTGTATCCAGGCTCATCAAGTTTCCCTACTCCGTCCCGTTCATCTGGGTATTGATCGCCTTCATCTTCTCCGCGTCGATCGGTTTGATCTTCGGCATGTATCCGGCTAACAGGGCCGCTAAGATGGATCCGATAGAAGCCCTTCATTACGAGTAAGCCGTTGCGAGGCTTCACCGGCTGTTTCCAGATACTTATAAGTTGTTGCCTCGATCGAGGGTTAATCCTATAATCTAGGAGAAGGGGGTATATATGCCTTTACTCCGGAGAAAGAACGGATCGATCGCTCGGCGGAATTATTTTGCGCTCGTAAGCCTCTTTCTTGTCTTCAGCTCCGCTTTGACGGGCGGGACCGGCCGGGCTCAGCACCATTTCATGACGGTCAATGCGCCTTTCGAGCTATCCGTCAGCCAGGGGTTCAACGACGGGGGCGCGCCGACGATCGTGATCAGCACCGGGATAAGCTACCGCCGCCTAGTTTTTTTCAAGAAAGAGTACGGTTACGAGTCGGAATACCGGGTATTCCTCGATCTGAAGGACGAGAAGGGCAGAACGGTCCGGGGAGAGGTATGGGAAAGGACCGAGAAAACCCAGGATTATAAGCTGACCAACTCGGCGACATCGATGGCGGTGCTGAAAAAGAGCTTTCCAATAGATCCCGGCAAGTACAGGGCGAAGGTGATCATCGAGGTGGTAGGCACTTCGCTCAGGTTCCAGAGGGAAGCGGAGATCTTTATCCCCGACGGCTCTTCCGGCTCCGCCGGTCTCAGCGATCCGGTTTTCTCGATACCGGATATATCGAGGTTGCAGGAAAGCCCACCGCGGGGCGAAATATTCATGTCGACCTGCACCGAGCCGGTTAGCGGCGGATTCATCATTTTACCGGAAGGTGTCTACGCGCAGTTCGACTCATGGCTGAGGGGCGCCTTCGACCTGGTTTTTTCCGGAAGGGGTACGGGACCGGGCAAATGCCTGGTTTCAGTGAGGATCACCGGGCCCAGAAACAGGGTGGAGCTGTACAACAGGAAGGAAGTCATTCCCGGCGGCAAGAGACAGACGAGATTATGCGTCGATATCAATGTCGACGGTTTCACGCTCGGCCGCTACGATATGTCCATTGCGGTAGAATTTCCAGGGACGGGGGGAAAATCGGAGTCGTCGGGAACATTCACGATCATTCTAAATGAAGGTCTGCTCCGGGAGAACTTCCCCGATCTGTTGAAGATTCTCTCGTATATAGCCGATGATGCCGAGATCGTTCCGCTCGCAACGGCCTCTCCGGGCGATAGATCGCGGGAGTGGTTCAGATTCTGGGAGAAGAGGGACGCGGCGGCGCGATCCACGGGTATCAATCTGGGGTTGAGTGAGTTTCTGCGCAGGTTGAGATTCAGCGTAGAGGCTTTCTCGCGCGTGAAACCCGGATGGGAGACCGACAGGGGAAGGATATATATTAAATACGGGGAGCCGGACAAGATCCAGGATCAGGGCGGGATGGGATACACCATGGGGGGCGGCTATCAACTCTGGTATTATTATTCGAAGAATATCGTCTTTATCTTCCAGGATTCGATGGGGTCCGGTCTTTATCATCTGGTTTCGACACGGTCCCTCTGACGCGTCTATGATTGAGCATCGTTCAACGCTGCCGGTATTACTGCTAGTGATGGCTGTTTTTCTTTCCGGCTGCGCCCGCGACGGCGACCTTCCTGTGCTGCGACTGGCCCTTCAGACCGAGCCAACGACCCTCGATCCGGCCGCAGCGGTCGACTATTCATCCGGTATGCTCTCCTCCATGATACACTCCAATCTTGTCCGCTTCGACGAAGACGGGCTGATCGTTCCCGATCTGGCGGGGTCGTGGGATGTGTCCGGCGACGGGTTGACCTATACGTTCGCCCTCTCGCGGCAATTCTTCTCCAACGGCCGGGAGGT
>CAZPAH010000181.1:0-4301 GCA_964584495.1 uncultured bacterium | reverse complement strand
ATGGCTCGTGAAAACCTCGTCGTTAAGGGCGCGCGGGAGCACAATCTCAAGAACATCACCTTGACGATACCACGGGGCAAGCTGGTCGTGATCACCGGCCTCAGCGGCTCCGGCAAGTCTTCACTTGCGTTCGATACGATCTACGCCGAAGGACAGCGCAGGTACGTGGAATCGCTTTCCAGCTACGCGCGCCAGTTTCTCGAGCAGATGGAGAAGCCGGACGTCGACAGCATAGAAGGATTGTCACCCGCCATATCGATCGACCAGAAGACCACCACGCGCAATCCCCGCTCGACGGTCGGGACTATAACCGAGATTTACGATTATCTCAGGGTCCTCTTCGCCAGGGTGGGAGTGCCCCACTGCCCGGGATGCGGAAGAAAGATCTCGAGACAGACGGTCGCCCAGATCGTCGACAGGATCGCATCGTCCGCAGCCGGGGCTCGGATCATCATATTGGCACCGGTCATAAGGGGGCGCAAGGGGGAGCACAAGGCCCTTTTCAACAAGCTTGCCCGGGAAGGCTATTCGAGGGTCAGGGTCGACGGCGAGATGCTCTCTTTGGAGGATGATATCGCCATCGAGAAAAACAAGAAGCACGATATAGAGGTCGTTGTGGATAGGATAAAAATCAGGGAGGGGATAGAAAGAAGACTCGCCGATTCGGTGGAGACGGCGGCGGGTATAGGAGGCGGGACGGTCATGACCGTCGGCGGAGACCGGGAAACCCTTTACAGCATGGAGTATTCCTGCCCTTGGTGCCGTGCAGGTCTCGGCGAAGTCTCACCGAGAATATTCTCCTTCAATTCACCCTACGGGGCATGCCCCACCTGCCACGGACTCGGCACGACAATAGATTTTTCGACGGATCTGCTAATCCCGGACCAGTCGCTCAGCATAAGGAACGGCGCGCTCGCCTCCGTGGGGCCGCTCAAGCACAATTGGTTCCATCACAGGCTGGAGGCGCTGGCCGAGAGGTTCGATTTCTCCCTCGAGACGCCCTACGAGAAACTTCCCGGCGATATCAGGGAGATGATACTCGAGGGTTCGCAGGAAAATATCGTCGTGAAGTACGATTTCGAGAGGGGCAAAGGGGAGTTTATCACTCAATGGGAAGGGATAGTACCGAATCTAAGGAGGAGGTACCATCAGACGAGGTCCGAAGCGGTCAGGCGATGGATCGAGACCTTCATGACTACCGATGACTGCCGCGATTGCGGCGGCAGCAGGTTGAAGCCCGAATCGTTGGCGGTAACGATCGATGAAAAATCGATAGCGGATATCTCAGCCCTGACGGTGGAGAGGGCCTCCACATTCTTCTCGGAGATCAAATTCGAGGGCAATGACGCGTTGGTGGCTTCGCCCCTATTGAAGGAGATAGAGTCCAGGCTGGATTTTCTCAGAAACGTAGGCCTCGATTACCTGACCCTGGATCGATCCTCGGGGACCCTGGCCGGTGGGGAAGCTCAAAGGATTAGGCTTGCCACTCAGATAGGATCCAAGCTGGTCGGAGTGCTCTATATACTGGATGAGCCGTCGATCGGACTGCATCAGAGAGATAATGCCCGGCTGATCTCGACGCTCAAGGAGCTCAGGGACGCTGGGAACACGGTCATCGTGATCGAGCACGACAGGGAGACGATACTCGCCGCCGATCATGTGGTTGACCTCGGTCCCGGGGCCGGGGAGAACGGGGGCGAGGTCGTGGCGAACGGCACACCCGCGGGTGTGGCGGACACCGACGGGAGCCTTACTGGGCATTATCTAAAGACACAGCAGTATTTCACCCTTGAGGACGGCCGCCGCCGCGGGTCGGGCGGGAAGCTGCTGCTCAAGGGGGCGAGGGCGAACAACCTCAAGAATATCGACGTGGAATTCCCTGTGGGCAAGCTGATCTGCGTGACCGGCGTATCCGGTTCGGGCAAGAGCACGATGGTGAACGATATCCTTTTCAGGGCTCTTCACAGAAGGTTTTACAAGTCTACCAAGCTCCCCGGAGACCATGATGGAATCGAGGGTATTGAGGAGATAGACAAGGTGATCAATATAGATCAGTCTCCAATAGGAAGGACCCCGCGTTCGAATCCGGCCACCTATACCGGCATCTTCAGTCCCATCCGGAGCTTGTTCTCGAGGCTCCCGGAGGCGAAGGTCAGGGGGTACCAGCCCGGACGTTTCAGCTTCAACGTAAAGGGGGGAAGGTGCGAGGCGTGCAGGGGTGACGGGATGATCAAGGTCGAAATGCATTTCCTGCCGGATGTCTACGTGCATTGCGAGCAGTGCAAGGGAAAAAGATACAACAGGGAAACTCTGGAGGTCACCTACAAGAATAGAAATATATCGGAAGTGCTGGAAATGACCGTTGACGAAGCGTCCGTTTTCTTCGAGAATATCCCGTCGGTCAGAAGAAAGCTCAAGGTCCTTCATGATGTAGGTCTCGGGTACATCCGGCTCGGTCAGCCGGCGACGACGCTTTCCGGGGGCGAAGCCCAGAGGGTGAAATTATCCTCCGAGCTCTCCAAGTTAGGTACCGGAAGGACCCTCTACATACTGGACGAGCCAAGCACAGGGCTTCATTTCGAAGATGTCAAGCTCCTCATGCAGGTACTGAACAGGTTGGTGGACAGGGGCAATACCGTTATCGTGATCGAGCATAACCCGGATATAATCCATCATGCCGATCATATTATAGATCTGGGACCGGAGGGCGGGGACCACGGCGGCGAGGTGATATTCGCCGGCTCTCCCGCCGAAATAGTAGGTTGCAAGGGGTCGTACACGGGAGCGATGCTCGCCAGATTTGTGAAACCGTCACGCGGGAAAAGATCGAGCAGGAAAAGATGAAGGTCGTAAGAACGAGTATAAGCGCTGATGCCGATATAATCTTCAAGAAGGAGTTGCACAATGGCACTTAAGACGCCGCTATACGATTCGCACGTGAGAAGGGGTGGGCGGATCGTCGATTTCGCCGGTTTTATGATGCCCGTATCGTTCGAAGGGATCGTCGCCGAACACGAGCGGGTCCGCACTAAAGTGGGCTTTTTCGACGTGAGCCATATGGGTGAGATCGAAATCACCGGACCCGCCGCGCTGGAATTCGCCGATTACGCCGTGAGCAACAACGTTGCCAAGCTCGAGGAAGGTCAGATCTGCTATTCGGTCTGCTGCAACGAAGCGGGCCGGGTGCTCGACGATCTGCTTGTCTATAGGTTCTCGAAGGAGAGGATACTCTTCGTCGTTAACGCGGTTAACACTGAGAAGATATACAACCACCTGATCGGAATCGGCCGGGATGGGGCGAAGGTGGAAAACCTCACTCCGGCGATCGGCCAGATCGCGGTCCAGGGGCCCGCATCGAGGGATCTGCTCCTGGCGAGCGAATTCTGCGCGCCGGTGAGGGACGCCGTCCGCGACCTCGGCTATTACAGGTTCTTTACGTTCCAGTACATGGACCGCGAGGTGATTCTCTCGAGAACAGGCTACACGGGGGAGCTCGGTTACGAGATATATCTGCCATCCGCTTTGGCGCTGGGCCTGTGGGATGAGCTGCTCGACTCCTCCGGTGATTTCGGAGCCGCCCCGATCGGTCTCGGAGCGAGGGACACGTTGAGGTTCGAGCCGTGCTACTGTCTCTACGGGCACGAGCTCGATGAGGATACTTCTCCCCTGGAAGCGGGGTTGTCATGGGTCGTGAAGCTTAAAAAAGGGGATTTTATCGGAAGGGACTCGCTTGCGGCCGAGAAAAAAACGGGTTCTGCAAGGAAACTGGTAGGGCTGGAACTTGCCGACAGGGGGATACCGAGACAGGGATTCAATGTGCTGAACGATGGTGCGGTGAAGGGGAAGGTGACCTCGGGAACCTTCTCTCCGACACTGAGAAAGGCCCTGGCAATGGCCCTGGTAGATAGGGATCTACCCCAGGACGCGAACAAGCTCTCAATAGACATAAGGGGCAAGTCGGTGCCGGCTAAGCTGGTCGGACTGCCCTTCTACGCGAGTCACGTTAACGATTAACCGGCGGTTACGAAAGGAAGGTGCGAGATGGTGCCTGAAGATTGCAAGTTCACCAAGGAACATGAGTGGATATTCACAGAAAACGATCTGGCGGTGATCGGCATAAGCGATTATGCCTGTGGAGAGCTGGGGGATATCGTCTATATCGAGCTTCCCGACAAGGGAACCGAGGTGGCCCAGATGGACCCCGTGGGAACGATAGAGGCGGTCAAAACCGTGGCGGAGCTCTTCTCGCCGATAAGTGGAGAAATCATTGAAGTCAACGAGGCCATCCTCGCCAATCCCGA
>CAZPAH010000180.1:0-4429 GCA_964584495.1 uncultured bacterium | reverse complement strand
CAATATACAGGGGGGAGCCATGCTGTGAGGCGAGGTCCAGGAATCCTCCCCTCCGCTCTATGAAGCCCTTGATATATCTGACAATATACTCCTCATCCATACGTGCCGTCTTATCCCTAAGCATGCGCCGCGCGTTTTCGAGGAGTCTCTTCTCGTCCATCTATCCGTCCTGTCCCTTCGGTCGGATTCGGTCACCTTCGGTCAAACCCGGGCGATACTGCCGGCGCCCGTTGCCGGCCCTATCTCGATTTCTATACCGCTTCGCAGGGCCCGGGCCTGGCCGGCTGTATCCATATCCGGCCCCACCCTGAAGATGACGTGTCCCAGGAGCCAGCTCCTGTAGTCGCCGGGGGGAAGATCGACTCGGTCCCCCTCCTTACGGTACCAGCACTCTTCCAGCACATCCTGCTCGAAACTCTTCCCCGTGACGATCTTTCCAAGCATCCCGGCCCGCGTGGCGTGAACGCGCAGCCCGGCAAGATGCCGCCACGATTCCCTGCCGGGAACGGGGGGAATGGTCCCTTCCGCAAAATCGAGATGCGCCGCGATTATATCGAAGCCGCCGCTCTTCTTTATGAGCATCGGGAGGCAGTCCCCCCCCGGCCTCGGCGTTATCTCCAGGAAAAAGTATTTATCCCCCCGGCGAATATAATCCACCATGCCCATGCTGCGCCCCAGCTCCAGAGCCTCGATCGCCTTTTCCAGCTCCGGCGCGAGGCCCGCGTCATCCGGCGCCGGGATCTCGTATGCCATCACCGTCCCGGGCGGCCCTCCCTCGAGCAGGTGCTTTCTCGCCGTTCTTATTATCTTCAATTCGCCGCCGTCGTAGAAGAAATCGCAGCTGTATTCGTCCCCTTCGATGAATTCTTCGCAGAGGACCGCTCCGTCGCCGATCATCCGGTCCCTGTTGGCGACCTCGTTGAGGCTTCTCTTCTTCAACTCTTCTCGTATCAATTTGAATCCCTCGACCGCCTCACCGCGCGTTTCGCACCTGAGCACCAGTTCGCTGCCGCTGAGGGTGAGCGGCTTCATGATCGCCGGAAGACCCGCTTCATCGATAAAATTGAGGACGTCTCTTTCGCTTCGCGCCAGGGAAATCCTCGGGCAGCCGACGCCGGCCGCGCGCCATAGGATTTTCGACTGGAATTTATCGCGGCACCGCTCTATCGCCGCCCTGCCGGGGAATGGGAGCGAGAGGCGCTCGGCGATCTCCCCGGCCAGAAGGAGAGATTCGCAGTCGAAACATGCCACCCCGCCGATCGAGATATTTTTCTCGGCGAGAAAGCCCATCAGCCTCTCTATCGCGGCTTCGGGATCGATCAGGGGATATACCAGCTCGCAATCGCCCCCTGCCGCAGGCCGGGCGGACCCGTACTCGGCGGGGTCTGTCAGGAAGATTATCCGCTCGGGATAATCGCGGAAGATCTGTTCGATATAGTCACGGGTGGTGCCGACCACCAGGATCCGCCTCTTATATCCGGTCACCGGTGAATACTCCTTGTGCTGATTCGCGCCAGATGTGGAGATTTTCCGAGGCAGGGTCGACGTTCCTGAAGATACCGTAATTGGCGGCTATGTAGAGCGGGCGCGGCTCGAGATGGAAACGTTCCTTCCATCCGAAATCGCCGCACAGGAAATCGATCCTGTCGAATCGCTCCCTGCAGCCGGCCTCTATATGGAAAAGGTTGATCGCCTTGGCAATCCCACGAAACTCCGGCGAGGCCGCTCCGGCAAGGACCCAGTACCGGTTGTTGTACAGGGCCCCCACGTCCACCGCCGCGAGCCTTCCTCCGACGGTCACCGTGGCGACCCGGAGCATCCCTTCGTTGGAAAGAAAGGAGAGCATCGATTCGAACCCGCGGGTGAACCTCGGATCGTCGAAATAGGAATCGCCGCCGAACTGCGTCAGGTTGGTCTCGAGCATCCATTCGATATCGCCCGACTCGTCCCTGCTCCAACCCCTGGAAAGCTGCTCGAACGATTCGATCTCGCGTCCCAGGCGCTTTCTCGATTTGCCGGAAAAGCACTGCCAGTAATTCTCGAAATCGAACCTGTACCGGGAAGGGTGAAACAGGTACCCCGTCTCGTCGATCTTCACGCGGCTCAAACGGGCGGCCGTGCCCTCGTTAAGATACCGGATGCGTGTCCTCGAGGGGGCGGCATTCCATAATTCCCTGGTCAGATCCGGCGAAGAGGCGAGCACCCGGTTCTGCTCCAGCCAGGTTCTCCCCTTCCAGCTCTCACCAGGGAAGAATCCATAGTACCTTTCTTCCTCTATCCAGCTGAGCGGTAGCAGTCCGGCCGGCCTGCCCGCGGTCTCTGCTATGAGAAAAACGGGGGGCCGTGCGTAGCTGTCATTGAAGCACTTTCTAACCTGCCAGCATCCGAATATGTCTTCCTGGGGCCATAGTATGTTCCAGATACGTTCGGCCTCTTCGATATCGTTACTCGTTCGGATAATCAAATTCTATCGCCTCAACGTAACGTTCATAACGCTGCGCCGTCCTTCAAAGTAATTACGGGCGAACTCTTCGACCACCTCGGGGTCATATGCCTTGCAGCTGAAAACATCCAGGTAGACCGTATTCGACTGATTGGCGAAGTGCGCCGATATCAACGATGTTTCAATAAGCTGAAGCATCGAGAAACCGGCGACCCTTTCGTTCTCTCCGAAATTTACGACCTGTGTCTCGCCGTAGCGTCTCATCTCTATCAGGTCGCAGAGATCAACCACGAATCGTTTTATGTATTCGGCGTCCCTGATCGATTCCGGATTGCAGTCATAAATATCGATGCTGGCCGATATGCCCCAGGCATTTACGGCTTCCGCTTCCTCTCGTATCGAGCAAGTATTCACGAGCGTCATCGGCATTTCTATTCCTTTCAACATGACACAGGCATCAACCAAGTGTTCAATCTCAATATACGGTCGATGCCAGGTCATTCAGAAAAGTAAATTTCACATTGCCTTAATCATCCCAGTCGGGATCGCGTCTCTCGATCTTTTCCTTTCGTCTTCTGCGCTTTTTATCGGGCTTCTTTTCCATTCCGTAGTCGTCCCTCCTGCCCGATTTTCTGCTGATACGGGTTTTCTGGTAGTTCTCCTGATCATCGTCCTCGAAGTCAGGAAGATTATCCATATCCGGGTATTCGTCCAAGTCCGGATCCAAAATATCCTCGTTGTCGTCGTCGAAAATATCCTCGTCCCCTCTTCCTGAAAAACCAGACATAAACATCGCTTCCTGTTTTCCTTTCCGGCTAATGAATTAAGTAACTACCGTTTAGCGGCATAAAAAGGACCACCGCCTGCTTTGAATATTAATTCAGCATAAACCGGACCATTATTTCAAAATCCTGATAATTCTGCATCTTGTTGCTACACAATAATATAGCGCGGAGCGACTCGTGGTTGCTCATCGACATATCTGCATACAAATACCGATTCTAATCCATCAATCAGTAATATAATACCGATACCCGCTTGACATTCTAACACGATCGGGATATAATTTCTTTAACAAGCTGAATATGAATATAATACGGCTACAATTACGATGTTTGATAGTGCCGGGGGCACGAATTTTTTCCCGGACGGGGTGACGGGGTGATCGGTATAAAAATACCGATATTTGCTGCGGGTTTCTTGAACGATATTAGGTGAAAGGTAAAAAATATGCTGCTGCGCATGGTTCTGGTGTTGAAAGACCGGGAGCTGGAAACCGACATCAAGGAGCATTTCGCCCAATACGATATCCGTATCGAAAGCCTCGGGCACCTTAAGAATCCATTCCAGAAAGCGCTTCACACGAACGGCGACGTCTTCGTTCTGAGCGGTTCCCTCCTGCCAGAGCCCATCGAATCGGCCGTAGACCTGATCAACAACCTGCCCGAGACCCCGACGACCGTCGTCCTGCATAACAGCAATTCGCCGGAGGACCACGCCAAGCTGGTGGCCCTCGGGGCGGACGTGGTGCTATATGCGGGGCTGCGAAAGAAAACTCTGATAGAAGCGGTGGAGACCACGATCGAATCGCGCCGCCAGCTGGTCGACCGCCCCCTTACGGTCGGAAGGGCCTCGCTGCTTATGAAGATGGGCGGCTTTATCAGCCAGTCGCCGTGCATGCGCATCCTGATGGATACGGTCGATAAGGTGATCATGAGCAACACCCAGGTATTGATCCTGGGCGAGACCGGCGTGGGCAAGGAGCATCTCGCCCGGATAATCCACGCGGAAAGCCGCCGCGCGATAGCGCCGTTCGTCGCGGTCAACTGCGCCGCACTGCCGGAGCAGCTTCTGGAAAGCGAGCTGTTCGGGCACGAGGAGGGGGCCTTCACCGGAGCGGTGAGGCAGAGAAGGGGCGCGTTCGAGATGGCTCATGGGGGAACGATCCTGCTGGACGAGATCGGAGAGCTGCCCCTGCACCTTCAG
>CAZPAH010000179.1:0-4495 GCA_964584495.1 uncultured bacterium | reverse complement strand
AACGGTGGGCTGTCCAGAACTATATCGAGCCTCCTGAGGACGGTCCGCATGATATCGGCCATGTTGGGAAACCACTCCGACGGCGTCCTCTCGAATCCCGAGATATGCTTCCGCGGCATCACCCAGGTTTCGAACGGAAAACGCGACGCGAAGGGCGCGAGGGCGATAAAATATTCGTTCTCGTATATGACCCTCTTCTGCTCCTTGATCTCCTGCTTGATGATATCGCAGAAGATGCATCTCTCCTTCATCTGGTAGTGGAATTTCGCGCCCTCGAGCTCCTCGATCGCCCTCTTTGGAATTATCGGAGTGGCGATCAGCTGAATGTGCGAATGCTCCAGGGAAGCTCCGGCCTCCTCGCCCCAGTTCTTGAAGATGAGGATATACCTGAATCGCGAATCCTTTTTCAGATCTATGCATCTGTCCCTCAGGGCCCAGAAAATGCTCTCCACATGCTCGTCGGAAAGGTAGGCGAGGTTTTTCAGGTGATCGGGCGACTCTATTAGAACCTCGTGCGCGCCTACCCCCCTCATCTTGTCGTATATCCCGTCACCCGACTTGTCCAGATCGCCCTCGATCTGGAGAGCCGGGAACTTGTTCGGAACGACCCTTACCTTCCAACCGGGGGTGTTCGGGGCTGAAAGCGGATCCCTGTAGGCGAGGACCTCCGGCGGCGTCTTGTCCTCGTTCCCGTAGCAGAAGGGGCAGAATCCTCCCCTGGCCGGCCTTTTTTCCATCTTGAAATCGTTCGGCCTTTTCTCACGCTCGGTCGATATTATTACCCACCGCTCCATGATCGGACTTTTTCGTAATTCAGGCATTCGGTGCCAGTCTCCTTCTCAGGATAACGATGTCACTTTACGATTGTTGTCTGGACTATCCAGCAGTCGGGATACGATTCCGCCAGACCCGTCCTCACGCCTGCCGCCTCGTCCCTTGTAGGGAAATCTCCCGCACGAACCTTGTACAACCCGTCCTCGAACTCTATATATACTGCAAGTCCCGTTCCCGCCATAACTATTTTCTTCAACTCCCTTGCTTTGTTCAAGTCCGCGGAAGCTAACAGCTGTATCCTGAAACCGATACCGTACCCGGCGGTATGCTCGGGGGCAGGGGAAACATCCTTTATGGTGAAGCTGTCCGACCTGATGGGCACGAATTCCTCGTCCACCCTGGTTTCCTCGTCGCTCCCGTCCTCTTCAAGCTCATCCTCGATGTTATACGGCACCTCATCACGCTCAGCAGCGGTCTCCTGAACCGGTGGCGGGCTTTCAGCTTCGGCCGCCTCCGTAAGGCCGGGATCGACCACCGGTCTACTGTTAATTTCGGATCTGGTGCACCCCGTCTGAAGTAAAAGAATAAGTGGTATTGAAAAAACCAGTGCCGCCCGTGCGGCATCGAAAATCTGCTTCGACATGTCCCGCCTCCCCTCTCGATCAGCTTCAGAATTTCGGACTAATTACCAGATAATTGTTGCAATGTCAATATTATTTGTCCCCTCGCTCTTTAGACGTAAGACGATCCCGGCCGCAACGGCTGTAACCTACTGATATAGTTGCAGATAGACCTTTTCGAGGCGATCGGTGACGGAGTCCCAGGTATATTCTTCCAGAACCCGGTCCCTGCCGGCGCGACCCATCCTGTCGAGTTCGGTCCTCTCGAGGCCGGTGATGGAACCGATCGCCCGGACCAGGTCGTCTTCGTCCCCCGCCCGGAATACCTCCGCAATCCCGGCGGCCACCTCCATATTCTCTGGGATGTCGCTTATAAGCGCCGGTCTCGAATAGCTCATCGCTTCCAGCAGGGAGATCGGAAGCCCTTCCACCAGAGAGGGAAGAACGTAGAAGAGACAGTGAGCGTAGAGTTCATCGAGCTTTCGGCCCGAGATGTAGCCGGGGAAGATTACATCGTTCCCGGCAAGAGACCTCAGCCGCCTGGTGTAGCCCGCGGCGAAACGCTCGTCGCCGGCGATCACGAGCTTGAGGCCCGTTTCAGCCCTCGCGAACGCCTTGAGAAGCGTATCGAATCCCCTTTCGACGATGAATCGCCCTACGGTGAGTATATACTTCCCCGGCTCCACCCCAATACCGGCCGCATCGCGGAACGCCGGAGCTTCCTGCACCGTCGCTCCATTCGGTATATAGACCAGCTCCCTGCCGTATTTCTTCTCCAGCCCTGTTTTCATCAGCTTCGAGACGGCGATAGCGACATCCGCCTTTCTCACCGCGCAGCTTTCTCCCTTCTCGAGTAGATGCGCCGCGGCCGCCCCCCATTTCTTCTGCCTGTAATCGAGCGCGTGTATTGTGGCCACCGTCTTTCTCCCGGCGGACTTCGGAATCCAGCAGAAGATCGACGGACCAATGCCGTGGAAATGGACTATGTCGAAATTGCGGCGTACCGCGGCGATGCTAGCGAAGAGTGCGTTAGTGGCGGTATCGAAATTCTTTGTCGGGATCGAAGGAAGAACCTCCACGTCCATCCCCTGGCACCGTCCCTTCATTCCGAACGGTCTTCTTCCGAAGACGGTCACCTCGTGTCCCCGCTCGACCAGCCTTCGCCCCGTCTGCTCGACATGCCTCTCTATTCCGCCGAATACGGAAGGGAGCCCCTTGGAGCCTATCATCGCGATTCTCAATGAACGTGAGGTTGTCATTCGACCCGCGCTTCGCATCTAAAAGGTTCCCGGGACGGTTATAGTTTCCTGCCGGTGAAGATCCTGCCCCAGCTTCGTAAAATCCAAGAGGCCGGCCGCATCGGCTTACGTTTCATCGAAGATCTCGCAGTGCAGATCATCCAGCAGGGCATCGAGCATCCGGCCACCGCCTTCCTCACCTTCTCCGCGACGCCGCCTCGCCAGATATCGGCGAAATCCTCCTCGATCAGGTTTCCCATCTTGCGCTCCAGCGTGAGGCAGGGATATATATCCCCCTGCGGATCGATGAAGAACGAATCGGTGCCGGCCCGGCAGGCCAGCGCCCTCCTACCCATCCTGTTGTACTCCAGGACCCCGGAGTAGAAATAGGCCCTCAGCCACCTCTTCGGACTCAGGCTGAGAAGCTCCTTACGCATGACATACTTGATCTCGCTTTCAAGAAGATCCGGCTCGACCTGCTGGTTGTCTTCCGTGGAGAAGTAAAATTCGGAGTTCTGGGCTACCGACGTGGTGAACTGGAATCCGAACTGCCTCGAGAGATCGTAGACGGCACCCAGGTGCTTCACGTTATCCCTCTGAGCGGTGAAAGCGACCCGGACATTCTTGTAGCCGAGCTTCTTCAGCTGCCCAAGCGTTGCGAGGACCTTGTCGAAACCTCCCTCGATCCCCCTTATCTTGTCGTGCATCTCCCCTATCCCGTCGAGCGAGACGGCGATTCCGACCCTGCGCCCTATCCGCATCAGCGCCGGAGCGGCGTGGGCGATCCTTCGATTCTGGAATCCGTTTGTCGATATGACGATCCTCGGACGGTGGCAATGCCTGTAGATCGCCTCCACCAGTTCGACGATATCCTCCCTCAGGAAAGGCTCGCCGCCGGTTATATTGACATCGTTGAGCGTGTCCGGAAGCTTCTTGTACTCTTCGGGAGTCATCTCCCTGCCGGGCGGTAGCTTCCAAATATTGCACATGTTGCATCTGGAATCGCACCTGTATGTGACGGCCACAACGGCGTCTATTGGTAACTGCATCTAACGACTCTCTTTCGTTCCCTTCACTAGAGAAGAGAAGAGCGCGGCATACTCACCGATCATCCTCTCCTGCGAAAAATCCCTGACAACCCTTTCGCGGGCCTTTCCGCCGATCCTCCCGCGCTTCGCGGGATCGCCGGCAAGATCGAGAAGAACCCGGGCGAGCGCCTCATCGTCATCCGGCTCGATCAATATACCTTCCCTACCGTCATCGAGCATCTCACGGATCGAGCCGACAGACGTCGCCACCACGGGAAGGCCGGAAGACATCGCCTCGAGCACCGAAAGCGGGAAGGTCTCGACGACGGGATGCGAGCAGAGAACCGACACATCCGATCCCGCCAGTATTCTCGGAATGTCTTCGCGCTCCCCCATGAACCTCACGTTCCGGCCGAGCCCCATTTCCCCGCTCATCTCATGCAATTTCCCTGCCTCTTTTCCCCCTCCCGCTACAAGAAAGGTGCAGGAATCTCTTTTCCCGGCAACTCTGGATGCAGCCTTGAGGAACATCGCGTGGTTCTTCTCCGGCCGAAGGGCCGCCACTATCGTGACGACGAAATCATCGTCCGGGATCGAGAGTTCGTCCCTGATCCTCTTCCTCTCGAGGGGCGATTTCGCCGGATGGAACAGCCTGGTATCGATCCCGTTGTGGATCAGTACGATCTTTCGGGGATCGATCGATTCGACGCCGGTCAGGTAATCGACATGAGTTCCGGCGAGGGCTATTATCCTGTCGAAGCCCCCGATGACCAGCCTATCCGAGAATGTGAACGACCCCCCCCTGTTCCAGAGACCGGTCGAATGCACGCCGAGA
>CAZPAH010000178.1:0-4549 GCA_964584495.1 uncultured bacterium | reverse complement strand
CGATGCGGCGCCGCACGTCGACCGGGTCGACCCCATTGGCGTAAATGTTCTCTCCCTCGAAAAGGACATCTCCCTTTTCGTCAACAACGGCCCGGCCCGTGAACGGTGATCCGTCATGCAGGATCTGAGGTTCGTCGATCACATTGTTATTTTTTGCGAAGATGACCGATTTTACTTTTCCCCTTTCTATCTCGAAGTGGCCTGCCAGCATATCCGCATCGTCGATTCGGCCGTTCACATGAATCGTACCGCTTTCACGGAGCAGCGTGATTTCCGACTGCTTGGTGAAAGCGATTGTCTCAAACTTCTTCTCTTTCCATACACCGACAGTCACGATGACGAGGCCTGTCAACGTGCAGATTAAGAGGGTGTCGATATAAGGACCGAGCATTGCGACGAGACCTTCGCGTACCGGCTCTTTTGTCTTTGCGGCGGCATGCGCTATCGGTGCGCTTCCCTGTCCCGCCTCGTTTGAGAATATGCCCCTCTTTACCCCCCATATCAGCATGAACATGAAGGTCGAGCCGAGAAAGCCGCCGACCCCCGCCTTCGCGCTGAAGGCGTCGGCGAAGATCGTACCTATCGCCGCGGGAACGTCGCCGGCGTGGAAAAGGAGAACAGTTACTGCTCCGAGGAAATAGATCACGGACATTATCGGGACGAGCCTGCTTGTGACCTTTCCTATCCTCTTTATTCCTCCTATGATGACGAGCGCCACCAGTACGGCCAGAACCGACCCGGTCAACCAGGTAGGCACGCCGAAATCGCTTCTGAATGAATCGGCCACGGTGAAAGCCTGCACGGCGTTCCCGCTGCCGAACGAGGAGATGACCGCGCAGCAGGCGAAGATGACCGCCATGAATTTCCACCTGCTGCCCAAACCGTACTCAATGTAATACATCGGTCCTCCCGAGACGGTTTCGTCGTCATGGACCTTTCTGAAATGCATGCTGAGTGTGCATTCGACGAATTTCGACGCGGTGCCGAGAATTGCGGTCACCCACATCCAGAAGAGTGCGCCCGGGCCTCCATAGTGGATCGCGATGGCGACTCCCGAGATATTTCCGATTCCGATCGTGGCTGAGAGGGCGGCCGTCAGGGCTTGGAAATGGTTGATCTCCCCCTTGTCCTTAGGGTCATCGTAGTATCCCGCGATGATGGCCAGGCTGTGGGAGACCTTGCGAAGCTGAATGAATCTCAACCTGAAAGTAAGATATATGCCCGTTCCAAGGAGGAGTACCACGAAATAGGGCATTGATTTGGGGAATTCCCAGATGTAATTGTAA
This sequence comes from uncultured bacterium, assembly GCA_964584495.1. Classification (GTDB taxonomy): domain Bacteria; phylum Krumholzibacteriota; class Krumholzibacteriia; order Krumholzibacteriales; family Krumholzibacteriaceae; genus CAZPAH01. The sequence goes on along the minus strand of CAZPAH010000178.1, from coordinate 3,263 downwards.
ACCAGGTTGATAACGCTCTTTACGGCTTCCATTCAACTCTCCTATTGATGAGCCAGTTTGCCACTATCTCCTTGCCTATCTAAAGCGCTTCCTTGAACAGGAAGAAGAGGACCACAAGAATTACGAGTGGGCAGAAGAACCTCAACAGGAATGTGAGCACCGGCGATATACGGTGAAACCACGGGCACCCCTGCTCGATCTCGGCGGAAGAAGATTCGAGCTTCCATACCCAGCCGAAGAATATCGACATAAAGAAGGCCCCCGCGGCCAGCATGACATTTCCGAAAAGCCAGTCCATTAGCCCCAGGAATGACATTCCCACTATCGGCAGCCTGTTCAGCCACGAGACCGACCCTTCCTGTGACAACGCGGATGGCAGGGCCAGCAAAAAGGTGACTCCGGCCATGATCCACACGGCCCGTTTGCGCAGCCAGTGCTTCTCATCGACAAGGTAGGCGGTAACGACCTCGAGCAGTGATATCGTGGATGTCAGGGCGGCTATCGACAGGAGCAGGAAGAAAGCGGAGCCTATTATCCTGCCCCCGGAGATAAGGGCAAAGATTTTTGGCAGCACCTTGAAGACAAGGCCGGGACCCTCGGTAGGATCCATCCCCATTGCGAAAAGGGCGGGAAAGATGATCAGGCCCGCCATTACGGCGATCAGGGTGTCGAAGAAGGCCACGTAAAAACCTGAAGTAACGAGGTTATCCTTTTTCGATAGATAGCTTCCGTAGGTGATCATGGCGCCCATCCCGAGACTTAAAGAGAAGAACGCCTGTCCGAGCGCCGCCAGTACGGTTTTCCCGGTAACTTTGGCGAAGTCCGGCTTGAAATAGAAGCTGAGGCCTTTCCCCGCTCCCTTAAGGGTGACCGATCGAATAATGAGAAGCACTAGAAGAAAAAAGAGGACGGGCATCAGGATCTTGGCCCATCGCTCTATCCCGTTTCGAATACCGCCCTGAACGACCAGGACGGTCAGTATTATAAAGAAGGCCAACAGGGGGGCCGATATCCAGATGTTGGAGGCGAAAGCTTCATAGCTCAAGGTGTTCCCGATGATGGTTTTTCCAATATAGCCTACCGTGTATCCCGCAATTACCGAGTAATATGACCATATGCATATGCCGGTGAGCACTCCCATGAACCCGACTATCTTCCAGGGTCCCGGTTTAATGAATTCGAACGCCCCAACGGGATTCTTCCGGCTGTGTCTGCCTATCGAGAGTTCCGTTATCATTATCGGTAGTCCGAGAAGGATGATGCAGATTAGATAGAGAAAGAGGAAGGCGGCGCCGCCGTGCTGTCCCGTGGAATAGGGGAATCTCCATATGTTGCCCAGTCCGATCGCGGAGCCGGCCGCAGCCAGTATGAATCCGAACTTGGAAGACCACTCGCCCCTTTCATGAGCGCCTCTACCTGTTCCCACGTGGATCCCTCCTGTCTATATCAGGCTATCAGTGATTGCGGATCGAGGTATCGGGGAAGAACTTATCGTAAAACCGGTTTATCGGGCAAACTTTTTTTTCCTATTACCGGCTTCTATTCCCGGGCCCGTTGAGCCCGCCGGGCCTGTTCCCTGTCTGTGCCAAGTAGAGCCCCGCGATAACTACCGCGCTTCCCACGAGGAAATAGGGCGTTACCTCTTCGCCGAAAAGAAGTGATCCGAAAAGCGCAGCGAAAGGCGGATTCAGGTAGATAAAGGATGAAACGGTGGTGGCGCTTAGGCGTTTTAGGCTGAAGTTCCATATGCCGAACCCGACGATCGTGCAGAGCGCGCTGAGATAGAAGAGGGCTATCCAGCCGGTCGAGCCCAGATCGAGTATTTTGCCCGTGAAACTGCCGTCAAGATTCACGAGGAGCGGGATCGTACCGATAATTATTGGAACGGCGGTAACCAGAAAAGGAGGGTTTTCGATCAGGAGCTCCTTGCCGAGGATCGTGTAGATCGACCAGCATAGAGGGGCGAGGGACGTTATCAACGCGTATCTGACATCGGAATTGGAGATAACGGTAACCTGCCCCATTCCGACCCTGCCGAAGCTTATAACGAAATACAGTCCGGCGAATGCGATTAGGATTCCGGCGATCTTCTTCCAGCGCATCTTTTCACGGAGAAATATGATTGCCAAAATCAATGTGAATAGTGGAGCCAAGGTGGTGAGCAGTGCGGCGGCTCCGGGTTTTATCTCGCTCTGGCCGACATATAGGAAGAAGTTGTAGCCGGCGACCCCCAAGATGCCCATCGATATCAACCTTAGAGGAGCCTTGCGAAGCAGCTCCAGGGCGCTCCTTGCCCTCTTTCCGCTCGCGGCGATGTACCCTATGTACAGCAGCGAAACGGGGAGAAACCTCGCCAGGGTCAGCTCCATCGGTGAAAAGGTAATTCTCAGATATTTTATCGCCGTGAACGAGTTCGACCATATTACGAACAGGAGCACCAGGAGAAGGCGTATTCCCGCGGCCCGTTTATCATTTACCAAGACATTTTCTTCCACGATTAGAAACCTCTAGATGCCGTAAGAAGCATCTTGTAATTATTAGAATATTTATGGTATAATAAGCAACAGCAGGGTCGTAAGTACAGCAGCTTATGATATTGCATCAGGAAGGAAGTGACAACGATGCTAAAACGACTGGCCCTGGTCATTGTTGTGATTGCGCTTTTCGCGACCGCTGTGGAAGCTACGGGCATCTACAGAGGGAAGAGGGGGCGCAGGTACGTCCGCAGAACCTGCCTTGTCAATTATTGGACGAATGACAAACTGCGAATCTACGAGGAAAACGGCTTCCCGATCCATCGATACCGCGTGAAGGCGTATGGACGGGTCTTGGAGCATTGGAAATATTATGAGTTGGGCAAGGAATTCATCTTCGACGAGGATTCCAATCTCGTGAAAACGAACACCTTCTGGCCTGAAAACAGGCGGGAAAGGATCGAACGGTTATAACCGGTGCACAGAGTTGCGGTTGCGGGAGCGTGAAGTGGCTGGATCACCTCACGTAGGAATTGGAACGCAGGAATAACTGTCGTCCTGCGTTCCATTCCTGCCCAAACATTTCCATTCCTATCCAGTACGTTTCACCGGCACCAATTCACTTCTTTTCATGATTTTCTGTCGAATTTGGTTGAAAATTTCAGGTAAAGTAAATATATTTATGGGCACTTGTTTTTGATATGAGTTATTAACTTGCTTAGTTTGCGCTGGTTACACCAATCACTTTTGCGAGGTGAATATGAGCGGTATCAAAGTCACAGCCGGTAA
>CAZPAH010000177.1:0-4580 GCA_964584495.1 uncultured bacterium | reverse complement strand
ACCCTGCCCTCACGCTGCATGGGGACTACCTGGAATTTAGTGGCGACTTCGGGGGGTATCAACTCGATCGAGTGCTCGTCCGATTCGATCTCGTCGAGATCGACCGCCGGCACCTGATACATTTGTGATAAAAACTCCGAGAATGCTTTCTCGGATATCGCCCCCGTCTTGACTAGATTATACGCCAGACTCCCCCCGCCGTTCCCCTGCTCATGAAGAGCAAGTTCAAGTTGATCCTGGCTGATCAGACTCGATTCGAGGAGCTGGTTAGCAATATTTTCTTTCAAAAATATCCTCCGCCCGCAAACTGGTCTTTGAGTGAGCGATGCAAATTTTCAACCACGGCCTAAGATTGCTATTACTCTATTCGGCAAATTTTTCTCGGCATTGACTAAAAAATGCCGGTCCGCAATAAGTATGCCATCGACAGATCCCGTCTTAACGGATTTGAGCTCAAGAAGTTCGGAAGAATGCGGGGCGGCCCGAAAATATTAAATTGGTAAAAATAATGTCAGCCGCCGGCATCCGTAACGAATTGAGGCGGCTTACGATCGAGGGTTAGAGCACGCGGGCGCCCCCGTCCGGTCGGCAATAACGGCCCCATGCAGTTTGCAAGATTATTCGCGATATGCGAAGCCGCCGCGGGCGGCGGCCGCGGCGCGGAAGGTCACTGTAAACCATTCAATAGATGTAACATTTTCTGTCAGTCGAAGAAGTCCCACATCACCCCGATCCTGAAGTGCCTGCGGTCCATGCTGAAGCCTGGAACGGTCTCGTAGAGGGTGTCGAGCAGGTTTAGGTACTGGAAACGGACGACCGCCGACATGACCGTCATCGAGGCGGAGAAATTCAGCACCATGTAGCGACCGAGCCGGACACCGCAGAAGTCTCTCCGCCCCGTCTCGACGGCATCGAGTCTTAAGGTCAGCATCTCGGTGCCCTTGAACGAGGGACGGTTCAAATATATCCGTGCGAGGATCCTGTACTCCGGGACACCTTGCGTGTAATCGCTCCTAGAGGCGAAATACTCGGCTCCGAGGGAATACCCGTATCCGGCGCCGTATACCAAGCCGGTCCCCGTGATGCGGCTTCTCAGACCGACGATATCCGCCTCACCCTCCGACCGGTAGACGACGGGGTCTTCCCCGCCCGGAATTGATATCTTACTTTCCCTTCTCGCAAAGAACTCGTTGGTGAATCTCCCGGCGAAGCCCCCACCCACCGACAACTCGTCGGCGCGGGCGGGAACCAGCGAGAGGTTGCCCGCGCAGGCGATGCCCGTGCAATCGGATGTGCCTGCCGTCTCCGGCTGGAACAGCTCGCCGGCGCTGGGGACGATCTCCCTCCTTGAAACCGATACCCTCTGATAATATCCGTCCTCCCTGCCGCGCGATAGCCCCGCCTCCCCGCCGATCCACCCTCCCGCTTCCTCATGGTAACCGCCGAATAATCCCAACCTCCAGCGAAACGAACGGCCCGCCGCAGTGCCCGCGCCGATCCCGCCCTCGATACGGCTCAGCTCGGGACTGAACTCGATAGACTGAAGCCGGTTCTCGAATATCACCCTGTCGCCGCCAACGTACCCTGTGACGGCAAGCTTTCCGGCCGAGCCGAGCCATCGGAGATCGACCGAGGTCACATGTCCCTCGATCGCGCCCACGGACCGTTTCGACTCTACAAGCTGCTGGCCGATGGCCGCCTCGAACGGACCGCGGCTGTACCTGATTCTCGAAACGAAACCGTCGTATCTTACATCTTCCGGAGCGTACTGACTTTCCCTGTAGTACGGCCTGTAGGCGGTGCCGAGGTAGCTGTCCTCGAACCTGTGCAGCTCGACGTCGATCCTGTCCCCCTGTCCGGTCGAAAGGGAAAGGTTCATGAGGATGGATCTCGAATCGTACTTGCCCACGAGCCTCGTCGGCTCTTCGGTAAGCGCCTCGAAAGGATCCTGCAGGTACTCCTCGTATACCAATGATCCTTGAATATACGATCGCGGGGTCGAGAACCATATCCTCCTAGACCGCCTGTTGCTCGATCCGTAAGTGAAATCGGCGATCGAGTAGGGACCCTCCCTCCCCTCCTGCTCGGTCACGAAATTTATCACCTTTCCCGATGACGATCTTCCCGCGAGGCACGGCGACCGGCCGTATATGACCTCCACCCTGACGAGCCTGGAAAGGGGGATAAATCTCGACAGTGGCGCGTCGGTATAAGGATCGTCGAATGGTGTTCCGTCCAGGAGAAGCGTCGCGCCGCCCTGCTCTTCCCCGTCGACGGCGAAACCGGAGGATGACCGTGGAGGCCCCTCCATCCAATACGAGACTCCCGGCAGCAGATCCAGGATATCTTCTAATGTATTAATGTTGTATTGAGCCAGCTCGCTAGCGGTTATAACGAAAACCTCACCCGGCATGTAAAGTGAATCGGCGTAAAGCGGCGATCGCTCCCCGGCCGACGGCCGCGCGACGGCCGGCGACGCTCCTGCTAAGACCTCAGCGGTCAGAAGAATCAATATATTGATCGCAGATCGACTCATAAAAGGCCGTGGCAAAGGGAACGCATGCAGCCGGAATCCTGTTTCAACGTGGACTTTACAGAAGGTAGGACCGAGGGTCAAGTCAAATGTCCCCCGCCCGATCTTTCAATCTTTCGACGGCTTCAACGGGAACCTTCATCCCCCCGATCGGCACCTTCATCGCCTCGTCGAAATGGTAATCGGAACCGCCGGTACAGACGAGTCCCCTTCTCCGGGCAAACTCCAGAATGCGCCTCGTCGCCGCCGCATTGTGGTTCGGATGCCAGGCCTCGATTCCGTCAATACCCGCGCCGGTCATCCTTTTCACCAGAGCGGCGTCGCCTATGCCCGATCCGGGATGGGCCCACACCGCCGTACCGCCGGCCTCCTTGATAATCGATACAACCTCCCCGGGCCCGATCTCACGGCGGGGAACGAAGCACGGGCTTCCCTCTCCTATGTATCTTGCGAATGCTTCCTGGATGGTGGAAACCTTTCCGGCGGCCAACAGCGCCCTGGCTATATGCAGACGGCCCAAGGTCCCCGCCGCACCGCCCCGGTCCAGATCGCCCATATCGATCTCGACTCCAGCTGATACGAGCTTCTCCAACATCGAGACTACTCTTTCGAACCTTGCCTTCTCGAGCTCCTTAAGTGCGCCGCGTAGGACGGCATTCTGCGGATCGAAAAGGTATCCCAGCAGGTGGGCTTCCCACCCTTCGAAGGAAAGGCTGAACTCGACACCGGTCAAAACCTCCAGAGCGGCCGATTCTCCGGCCCGCAAGGCCTCTTCCTGCCCGGCCAGTGTGTCATGATCGGTAATCGCCACGGCCGATAATCCGGCGCCGCGCGCGATATCGACTATCGCCACAGGCGCGAGAACACCATCGGAGTAGCTGGAATGGATATGAAGATCGCAGAAGCGATGGGGGTTTTTCATCCCGATCCGTTTCAGGAAACGCCCGTGTATTTTTTCATCTTGTCGGAAACCTCGCGGAATGTCACGTCGACGATGTACACCTCTTCGAAATGCTCTCGGGCCTTTTCCGCGTCTCCCAGAATCTCGAACGCCAGACCGAGGTTGTAGTGAAGGCCGAGAGAGTCGTGGCCGGTGTTCCTGGCGATCTCGAGTCCCCTCTCGAGCTGCTTGACCGCCAGGCGGGCGTTCTTCATCTCGAGGAAACAGTGACCGATCATCTCGAGGGCCTTGAGCTGAAGCTGCTGCGATCTCGCAGATATCTGCAGTTCCTTCACCGCCTCGTCGAAGAGCGCCATCTCGATATAGGCCATGCCCAGATCGTAGTGGCTCCTGAAATCATCCTGCTCGACATCGCTCGTTATCTCCTCGGCAAGGTGAAGCCCGTCCTCTTTCTCGTTCTCTTCGTCTTCCTTCTCTATGATCTCCGAAAGATCCTCCGACTGAGACGCCGCCGGCTCCGCCACCACCTCATCTTTCTCTTCTTCGACATCCTGAAGATCCTGCTCCGGGAGACCCCCTTCGCCGCTCGAATCGGACACCGAATCATCAACCCCCGCCGGCCGGGATGCAGCGGAGATTCCTCGATCCGCTTCGCTCACGACACCGGCCGGTTCGGCCGAAACCACATCCTCCGGCGATGCCGAATCTGAAGCGCCGACGTGCGGCGGTTCATCGACCTTTGGCGAATCGCTTTCCTCCTGCCGGTCATGAAGGTCCTTCTGCCCGGCGTTTCCACCCGTATCGCTCGCCTTCCGTCCCGAGGAAAGTATATTATCAATCTTGCCGAGCTCCTTCTCCTCCAGCGAGGGCTTGAGAAGGTCGAGCCTGGAACGGAAGAAATTAATCCTCTTCGGATCTCCATCGAGAGAATGGCGCGCGATGATATGCGCAAGGATCTCGGCGGCACGCGCACGCGCTCCGACAAGATTGAATACATCGGACACCTTGGACCAGATCTCAACGGAGTCGGGAAGAAGCTCGAGAACAAGCTCCGCTTTTTCCTTCACACCTGCAGTCCCCGACTGCGGATCGGCCAGAACCTGATCGAAATACTGCGCAAAATAGGTTTCCGCCTCACCCAGCATC
>CAZPAH010000176.1:0-4603 GCA_964584495.1 uncultured bacterium | reverse complement strand
TAACCCTTCAAAGCCGACTTCTGAGGGTCCTCGAGAACAAGACCTTCCGCAGGGTGGGGGGTATCAAGGACCTCAAGGTAGATACAAGAATAATCTCGGCCACTAACCGTGATCTCAAGGTCGCAATTAAAGAAGGCGTATTCAGAAACGATCTCTATTACAGGCTTCAGGTAATACCGGTGACCCTGCCCCCTCTTAGAGAGAGGAAGGAGGATATTCCCCTGTTGGCCAACTATTTCATCGAGCAGTTTAATAGGGAGTTCAAGAAGAAAGTGGGCAAGATCGGTCCTGAAGTCACCCGCGAGATTCAGGATTACTACTGGCCCGGCAACGTACGCGAACTAAAAAATGTCATAGAAAGGGCCATTCTCCTGGAAGCCGAGGATGAGCTTCTGCTGGAGCATCTCAACCTCACCCTTCACGAAATGGACGAATCGCCGAAAGCGGAGAATCGTTCGAGATCACTCAATGAATTGTACCCGATAAGCATCAAGGAGATGGAGAAGGTACTCATCTGCAAGACACTCGACGAGACGGCGGGAAACAAGTCCAAGGCGGCGCGTATCCTTGGGATCAGCCGTCAGACCCTCCGGGAAAAAACCAAGATGTACGATATGGACTGAATCGGGTCATCCGTTAAAAACCGATGCAAGAGAACCGGCTACGGGTGGCCGGATATCTTTCAAAGATTCATTTGAACGGTTATCAAATGTAAGGCTTGGATCTATTATTACCACCCCGGACAGGGAAAATATTTCTCACTGCAATTATGATAATTGCCTCCCCTTTAATTAATTAGGCAAATATTGCCCCGGAACGCGGAACGACTTCCCTTTAAAAGGCATGTAATTTGCGCTTACAGGCTCCAAAACGATGGTGAAAAATTTTCCGGTTAATTAACTGAATATGAAAAAAGGAATTCAAGGAGGATTGGAAGATGCCGTTACTGTCCGACACTGCAGAATTGCTTGACTGCCCGGCCGCCGGTGTCAAGGAGAAGACGGCTCCGGTCGATCGATACATCGAGGTCGAAATCGAAGATCCCCCGTTTTCCGCCTCGGGAAGACTCGACGATCTGGACAGACTCCTCTCTCTCATGATTCACCAGATAAGAAACTACTGCATGAGCATCAAGGGATACGCCTCTCTTCTCGAGTATGAAGACGGCATGAGCGAGAAGGGTAAAAAATGGATTTTCAATATATCGAGGGGAATAAATGGACTCGAATCGTTCTTGGGTGAATTCGACAACTACAGGTTGTCGAAAAAAAGGAAGGTCGAGGTTCTCGATTATGTGTTTCACACGAAAAGCGCCTGGAGATCGTTGATCGAAAGAATCGAATCGGACCGTATCCTGGTGGATCTCGATATAGAGGTGGAAGGGCAGCCGCTGATCCGGGGGGATAAGCACGATTTCAGGAAGATGATTCTGCACCTTCTCAAGAACTCCCTGGAAGCTCTCGACGGCGAAGGCAAGATCCGCGTCTCGTTTACCGGAAAGCAACAGGCGGTCGAATCGGGAAGGAGCTGGTCGATCGAAGTCCAGGACAATGGAAAGGGAATGACCGCGCAGGAACTGGAAAAAGCCGGGGAGATCCTTCACAGCACGAAAAGCTCGCATATAGGATGCGGCCTTAATTTCGTTTCGGCCGTATCTTCCCAAATGGGAGCGAAGGTAGAGATTTCATCGAAACATGAAGTAGGCACCGTAATTAAAATAATCCGGCACTGTTCTAAATCAACGTTTCAGACGGGGGTAATCGCAAAATGAAGAAGAAGGTTCTTGTAGTAGACGACATGAAGCTCACGAGGGAGTTTCTCATCGATGCTCTATCGGAAAACTACATTATCGACGAGGCGGAGGATCAGAAGTCGGCTTTGGAAATGTTGGAAAAAGAGAGCTACGATCTCATGCTCGCCGATGTGAAGATGAATAACAAGGATGAAGGAATAGATCTTCTTAAGACGGTCATTAGCAAGGGACTCGACACCGTCGTCATCATGATGACGGCTTATGCAAGCTTGGACCAGGCGACTGAAGCGATGCGAATAGGAGCATACGACTACATCGAAAAACCTTTCACCCTGGATGAAATAAAGATCAAGATGAGAAATGCGCTGGGGTATTCCGAGCTGATGAAGGAGAACAGGCATCTTAAAAGGCGGCTCGACATAGACAAGGGCCGTGAGATCATCGGATCGTCCCCGAAACTCAAGAGCATATTGGATACGGCCGACATGATCGCAGATACAAAGGCAACCGTTCTGATAACGGGAGAGAACGGAACGGGAAAGGAGCTTGTGGCCAGGCGCGTACACAACTTGAGCAGCCGAAAAGACAAGCCGTTCGTAAAGATCAACTGTGCGGCAATACCTGAAGGAACCTTGGAGAGCGAGCTCTTCGGTCATGAAAAAGGCTCGTTCACGTCGGCGCACAAGTGGCACCCGGGCAAGTTCGAGCAGGCGGATAAAGGCACGTTGCTCCTGGACGAGATCGGAGAAATTCCACCCCACATCCAGGCCAAGCTTCTCAGGGTTCTGCAGGAGAGGGAGATCGACAGGGTCGGCGGGCGCAAACCGATATCGGTGGATGTAAGAATTATCAGCACCACCAACAAGAACCTGCTTAACGAGATCCGTGAAGGAAGATTCAGGGAAGACCTTTACTACAGGCTTAATGTCGTAAATATAGAAGTACCCCCCCTGCGCGAACGCAGGGAGGACATAGGAATTCTAGCCGATCATTTCATAGGCGTATACTGCGCCGAAAACGTGAAGGAGAAAAAGCGCCTCAGCAAGGGATCCTTGAAAAAATTGCAGTCGGGCATCTGGAGGGGCAATATACGCGAGCTGGAAAACTGCATCGAACGGGCGGTGATCCTCTGCAGCGAGGAGGAAATCGGCGAGGAATACTTCAGCTTCGACGAGAGTTCCATGAGCAGCTCATCGAGGGTGGAGGAAATTCTCAACAGTTGTTCGATCGCCGCCGCGGAAAGGTTGATGATAGAGCAGAGGTTGAAGAAATATAACAGCAACAGGACAAAGGCCGCCGACGATCTCGGTATAAGCGTCAGAACGCTCAGGAACAAATTGAAACTTTACAGGGAAGTGGATATAGAGGCCGCAGTATTATCTCAATAAGAAGGAAATAATTTCCCCATCGTGTTGCCGGACGAGTTGGATGGCGGGGATAAACCCGGGCAACATGAAGTAATACAATATATTACGGGCCGCCGCCCGGTGGCATAGAAAATGCGTTAAGGCATGCGACATGAGCATGATCAAGATAAGAAACGAGAAGAACACCGACCGGACCGAGTTGTGGGAAGCATATAAAAGGGACAAGAGCGAGAAAGCGCGCGAATCCCTTATTATGCAGTACCTCCACCTCGTTAAATATTCGGCCGGTCGTGTAGCGGTAAGCCTCCCCAGCTATATCGAGATAGACGATCTTTTTGCGGCAGGTCTCCTGGGGCTGATACAGGCGATAGAAAAATACGACATGGAAAGGATGACAAAGTTCGAAACATACGCCATACCCAGGATTCGTGGCGCGATGCTGGACGAGCTGAGAAACCAGGACTGGTTCCCACGCTCGATCAGGCACAAGGCAAAGCTTCTGGAGACGGTTCTGGCCGATCTCGAGATGAAGTTGGGAAGACCGGCATCCGATATCGATGTTGCAAAGTATATGAAAATTCCTATGAAGGAATATTACAAGCTGCTCAACGACGTATCGCTCACATGTCTCGTCAGTCTCGATCAAGGCGTATCATCCAATAACGAGGGCCTGTACTCGGTAATAAGCGGATCCCTGCCGCACGCAAGCACCTCCGATCCCTATGAGAAGCTCGAGGAGAAAGAGCTCCTCAAGCTGGTCAAGAACACCCTTCAGTCCCTCCCCGAGAAGGAACGGATAGTCATGACCCTCTATTACTACGAGGAACTGACTTTGAAAGAGATCGGAAAGGTCCTGGATGTTTCCGAATCCCGCGTATGTCAGATCCATACGAAGGCGATGCTTCGATTGAAGGGAAGGGTCAGCAGGATGATGAATGGAATTCCAATCGGCAACGATGACGCCATCAAGAAGAACGATCCTGACGGCGAGAAGGAACCCGCTTTGAATTCACGGATAAGGGTAGCGAAATGATGCGTGTACTTGTAGTCGACGATAACCTTGAAATCTGTGAGTTCATGAAAGACCTCCTCGAGCAGAACCGGTGTTTTGTGGTGACGGCTGAATCGGGTGAAGAAGGGCTGGAAGCGGTCGAGAAGATGGAGATCGATCTCGCTTTTCTAGATATCTCACTTCCAGGGATGGACGGTGTCGAGACGATGGTTCGTCTCCAAAAGAGCCATCCGGAAACAAGGTTCTTCCTCATGAGCGGCGTGCATCTCGAGGATCGCGTAGCGGAAGGTATACGGTTCGGGGCTGAAAGATTCTTCAGGAAGCCATTCAGTATAGAAGAAATCCTCGAAATAATAAAATCCGTCCCTTGACAGGCAGGGTTTTCTGCATGGATCCCGCAACTGCCAGTATGGCCGGTTTCTGCCATATTGACCAATCTTGAAGCAAAGACTTGTTGACAATCTTCCGTCT
>CAZPAH010000175.1:0-4628 GCA_964584495.1 uncultured bacterium | reverse complement strand
AACGTCTTCCGCGTTCATTGTTGATAGAATCTTCTCGTAGCCTTCCTCATCGGAATCAAGCCCGGGGTCGATCTTTTCCGGTGATTCCTCATCGGGCTCTTCTTCATATTCAACGGGATTAGTATCGGTCGTCGCTACAAGAGGCGCACCGCAACGGGAGCATTTTAAGGTTCCTTCCGGATTTTCCTCTCCACACTCGGGACAGAACATGATACCCCTCCTCGGTCGATTAGAAACACAATATGCCTTAACAGATATTTAATCCCGGCTCAACCTTAAAATCTAATCGACATGCACGTCAATCCTCCATCCATCTTTCGGACCTCGCTGACGTCTAGCTCGATCAAGCCCGGATCGATTTTCACCAGTTTATCGCGGGTATCCGGGAAACCGGCGGGAACTATAAGGCGTCCGTTTACCGTCAATACGTTTGCGGCATACGCCTCCGCGGGGTCGAGAACGATTTTTTCGTACCCGGATATTTCCGGAGCGTCAACGAACCTCCCGGCCACAAGCAGTGTCTCCCCACCCAGAAAATTCACGCTCGATTTGAGGTGCAGACCGTCACCGACCTGTACGGTCGTCCATGTATTTCCGAACCGCTCCAGAACGGTCCCCAGCTGCACGGCTCCTTCGCGGTTCGTTCTTTTCGATAATCCGATCAGGAAATGTCTGCCGATCATCAGAACATCTCCGCCGTCCAGCGTCCCGGGATACTTTATCCTCACGGTAGTACGGTGAGAGGCGAGAACCTGCCCTATCGAATCTTCTTCCCCCCTCCTCGATGGCGCCCCCGGATTCGTGATTACGGCCACGTCAGGCGTTACTACGGCGGTGTCCTCGACGAACCATGCATCAGGAAATCCCTCGAGCGGTTCTAAAACCGTCAACTCCAACCCGGTCGAAGAGAGCGCTTCCAGGTAGGTCGAATGCTGGCGGAGCAGAAGCTCGTAATCCGGCCTGCCCAGTCCCGCCGTAGTTATCCCGGCTCCACAGTCGGGTCCGGGTCTCCTTGCGATCGCCTTCCGGAACATCAGCTTAATCCTTCGCTCATACGGGCTCGACTAAAACGGCGGTTCCATAACAGAGAACCTCGGTTACACCGTCCATAACTTCGGTCGCATCGTACCTGATGCCGATAACGGCGTTCGCGCCGATCTGAGCTGCATGATCCATCATGAATTCGAACGCTTCAAGGCGCGTTTTTTCGCAGAGCTCCGTGAACATCGTTATATTACCGCCTATGATCGTCTGCAGTGAAGCGCCCATCGTCCCGAATACCGATCGCGATCTGACGGTCAAACCTCTAACGACACCCAGGTGCTTCACCACGTGGTGATCGGCTATTTCGAAAGTAGTGGATGTCATGGGGAATCTCATCAGGTGTTTTAATTTCGCCTCTTTCTTTTCCTCTTCGTTAAGTTTTTCAAAACACTCGGTACATACCTGGTCCGTCTTGAAATAGTAGCGCGAGGGATATTCCTTCCCGCATCTTTCGCATTTCATTCCGTACCTCCAGGTTTTTGAACCGGTCCGCATTTCCGGACTATCCGGACCGTCGACGATACCCGATTGAATGTCTCATATATAAATTGGTTATCGATAATTAAAATATTCATCGGAGATTCATTTCTGCCAGACGGCATAACCTCTCTTCCGCAGTATCCTGGCCAGTTCCATCTCCATCTCGACGGCATCATGATACGATAACGGATTGTACTCTTCATACAGCATCGGGCGGAGCCTTACGCCGTATTTTTCCACGTATTTGTTCGACTTGTAGCCGGTCTTGTGATTATCGAACCTCTTCAACGGATCGAGCCCCGTCATACCAACATAGAGGCACTCCTTCTCACCCGTGTATCCGGGATTCTCCCTGCGAAAAGCCGGATCTCCCAGAACCTCTCTTTTCAGTTCTATGACATAGACGTTATGATGCTTTTTCCCCGCCGCCACAGGTCAACTCCCCTCCGGTTCCTCCTGGCTTATCCAGTCTGGATACCGGCATTAAATTCCTCATCCGGTCACTGTACCCGAATAGAGCGAATATGCAAAGAATGCATGATAGCCGGGGGATTCCAGGATAAATCCCTTCGAGCCGGGGTCCGTCAGGTACTTCAGCTCGGACCACTCCTTCCTGGAAATCTCCGATTGTACATTCTCCCATCGCATTTCCATGAAGGAAATAACGGCGGAGCGGAGGTCCTCGTTCAAAGGCGCCTGCACATCCTCGGTAAACGTCCGGGCAGTCGGTCGATCGAATCCGGCCCGCCTGAACCAGCCGAGAGCCCTGTTAAAATGGTTGGAAGGCTCATCCCCTTCATGGAAGGGAGCGATTCCGGCCGCCGAGGCATTGAGCCTGGCCTCGAGCGCCGGGTATCCGGGAAGAAGCAGCTGGGAGGAAATAGCCGTGATAGCTACGATTCCTCCCGGCCTTACGACCCTGCCTAGCTCCGTGAGCGCTTGCATGTGGTCCCCCGGGGCATAACCGACGCAATCGGAGCTCCAAGCCCAGTCGAATGAGTTGTCGTCGAAGGGAAGATCGTTGATGTCACCGTTTTCGAAGGAGATCGAGTCACGCTGCCCCGTTTTTACGATAACCTCCCTTGCGTAGTCGGTAAAAGCCGGTGATATATCGAGCCCCACCACGTGTCCGCCCGGGGCTACTGCTTCCGACAGCAATACTGATTGAAACCCGATCCCACATCCAGCGTCGAGCCCCCTGCTGCCGGGGGGCAGGTGGAGCGACTCGATAGCGCGTCGCAGCACCCCGTCTCTGATCGGATTGCATATGGAGAGTTTCCTGATGTATTCACTCTCCACCGTCATTTGACTCCGCAACCGGTTTATAGACGAATTCCTTCATGCCCAGGACGGAGCCGTCGGGCGCAACCACTTCGACCCGCCATGCGCCGGTCCATCCTTTCATCATCCTCTTCGAGCTCCAGGTCCTCCAGGAGCCGGATTTTACCGCCAGTTCCACGTCCGCTTTCTTCTCGTCGCCCAGATACCAAACGTGATGGACCGAGGTCGTATCGGTCGCCCCCGTTATCCTCGTAAAGCAATAGACCTGTTCGATCGAGTTGAAGAACTGGCTGGTTCCGCCGACCGGTTCCATGTTTTCTATTCCGCTGCAAAACTCGAAATCCTCGACCTTCAATCCCGCATCCTGCTGGGCCTCGGCCGAAACGGCCGCCAGCATGAGAATCATGATCGAAAAGAGAATTTTTTTCATGACACCCTCCCTAAGTTTGATCAGCCCGGTATCATCCGGCAACGAACTTTCAGCTGCTTTTAATGGAAAATTCAACCACCTCGGGCTTGACTATCTTTGAAAAATCGCTATAGGTCATCTGTATCAACTCAATGTGGGAACAGGCGTTGAAACAGATATGCTTATCTTCGGCCAGGCTTCGCGCGACATATACCTTCATCCCGTACAGATTTCCGAAAGGCGGCATCGCTCCGGTTTCGCATTCGGGAAACTTGTCTCTGAATTCCTTCTCGGTGGCGAACTCCGCTTTTTTCGCCTTGGAGAAAACCTTGAGCGCCTTTAGATCCACCTTGTAGGATGCGGGGAGAACGGCCATCGCCATCTTTCCGTCGAGCTTGATAATGACTATCTTTGCCATCTCTTTGCCCTTAACATGGGCGCTGGCCGCAACCTCCTGGGCAGTATAGGCGGGCGAGTGCCTTATTGAAATATACTTGACCCTGTTGTCGTCGAGGAATTCCTTCAGCTTATTAGCCGGCATGATAACCTCCCTCGCTTAAACTGATCCCTTTTCCGGAATATTCTCTACCTTAAGACCGCTGACAAAGTCTATTCCTCTACCGGGAAGTTGTCAATATACGATAATGATGGAATCCTCCGGCTTCTAGTTCACCTTCATCCCCATCTGCCAGAAGTTGAAGCTCATCTCGTCCGCGAGATCCTCGATCTGCTTCGCCAGAGGCTGCCCTCCCGAATGCCCCGCCTTTGTATCGTAAAGCAGAAGGATCGGCTCGTCGGATCCGTTGGCCGCCTGGAGCATCGCCGTCATTTTTCGGGCGTGGAGGGGGGCCACCCTGGTATCGGCATCCCCCGTTATAAAGAGCGTTGCGGGATAGGAAACCCCCGTTTTCACGTTGTGATACGGGGAATACTTGTAAATATAGCTGAATTGCTCCGGATCCTCGGAAGATCCATACTCGGGAACCCAGAATCTCGCGATCAGGAATTTGTGATACCTGATCATGTCGAGAAGGGGATAAGTGCAGACCACGGCTTTGAAAAGCTCAGGCCTTTGGACCATGGCCGCGCCGACGAGGAGCCCACCGTTGCTGCCTCCCCTTATTATGAGCTTAGAGCTGTTCGTGTATCCCTTATCGATCAGCCACTCGGCGGCCGCGATGAAGTCGTCGAATGTATTCTGCTTGTTCTCCAGCATCCCGGCCTTGTGCCATCCCTCTCCGAATTCCGCGCCGCCTCGAAGATTGGGCATTGCGTATATCCCTCCCGATTCCACCCATATGACCGCCCTGGACGTGAAATACGGAGTCATATTTACGGTGAATCCTCCGTAACCGGTGAGGATGACCGGGTTGTTGCCGTCAAGCTTGATATCCTTCCTGTGAACCATGAACAT
>CAZPAH010000174.1:0-4655 GCA_964584495.1 uncultured bacterium | reverse complement strand
AAGCAATTGAAATTTACGAGAAAGTGCTGGCGAAATTCGGTGAGACCCTTAGCCCGACAAGCCATGCAGAAATCCTGATCACAATTGGGCACATATATCTTGGCCTGAAGGTGCCTGAGAAAGCCCGGGAATGCGTTGTTTCCGTCATGGAAATGCAAGGACTGAGAGATTTACATTATGGACACGCACAGACATTACAAGCATTTATTTAGGCATCAAAGGAACTACGGAATTACGAGAGAGCTCTTCGTATAATTGAAAATGCCGAGAGGTTTTATAATGATGACCCGTCTTTGAAATTCATTTACGCCATGTCGAGTCACACTATATCATTAAGAAAAAGTGCTCAGATGAACGCTGATAATTCTAGAAAGAATTGAATTAGGAGAAAGCGTGACTAGGGGGACAAGATTTGCGATCAGCCTAGCAGCATGTAATATCCTGTTCGGGATCCTGTTATCACTACCCAGCGGCCTTGCGGTTTATGAGATATTTGTCCCCACTTACGCAGGCCCAGAGCACGAGAAATTGGGAATAACTACGGAAGGACCGTTTAACTACGTATGCATTCCAGGCTTCATCTCTTCGATACTGTTGATTGTCATCGGAGTGACTATGCTTTTCAAGTGGTCTGAAACTATAAAGATTGTATACGCCTATGGAATTACGAATGCCATCATGCTTGTCATGGGCGCTATTCTATTATCACCCATGACATATGCGAGTGATTCGCTTATTGCTGCTGGAATCGTCATTGTGATCATTGGCTATACCGTTATGAATATCATAATTGTGCGCAGGAATGCTCTTGTTCAGAAATAAGACTGGCTTTAACTGAATCAGTTAAACGAGCGAGAATCGGTGGCCCAAGGAATTAGGTTGAGCCAGAGTGTACAGAGCAACGCGATTCTATCCAATCTAGTACGACTGCTGATAAACTTGGAGGGATTAGTAATGCCCGATGCAAAGAAACGGAATAAACACAGGCTTCATTCGCTGAGTGTTAAGGCGAAAGATCTAAATGAGTCCTGTGATTTTTACAGTCATGTCTTGGGATTGTTATCGATCACATTTATGGGAGGGTTTAGCCAGGGTTATCTGTTGTCGGAGCACAATTTCCTGAATGTTGAACGAAGATCAGAAAAAGATGATCCTGAGTGCTTGATTATACCTTGGCTGCAGTATGAAGATGTTCATGAGGTATACAAAAGATGTGAGGATGCTGGTGTAGAGATAGTAATGCCCCTTACTGAGCAAGAAGATGGTAATCATATAGCGAAAATCAAAGATCCAGACGGTAATACTATTGGAATAGCCCAGTTGGGTAAGGGGCCACCAACGTTGTCTGATTTGCATGAGCGAATCAAAAGAAAGAAAGACTCGCCGGATTGATAGCATTATGGATAACAGTGAGTTTGCGGCTACGAACCTGGCGTCCTTTTGCTCATGGAGTCTTTGTCTCAACAGTTGCTTCAGCACCCACCTCATCAACATCAGTATCGCCCACCATTTATTCTCAAAGACAGCAAAGGGATAGGGGATTAGGTCATAGCATCTGATGGTGGAGTCTGCGCCGGGGGCTGTCCTTTCTGAAAATCCCATCCCGGCAAATAAAGGTGATCAAAAAGACTCGGTACTTGCTTGATATCCATGGATTCGACACGACGATTAAACTCATTACAATTTCGTTCGACTCCTCCACTATTCGCCTTTGCGGGGCCGGAGGGCGCTCCGAGCGTCCGCCAAAATTGAAAATGGATCCTGTATATGGTAGAATTATAAGACGACTATACTCACAATAGAACAGAGAGAAGGCCTCCTTATGAAACGACCAGCTGCTGCCGGACCCGCTTTATTTATCTTGATAGCTGTTACGATCTCGATCCTGTCTCCCCTGCCCGCTTCGGCTATGTGGACGACCGACGGCGAGCAGGTAGCTACCTTCGGGCGGCCGTACGCATATTATGCCCCGAGTGTCGTCCCGGACGGGACTGGAGGGTCGATCGTCTGCTGGATAGACTTGAGGGATATCGATCACGACGTCTACGTGCAGCGGGTGGATGCATCCGGCAGGCAGTTGTGGGCGCTGAACGGCATCATGGTGAACGATCCGTCGCACTATGTCACGAAGCTGACAGCGGTTCCGGACGGATCGGGTGGAATAATAATCATATGGAACAACTACTACGCGCAGAGGATCGACCAGGATGGCAACATACTCTGGGCTACCGGCGGGATCGATATCTTTTCAGGGATAGAGGACCTCGTCGACCTGCGGGTCATAAGTGACGGGTATGGAGGCATGGTCATCGCCTGGCTCGACGAAAGGAACGGGAACGACGACATTTACGCACAGAGGTTCAGCCCGGGAGGGGTCCCGCGCTGGGCGACCGGAGGAGTGGAGGTCTGCACCGATCCCAGCGAGCAGCAGGGATTCGAGATCGTGACCGATGGAGCGGGGGGCGTGATCGTCGGATGGGATGATGCCCGCAGCGGATATGGATGGGATGATATTTTCGCGCAGAAGATAGATTCGAGCGGCGCGGCGATGTGGACCACCGGCGGGACGGGTATCTGTGTCGACACGTTTTACCAGAACGATGTTTCGATGGTAGCGGACGGATCAGGGGGCGCGGTCATCGCCTGGATAGATGACCGCATCGATAACATGATGATTGACAGAGATATATACGCGGCCAAGATCAATTTTCTAGGCCTAAAGCCATGGACCGAAAACGGTGTCCATGTGGGGGATGGAAACGAATGGGCGTACGACCTCAGGCTGGCGAGCGATGAAGCGGGCGGAGCGGTGATATCATGGAGGGACCCTGGTGCGGGGGCCGATCAACTCTTCGCGAAGAGGATAAATTCCATAGGAGTAACGCTCTGGGCCTCCAGCGGGGTCGAGATAACTTCTACGAGCGCACAGAATTATGATCCGGAGATCGTCTCGGACGGCGCGGGGGGAGCGATCGTCTCGTGGCAGGATACCAGGGGCGCGGAATGGGATATATACAGCCAGAGGATAAACGGGTCCGGCACGCTGCTCTGGACGGCCGGCGGGGTCGAGGTCTGTGGGGCTACCGGGTACCAGAAATATGTAAGGACCGTATCCGATGGGGCCGGCGGAGCCGTTCTGTGCTGGGAGGATGGGAGAGACACTTATGAAGATGTCTATTGCCAGAGGCTCGACTCTTCCGGTCTAGAGCAATGGAACACGGTCGATGTGGCCGTCGCCAAACATAAGAGTACCCAGAAATCGGGGGATATCGTAACCGATGGAGCGGGCGGCGCTATAATCGCGTGGCTCGAGGACCGGAGGGAAGAGTACGACATCTTCATACAGAGGATGGATTCGCTCGGTAACACCTTGTGGGCGGCCGAAGGGGAGGTCCTCTGCTTCGAGCACGGATACGGCCGGCCGAGGATGATTTCCGACGGGTCGGGTGGGGCGATCATAACCTGGAACGATATGCGAAACGACTTGGACTACGATATCTACGCCCAGCGGGTCGATCAGGACGGCAACCATCTCTGGACATCCGGCGGGCTGCTGCTCTCCGTCAACTCCCATAACCAGTACGACCCGGTGATAGCTCCCGACGGCTATGGAGGCTCGATCGTCGCCTGGACCGAGTATAACGGATCGAACTACGATATCGTTGCGCAACGGGTCAGCAGCGGGGGCACGCTCCTCTGGGGGACATCGGGAACGATGATATGCAACGCGGCATACGACCAGGAGGAGGTCAGGATCGCCTCGGACGGCGCCGGAGGGGCCGTGTTCGCGTGGCACGACAACAGGGGCGGCGCGGGGAACAGGGATATTTACGCACAACGGGTCAATCCGTCCGGTGTGGCGCAATGGGCGGCCGGAGGTGTGCCGGTATGCACGGTCGATTACGAGAAAGAGAACCTGGATATGTCATCGGACGGCGCCGGGGGAGCGCTCATGACATGGAGGGATCCCAGGTCCGGATATGACAACGTCTACGCGCAGAAGGTCGATGCCGGCGGAAGCACGGTATGGACCGAGGAAGGCGTCAGGCTGACCGATCTCTACGTCGAAAACCAGTACTCTCCTCGTGTCGTAAACGACGCCGCTGGCGGCGCCATCGTCGTCTGGGAGGACCACAGGGCTCCCGGCGGCGCGATATATTCCCAGCACGTGATATCGGACGGGACACGCGTCTGGCATCTCGACGGCAGGCTCGTATGCTCGGGCTACTATCTCCAGACGGATCCCAGGGTCATATCCGACGGGACCGGTGGTGTCGTGATCTCCTGGACCGACTTGCGTTCCGAGGTAGATAACGACATCTACGCCTGCCGGATCGGTCCGTCGGGCGATTTCGAGTGGCTCGTGCCGGATCACGGCATTCCCGTGTGCACGGCAGAGGACCAGCAATTCGAGCAGATGATGGTCAGCGACGGATTCTGGGGCGCAATCATCGTGTGGCGGGACAAGAGGCAGGAAGACGGATTCTCCGAGCTCTACGCGCAGAAGATCCGCGGCGCGATAGGAGAGGTCGTCCCGGTGACCTTCGATTTCGGCTCGGTTCCCGTCCTCGGTTCACAGAACGGGAGCTTCACGATCAACAATATCGGGGACCTTACCCTTTCGGAGGAGATCGAACTTTCTAACATGCTGTACT
>CAZPAH010000173.1:0-4819 GCA_964584495.1 uncultured bacterium | reverse complement strand
GCCGGAGGGGAAGAGAGCGAACAGGCGGTCGGAGAAGGTTTTGCCAGGATAGAGAGGACGGCGAGGAAAACGGAAACTCAATCGGAAGACCGGGCTCTGGCCAGTCTCGGAGGCCGGGAGCAGTGGGAGCGTTTCCTAGCCCAGGTAAGAGAATCGAAACTTACCCTGGGAATCTGGTTGAACTCGGCCGATGTCACCGGTGTGGAGGATGATCGGGTGATACTCTCCTTCAGCCCCCAGAACCGTTTCGCGCGGGAGATGATAAGAGACGAAAAGAACAGGCGTTACATAGAAGCCGGCATGGAAAGGTTCTTTGGCAAGAAATTTGTCATAGAGACAGGGGAATCGCCGGATGACCGCAGTGGGAAGAGGGGGAGGGCTTCGAAGAGCGGGGCGGGCGGTAGAGGCGGACCGCGTCTGGACCCAAAGGTGGAAAAACTCGTGGAAGGGTCTCCCGTGGCCAAGAAATTGATCGAGGAATTCAACGGGGAGGTTCATTCCGATGACGGATAAAGGGAGGGACGGAATATGAAAGATATCGGAAAGCTGCTTAAGCAGGCGCAGCAGGTCCAGTCGAAGATGGCGGAAATGCAGGAAAAACTGGCGAAAGAGACGGTAGAATCATCTGCCGGGGGAGGGATGGTCAAGGTTGTTATGAATGGCGGTCACGAGCTGCTTTCTATGAAGATAGATCCGGAGGTCGTGGACCCCGCCGACATTGAAATGTTGGAAGATCTTGTTGTGGCGGCAGTTAACGAGGCCCGCTCCCGCGTGGACGAGATGATCAAAAACGAAATGGCGACGTTGACGGGAGGAATTCCACTTCCGGGGCTTTTCTGAACTCCGCTGTGGATCGTACTCCCTCCAAGTTCCCTGTATTTTCCCATCCGGTGCCTGTTAAGGCAAGATTCTTGCTTCAACAATGGAGAGTGTAATGGATTACGGGCTTCCGCTACTCCAGGCCCTGATCGAAGATTTCAGAAAACTGCCTGGTGTTGGAGAAAAAACGGCTCGCAGGCTTGCATTTGCTATCCTTGACATGGATGGCGGGGAGGTAAGGCACTTTGCCGAAACACTCTTGCAGGTCAAAGAAGAAATCGGATTTTGCAAAAGATGCGGAAACATTGCGGAAAGCGAGATCTGCAGCATTTGCAGCGATATGTCAAGAACGGGGGGCGTGCTATGCGTCGTTGAACGGTCGGCCGACCTTTACGTTCTTGAGAGATCGGGACAATATCGAGGCCGCTACCATGTTCTACATGGTGTCCTTTCCCCACTTGATGGAGTAGGCCCCGGCGATCTCAATATCGAATCTCTGAAAGAGAGGGTGCGCAGCGAAGGGATAAAGGAGTTGATAGTCGCGACGAATCCGAGCGTTGAAGGGGATACGACATCACTCTACATATCAAGGATGTTCAGGAACGAGGGAGTAAAGGTTACGAGGCCGGCGAGGGGACTCCCCCTCGGGAGCTCGTTGGAGTTCATCGACAGGGGCACTATATCGAAAGCTCTGGAAGGAAGAGAGCCGATCTGATCCCGGGCAAGGGAAAGAGAGTGGACGATGGTAAGAACAAACTGGAAGGTATTCGAGGAAGATTACTGGGCGATCAGCACTACTCTCCAGGAACTGCTCAAGAATTCGAACGCCACGACAGTGCTGCTCCTCGACAAGACCGGTCAGCTGATATCGAGCGTGGGGGACGCGCCCCAGTTCGACATGCACAGCTTCGCTTCCCTATGTGCGGCGGATTTCGAGGCGAACGCGCAGTTGGCGAAGCTGATCGGGGAAAAAGATTTCTCGACGCTGTATCACCAGGGGAGCAATGAAAGTATGTATCTGGCGAGGGTGGCGAAGGAGATCATCCTGGTGGTCCTCTTCGACAAGAAAACAACTCTCGGCCTGGTACGTTTGAGAACGAAGAAGGCGGTCGACAGCCTCACCGCCGTTATCAACAGGCTGTACGACAAATTGGAGTACGAGAATGAAGATTACTCCGAATTCGATGAAGAGTTCGCCGCGGAAGCCGAACTAGAGATAGACAGTCTGTTCTCTGATTAGGGGGATATAAAGTTGTCGCTCATCAATTATTCATCCAGGGAGATAAACGTAAAGATTGTTTACTATGGGCCGGGACTCTGTGGGAAAACCACTAATATCCAGTATATATACGACAAGGTCACTCCCGATACGAAGGGAAAGTTGATAACACTGGCCACCGAGATGGACAGGACGCTCTTCTTCGATTTTCTCCCGCTGGAGCTCGGAACGGTCAAGGGGTTCAAAACCCGGTTTCACCTTTATACCGTTCCGGGTCAGGTATATTACGACGCCAGCCGAAAACTCATCCTGAGGGGGGTCGACGGAGTCGTTTTCGTGGCCGATTCCCAGACAAGCCGGTACGACGCCAACATCGAGAGCCTTTACAACCTTCACGAGAACCTGTCGGAATACAACCTTAAGCTCGATGAGATTCCCTACGCCATCCAGTACAACAAGAGGGATCTTCCCGAGACGATATCCGTCGAGGATCTCGAGGAGGAGCTCAATCCCAAGCATTACCCGTACTTTGAAGCGGTTGCAGTAAAAGGGACCGGCGTATTCGACACGCTCAAGGCCGTGGCCAAATCGGTCCTTAGAAACCTATCGTAACGTTCCACGCGAATTTTCTTGCCCATATAGCCGAATCCGGTTATCCTGCTCGAAGTTTGTCCGGAAGAGGTCTTGGTGAAACGTTTCCTTATAACGCTGTTCGGTTCATTCTTCTACTCGGGATTTTTCCCTTTCGCTCCGGCTAGTTTCGCCTGCGTGGTGTGGCTCGCCGTCTGGCTCTTCGTGCCGGGGGGGAGGTACCTCACCCATCCCCTTTCACTAGCAGTTACAATTCCCCTGTCGGTCTATCTCTCCACGGTGATGGAAAGATATTACGGCAAGGATGCGTCAAGGATCGTGATAGATGAATTTGTCGGAATGCAGGTCGCCCTCTGCATGGTAGAGCCGTCGCTGCGTGCCGGGGCCGCCGGTTTCGTCTTGTTCAGGTTCTTCGATATCGCAAAACCTTTCCCTGTCGGTAGAAGCCAGCGGATCAGGGGAGGATTCGGTGTCGTTATGGACGACGTTCTGGCGGGGATCTATTCGTACGCGGCTCTCTATCTGTTTTCGCGCTTTTTTGATATTATCTGACGGTCCGGGTTCATTCAAATTCTACATAGGTTCTTCGATGCCCGTTTCGAGACGGGATCCCGGGAGTTCGGGGCCATGAAAATCGAGATCATAACGATCGGGGACGAGCTTTTGGCGGGCGGCGCGAGGGAGGATAACGGGGCGTGGCTCTCGAAGGTTCTGACCGGTTCGGCCCTTTCGCCGACGAGGATTACAATTATTCCCGATGACGGTCCCGTCATCGCCGAGCAGTTCCGGAAAGCAGCCGCGCGGAGTGATTTCGTAATCGCGACGGGGGGGCTCGGACCGACGGTCGATGATCGCACGCGCAGATCGGCGATAGAGGCCGCCGGCGGCGCCACGCAGAGGTGCGACTGGATCGTCGATCAAATAAGGAGCCGTTTCGAGCAGCTGGGTCTCGAGATGCCGGCCGGCTACGAGGATCTCGCCGTGATCCCGGCCGGCGCCGGGGTGTTGCCCAACCCGATAGGGGCGGCGGTCGGACTGTCGCTCGAGATCGAAGGCTGCCGGTTCTTTCTCCTCCCGGGAGTTCCGGCGGAAATGCGGAGCATGTTTAATTCTTCCGTAATGCCCGTTCTGGCCGGCGGTGGTGGAAAAGGCCGGATGGCGGTCTGCATATTTGGAGTGATGGAGACATCCGTGGAGGACGGGCTCAAGAGGGTGCTTTCAAGCGAGGAGATGAAGGGTGTGTCGATTATAGCCGGTCCTACCGGAACAACCGTCTATCTTCCCGAAGGGCTCGACCGTGGCGGGATTGAAGACGAGTTGGCGAAGGTCTTCGGCGGTCGTATCTTCTCCTTTGAGGGGAAGTCGATGGAGGAAGTCGCTCTCGCCCTTCTGACCGGCTCCGGAAAAACAATGTCGACGGCCGAGTCGCTGACGGGAGGAACGCTCGCCTCGACGATCATATCGGTGGCCGGTGCCAGCGCCGCTTTTCTCGAGGGATTCATAACATACAGCGACAAATCGAAAGGGAACAGGTTGGGAGTGGACAAGGCGCTGATAGCGAAATTCGGGGCCGTCAGCGGGGAAGTGTGCGCGGCGATGGCGGCCGGGGCGAGGGAGATGTCCGGAGCGGATCTCGCTCTTTCCACAACCGGGATAGCGGGCCCCGGAGGGGCAACGGTGGAGAAACCGGTGGGACTTGCCTATGTAGGCCTGGCCGCAGAGGGAGCAATTTACTGCAGGAAGATCCGTTCATACGGGGACAGGGCGAACAATATCACCCGGACGGTATATAACGCCCTCGATATGCTCCGGCTGTACCTCGAAGGAAGGCTCGAAAATCTTGAGCCTTTCACCGGGGAAGGAGGGTGATAGGGTATGAGGCTCTTTTTCGCGGTGACCGCGGCGGAGGAGGTCCGGGCGGCGATCGGTGATGCGATCGAAAGCTCGCCGCTGAGGGATGCCCCATGGAGGTGGATCCCCCCGGACAACTACCATCTAACGCTGAAATTTCTCGGAGACGTCAGTGAGGAAAGGCTTCCGGCTCTGTCTCAGGCGGCGAAGCGGGCGGCTCTCGGCAACGGTATTTTCAGGATGACCTTCGGCCGCTTCGGAGGATTTCCCGGGCTTGGAAGGCCCAGGGTGCTGTTCTACGAGGTGGACGGCGGGAAGGGGGAGCTTGTCAAGCTGGCG
>CAZPAH010000172.1:0-4831 GCA_964584495.1 uncultured bacterium | reverse complement strand
TGCGGCAAAAGGATCATAGGGTACGCCACTTGCCTGATAGTCAACATAGACGATGAGTTCTGGTACGACGTCGACGAGCTTACGGGCGCCGGCACGTTCAGCACGCACAATCCCGACGGAGACACCCTATACGGGGCTGATATCGCAGTGCATCCGGATTTTCGGCGCCGCGGAGTCGCGGGCATGCTCTACAAGCGCAGGCGCAGTCTCCTCAAGCGGTACAACCTGAGGAGGATGATCGCCTATGGAAGGATACCGGGTTACCGGCAGTACGCGGGGAAGATGACCGCCGAGCAGTATGTGGAGAAGGTCAAGGCAGGCGAATTCAGCGATCCGGCCCTGAGCCTTCACCTGAAAACCGGGTACGAGGTCTTGAAGGTGCAACTCGATATCACCGTGGACCGCTCCAGCCTCAACTATTCGACCTTCCTCGTCATGGAAAATCCAGATTTCGATTTCGCCAAGAAGAAGATTTCATCAAACGTCTTTCCCAAGATCCAGGCGCGGCGGGTAAGGGTCTGTGCGGCGCAGTACGATATGAGGGTAATCCGGTCTTTCGATGAGCTGAAAGATTCGGTGGAGTTTTTCGTGGATACGGCGGATTCCCATCACAGCCACTTCCTGGTCTTTCCCGAGTACTTCACTTACCAGCTCTTGAGCTACAAGAAACGGTTCTCGATGAAAGAGGCCACAGCTGAGCTCGCCCGGTATACAGACAGGTATACCGAGATGTTCAAGCTTATCGCGCAGAAGTACAACATCTACATCATCGGCGGATCCCATCCGGTACTGAGGGAGGACAAGTATTACAATACCGCCCACTTCTTTACGCCGTCGGGTAACGTATATACGCAGGATAAGCTCCATATCACGCCCGCCGAACGTAACGAAGGCGGTATCGAGCCCGGGGAAGCGATACGCATATTCCGCACACCGCTGGCCAGGATAGCGATCCAGATATGCTATGACATCGAGTTTCCCGAGGTGTCGCGTCTTCTGACGCTCGCGGGGGTCGAGATCATATTCGTGCCGTTTTTCACCGAAGAGAAAAAGGCTTACTATCGCGTGAGGCACTGCGCTCAGGCCCGGGCGGTCGAGAACTTCGTCTATGTCGTGATGACGGGGAACGTCGGCAACATGCAGACAAAATCCGGCTCATTCATGAATTACAGCCAGGCGGCGATCCTCACTCCCAGCGATTTCTCCTTCCCGGAAAAAGGAGTGGAAGGAGAGGCCGATCCCAATGTCGAAGCGGTCGTCATATCGGAGCTGGCGCTCTCTTCCCTGTCCCAGCAGCGGCATGTGGCGTCCGTAAGGCCGCTTCACGATATGCGCCAGGACCTGTACGAGCTTAACCCGAAGGCCAAGATCCAGATCATTCCAGTCGAATGATTGATTCAATATCGTTGAGGCCCTGCCCCTTCTGTTTATTGTATCCGATCGTAAGATTGGGCCCTGACCCCCGATTCCTGGACCACCGTTACTCGCGATTGTGCTGTTTTCCGGGCCCGGCAATCGCCGATTTGCATTTATTCGAATACCCTGAATCCCACATATACCGGCGGGGGAGGGGAGTATTCACAACGTTTGTCCGTGGGTGACACGGCCGAGAATCCCACGACCTTGCCCTTTCCGCCCTCTGTTACCGTCCATTCGGCGACATTGCCGGTCAGATCCCAGACCCCGGGCTGGTCTTTCTTCCCCATCGCCGGGAAAGAGCCGCATTCCTTCAGAAGCGAGCCGTGCTTCTCGAGCTCCGCGACCTTGACCATCAGGTAGGGGACCTCGTCGGGAGTCAGAGCATACCCCGCCCACCAGTCGAGGTTGTTCTCGTTGGAGGCATTGCCGGCAGCGGCTGTGATCAGCTTCTCCATCTCTTGTTCTTTCGGCAACCTGAACTTCCGCCCGGTCTTTTCCGAAAGCCGCCTGCAGTAATCCGCCGCCTGCTCGAATGTGATCCCGGAAGCCGGCCAGTTCTCCTTCCCCTCCGGGATCTGGTACGTAGTGTCAAATGCTGCATACTGCGCTCTCGTGACCTCGAAGCGCCCGACTTTGACTCCTGCCAGAGCTTCGATCTCCGCCGTCTCAGGCACCAGCACCCCGTCCGCTGACTTCTCGCCTGCCCCCAAGGCCATCTCCCCGAGCAGCCTCCCCGCCCGCTTGACCTCCGCCTTCTTCAGCTCATACGCCAGCGGGGACTTCTCGTCGAACGCCTCGTTGATCTCCTTCTCCCTGCCGAGCAGGTAGCGGTCTATCCAGGAGAGCTCCTCTTCCATCTTGCGCTTCCTGTGCGAGAGCTTGGTCGGGCCGTGCCCCGAGCCGGGGAAGAGGATGAACCTCACCGGCGCCGCCTCCGACTGCTGCATCGCCCTGAAGTGCTCCCATCCCTGCTCGGTGGGGACGCTCGTGTCCTGGGAGCCGAACATGATCAGGGTGGGGGTCTTCATCGTGTGCATCCTGAACAGGGGGGACTTCTCGATGTAGACGTCCGGCATCTCCCAGGGAGGGCCGCCGAAGTAGGCGTTGTCGAATCCCGCGCCGAACGCGCAGTTGCCGTAATCGCTGGTCCAGTTGACGTCGCCCGCCCCGGCGCAGAGGACCTTGAACCTGTCCGTCTCGAGGCAGGAGGCGATGGCCAGTATCGAGCCGTTCGACCATCCCATGATCCCGAGGCTGTCCGGATGGGCGATCCCCTTCCCGACGAGCATGTCCACGCCGGCGAGTATGTCGGGGACCTCGTACTCGTAGTAGTGGCCCTTTATCGACTCGACCCACTCGAGGCCGAAGTTGCCGCTGCCGTGGTAGTTGACCTGCAGCACGGCGATCCCCCTGCCGCCGAGCAGGTGGGGGTAGCTTGACCATCTCTCGGAGAAGAAGTCGAGGTCGGCTCCGGACGGCCCGCCGTGCAGGTCGACCATCAGCGGATAGCTCCGGCCCGCCTCGTACCCGCGCGGGTAGTAGAGGATGCCCGCGACCTGATCGCCGCGCGCCCCCGTCCAGGTGACGATCTCGGAGGCGGCGAAGAACCTGCCCTTCGCTGCGGCGTTGATCTTGACCAGCTCGCGTTCGCCCTTGAGCTTGCCGCCCTTCAGCTCGGCCGTCATCACCCGCGGCACGGTCGAGGCGTCTGCGATCATGTAGACGACGCGGCGGGAGCTCGGCCTCGCGGCCTGCATACGGATCTGAAGACTCGACGGCGACGTGACGAGCTCGTGCGTGAACCCCGAGCCCTTGCGCCTGATAAACGCAAGCCTGTTGCGCGAACCGTCAGCGAGGGTGACAAGGATCCCGTCGCCAGCCACATGATACCCGCCCCCCATCCCGAGGCCGCGCTCCCAGAAGCCCGTTACCTGCCGCAGCTCCCCGCTCATCATGTCGTAGTACCAGAGGTGTGAGATGCTCACGTAATCGTCGGTCGGGTCGGAGGACATGTCCCTGCGGAAGTAGAACCCCTTCCCGTCGTGCGCCCAGGCGAATCTCGAAGGATCGACGAAGACTTCGGTGAATATCTCCCTGGCTTCGCCCGTATCGAGGTCGAGGAGGCGCTGCACGGGCCTCGTCCTGTGGTCGTACCCGTAGTCGATGTCGATGTTCTCGGCCAGCACCGCCGACCTGCCGTCGGGGGAGACGGCGAACTCGCTGATAACGCCGTCGTTGCTGGTGAGTCGCTTGATCTCTTTCTTCTCCAGCGATATCGAGAAGAGCCTCGCCGGCCCGTAATGCTCCTGGTCGGCGACGACGATGACGTCGTCCTTCTTCCCGGTGAGCTTGCGCTCGCGCAGCGTAGAGTCCTCCTCGGCGACAAACAGGATCTCCCCGCCGCTTCGCCACTTGTATCCGCTGACGCCCCGCTCGGCAGAGGTGAGCTTCTCCGGTGCTCCGCCCCGCATGTCGTATATGTAGATCTGGGGCTTGTCCTTGCCGACGGCCGAAAGGAAGGCGAGCTTCGCGCCATCGGGCGAGAACCTCGGCGAGCGGGCCCCGTCCTTGCCGCGGGTCAGCTGCAGGGTCACCGTGTCGGCGAGCGAGGTCAGGAAAAGGTTGCCGACCTTCACGTTCTTGCCCTTGTCCGAGACGGTCTTGATCCAGGCGGTCCATTCCCCAGCAGGCGAGATGTCGAACGATCCGGCGTCCTCCAGATCGACTACATCGGCAACGGTGAGGGGCTTCGGGGCCTTCTCTCCCCCCAGAATGCCGGGGGCGGAGAGGGCAACGGCGGCCAGGATGATGAGGACGGCTGGGATAATACGTGACGGATTCGCGGACATGTCTCCTCCAATTCTGGTTATATCTCTTGATAGGTCCGCCGGAGGGGCCGGCAGACGCTGAGCCATTTTACACGGGTAGAGATTAAATATAAAGACTGAAAGTAGAGTATAATCTAGAAGGTGTCTGTTGAACCGTGGGAAGTCCGGTTCGTTGCTTGACACTCCCTGAAAATGGGAATAGCTTTGTAATAAATCCTAACGAAAAGGAAAAGAAGATATGGAAACAGTATTCCTGTCCGGTGTATTCGGTTTTTGTCTTGCCGTTGCGATTTTTATCGTCATCTGGGTCCTGAGAAGAAGGCGAGGTTCCTCAGGCCCGTCAGTTAACATATATGCATCCATCGAGCATCTGCGATCCGTAGGAGAGCTGATTGTCTTCAAGATCGTAACGAAAGAGATAGTTACGACCGCAGAACACTGGTTCGGCGAAAAGGGAAAGAAGTACTTCCAATGGCTTGTTTCCACTAAAAAGATGGCTATGATCTTCGAATTCGAGATCGATTTTCGATATGACCTCAGAGATCCGGACTTCATCATCGAGGAGAAGAAGGACGGGCAGTATC
>CAZPAH010000171.1:0-4870 GCA_964584495.1 uncultured bacterium | reverse complement strand
CGTTGTATTTCTGGGCAAGCTCCTCTACCAACGGACCGATCATGTGGCATGGTCCGCACCACGGGGCCCAGAGATCGACCATACTCGGTATCTCGGAGTTGATGATTTCAGCCTCGAAATTGCCATCGTAGAGACCGAATCCCAGAAAGATGACCTGGCTAAAGCCGAGGCCCATCTGCGCGATGTCATCCGCAAGCTCAACCGCATCTGCCGCGAGAAGTTTGCCCAGACATTTGAAGAGTTCAAAAAACAAGATAGGGGATTCCCTCCCTATTTTAACAAATGGGATGTTTTTAGGGATTTCAGGCTGGGAGAACCATATCCACACTATAAACTGTATATGTATTTGATATATGGATTAAAAGACAATAGCGATTTTAAGGATGCTCTGAAATTTCTAACTTGGCAAGTGCCGGTTTATTTTGGTGCTGAGGAAGAACCGCGAACAGTGTTTAACTTTATAAGAGGCAGTGATGGAAAATGGAGATCTCCAGGAGGGGGAGGCTATGCGGACCATATGCTCGAAGCGAGAGAACGCTGGCCTTCAGAAGAGGGGTATAAACATGCAAGTGTATTGACCAACAACAACGCCTCAATGATAATGCTGGAAAAAGACAGCGAGATAGAATTCTACTATTATGAGAAAGATGAGGGTGGAGAGAAAGTTTTCGGTATTTCCAAAAAAGAGGATGGTTCCTACCCGCTATTTTCTAGAGATCACCTGATAGAAGTCATAAAAAGCGACGAGAAATACAGAACACCACACCAGGGTTTAAATTAAGTGTATAAGTTCATACTTCATCTTGGTCTGACATTTCTTATGTTGCCGATATTCGTGCTGCCCGCGAACTGTGAAGAAGTCCGTGGAATTCCCGAGGATCTGATTCCGGCGGCCAAGCATAAATTAGCCGATTTCTTTAATGAGGGAAGTAGAGACATACTCGAAGAAAACGGTCTTTTACTACCTAATGATGATATTACAAAATTTGAATTGGGCATTCCCTATCCCCACTATGGCGTGGATTTTATGAAATCGTCAAATATCGATAATCCATCGGATTTTCATAAAACATTGATTTTTATGTCCTGGGAAATACCAGTTCTTTTTGATGGCGAACCCAGGGCTCTAATTTCGATGAAAAAGAAAGATGGAAAATGGAAAATGATTTATGGAAGAGACCCTAAAGCGATCACTTACGTACGATCAGTATGGCTTACAAGTGAAGGCTACATTCCTTCTTATGTAACATCAGGAAATGGTCCTGATTTTATTATGATCGAAAAATCTGGGGAAATATATTGCTACCTATCCAATCCCAGAAATGAATATATCTTAGGTATTCAAAAAAACAGTGAAGGTCGGTATCCGGTGCTGTCATTCGAGTCGATGATGGAGCGGTATAGAAGTATAGGATTAAAATATTTACTGTACGATAATTCACAATAACAAAGGTGGTCGCGGTGAATGACAGAAAGTATGTGATAGGGCTTGTATTCGCGTTGATGCTGGTTGTATGCGGCAGGGATCTGCACGCCCAGCGCGGCATGCCGCTGCTCGAACAGAAAAAGACCTATGACTGCGGGCCGACGGCGGCGGCTTCATGCATCAAGTGGTATGAGCAGAACGGATACCCGGAGATAAAGACGCGAGGCGGCAGCAGCGATATCGACGACATCAAGAGCCAGCTCATGACCGATGCCGAAACACATAAGGACCGCACGACCTGGATACATAAGCTCGAGGCGGCGATAAACCGTTTCATCAATGAAGGCCCCAATGAAGAGGACGGCGCGTACAAGGGGAGGTTGAAGGCGGAGTTACCCAGCTCGTCATTCGCATACAAGGACTTTTACCATATAGACGACAGTTTCTCGGAGGGAAAGAATATCCTGCTGCTATTCAAATTCGGGAAAGACTCACAGCACTATGTCATCGTGGATAACTGGACGGGGACGGGAACGACGCGTACGCTGAAATACATGGATCCAGCTACCGGCAAGATTGAAGAATTGACGGTCACCGACAGCGGCGACAATCTTACCCTGACCTACGATGGGAAGGCAGGGAGGATAGCGGGCATACTGACGGTGGGGCCTTCGCACACGACATACTGCAAGAAGGAGAAGGTCGATCCAGAAGATCCGACTAAAGGCACCAAGATCACATATACCCTGTACTTTCCCGACAACGACAAGATGAAGGACTTCCATATATGGGTGAATGACGACAATGAGGAAAATTACACCTTTCCGAACCTTCCCGAGGGCTGGGAGCATATTATGCGCAGGTTGAGCACTGGGAAATGCTTTATAAGCATCTACAAGGGGTCTTCGACCGTGGACCTGGCCAACGGGGAGGATATAGAGGTGATCTACAAAGGATCGAAATCGGTCGATGACGCGGGTGGGAATCAAGTGATATTCCAGACGACGAGCGGCACTAAGTATCCCACTCTCGGGCTTGCTTCCCTGGAGAAGGGCATCACGGTGATCCGCAATTCGTCCCGGCCCCCGGAGCGCCCCGGACGCCCCTCCTGCTCCGTCCTGCCAAGCGCGCCCGGCGAGCTCAGTGTGTGCCTGTCCTGGTCACCCTCCCCGGACCCCACGGTGTTCGAGTACGTTATCCGGGATGAGCTTCGATGCGACTCGCTCGGCGCGACTTCGGGCACCGAGATCACCCTGGATGACCTTGACGCGGACATCAACTACGTGCTTTCGGTCAGGGCGAACAATTCGGACACGCTGCTCAGCGCAGCCAGCGAGCATATTGCCATCGACCGCGGGGAGGCCGGCGCCGCGGAGATCGTGCCGGGCGGACAGCAGGTGATCGACCTGAATATCCCGCGGCTATCGTGGCAGGAGCCGCTCGGATGGGAGGTCACAATCCCGGGGGCGACAACGGGGGGAGCGCTGGTGGTCACCGTAGTTCACGGCGAACCGGATCCCTGGATTTATGATGCTCCTGGAGGGATGCACGAGCCCTGGTATTATTTATCCACCAGTGCCGAGCTGGTTCCGGGGGCTATTGATATCAGGGTGCCTTACAGCGAAGGCCGTGTAGATGGTTCCGAGTCGATGCTGCGATTATACGGCCTGTCTGAAGGCGTATGGACGGATGTGACTACGGGGATCGATCCCGACTCGAACGTGATCTATGGAACGCTGCAGGAGTTGAGTGGCTTTGCCGTCGTTAACGGGCAGTCGAAAATGCCAACCGACGAATATTTTATCGAGTCGACCGGTCGAGAGGCGAACGGATCCGGTTATGACCAGTGGATTGAGGGAAGGCAATCATTCGACCTGGGATACTACAACTTCGGCACGATGGATTGGCAGGACTGGGAGACGGGCAACACGTGCATGCTCGGGTCCTATGACGGATTGGCGGGAGGACTGGTCGATCAGTATCCATGCGACGACAACTACACGACGCAGCTAATCTTCTTCGATGGCTCGGAATATCCATCGACCGAATATCCCGGGCTGTTCGATATCCCGTTTGCCGGTCAAGACGGGAATGCCATCAACAATTCCGTCGTATCTCCTCCGATAGAATTGAACCCGGGAGGGATAGTGCCGTCAACGGCCTCGAGCATCGTGCTACAGTACGACGCCTACCAGGACCTTCCTCTCGAGAATCTCGTCTTTCACTACTGGGCCGTCCGAACGATACGGAATGGCGTCCCCGGTCGGTGGAAATATTCCGAAGCGATATATTACGGTGGAAACAAGGAGTATATGACAGTCGAGGAATCCATCGGGCACCTTGTCGAGCAGGGTGCGGACACCATCCAGGTATCGGTCGGTGTGATCGACATGTACGACCACTGGTACGGGGTCCTGGGAGAAGGATTCTCACATACCCCATCACCGTGGTTCGATGACGTGACAGTTCGACGCGTCAACACCACGGGGCCGTCGTGGGGCGTGCATGACATTCACCTGTTCCAGGATTGTTTTCCCGAAGACGGAACAATATCTGGAACCTGCAGAATCGATATGGCGCGCGATATCGTGCCGTATGACAGTCCGGTGATAATACCCGGTGATTCGGCCGTTGTCTCCGTCGGTGAATGCAACGTCGGCCTGGCAGAGGATCCGGCGGGAGGCCCGGCGGTCTATATTCACGTCAAGGATATCCCGGGAAGATCGGGCGCCTCCATATCGGGCAACACCGCTCGCTGGCCATTCGTCTCCCAGGCCGATGGGTGGACGGTGCTTCGCTGCGATTCAGTGCATTCTTCCGGAGAAGTCCTGCAGGGCAGGTTCTGCATCGATCTGAACGACAGCCTGTATCTGCCGGGGGATGTCGTACAGTACTATTTCTCGGCTAGGGATGCTCTCGGTGCCGTGACCTTCTGGAGCAGGGAAGCCGGAACAACCTATGCCGAATCGATCGTTAGAGCGCTGCCATGCGAGATGACATGCCTGCCTACCGGCGGCTCGGATATCCTGTATGTCAACATGTGCGATGGCATGGAAGCGCCGAAGTACTTCGAGTCGGCGTTTGAACTTCTGGAAATCGTTCCCGACCGGTACGATGTCCTTGGACCGACATCGATGGCTGGTAACTGCCTGTCATCCAGGGCCGAGACGGGCCAGATCCTCGGGACGTACAGCATGATCATATGGAGTTCCGGCGAGCTGAAGAAGGGTACGCTGGGGTGCAGGATCAAACCGGGTGCGGCGGACGATGCCCTGCTGCTGCATGAATTTCTCGACAAATCCACCCAGGACGTATGCCTGTATCTGTCGGGCGACGGTATCGCGAGCGAGGCCCACGACCTGTCCCCGCTGCCGTTACAGACGTATATCGATTTCAACCTCGTGGACGGCAGCTACTACGAGGAGACGGGCGGGTGGATGGGGG
>CAZPAH010000170.1:4450-4963 GCA_964584495.1 uncultured bacterium | reverse complement strand
TAGACGCCGCTCGCAACGGGCGTTCCTTTCGCGTCGGTTCCGTTCCACTCGATCTCGTAGGTTCCCTGTCCCCTGTCACGGTCCTCGAGGTTTTTGATCAACCTGCCGGAGATATCGTAAATCATGATCCTGACCCTGGAAGGCTTGACTACCGCATACGAGATCGTTGTCCCACCGTTGAACGGATTTGGAAAATTCTGCCTCAGGGTGTTCCTTATCGAGATGGAGAACGGCTCGTCATTCTCGTCGTTTCCCCAAACCTCGCCGTCCACCCAGGCCGTTACCCTTATGACGGCTTCGGTGGTTCTATCGTCTGGAACCATCCATAGGTACGAGTTCGCCCCCGTTATCCCCGAGGCCAGGGTTCGGTCGAAGCTCCCGCCTCCGTCGGTGCTGAGCTCGACGGTTACCGAGTCGGGCGTCCTGCTGTCGGTGACCCATTCGATCTTGTGGTAATCGCCGGCATAGAGGGTCCGGTTACCCCCGGGGGACCGGAGCGAGATGATCGGTATG
>CAZPAH010000170.1:0-4440 GCA_964584495.1 uncultured bacterium | reverse complement strand
GCGTGGAATACATACCGATATAGCTGACACCGTACTTGATGTAGAAGAATCCATCTATTCCCCATCCCTCGCCCCAGCTGTTCTTGCAGATCCATGCCCCCTCGCCGCCGCACGCCGTGTCGTCCCAGCCGACTATGACGACGGCATGGTCCGGTTCGCTCAGATCGTCATAATCGTAGC
Source organism: uncultured bacterium (assembly GCA_964584495.1). Classification (GTDB taxonomy): domain Bacteria; phylum Krumholzibacteriota; class Krumholzibacteriia; order Krumholzibacteriales; family Krumholzibacteriaceae; genus CAZPAH01. Next base: position 4,260 of record CAZPAH010000170.1, on the reverse strand, counting down.
ATCCGCCGGTATAATCATAGAAGGTGCTGTGGATCTTCATGACGGTGGCGACGGGCCCCGTCTGAAGGGCCAGCTTTATCGATTGAACATCCCAGTCGATGCTCGAGTAGTTGCTTATTTTAGCGTATACGGGACAGAACTCCTCGGTGCAGACGTTCCCGTCGGTCGCGGTGTAGGGAATGCACGATTCGGCGACCGATCCGTACCCGATGAACTTGAGATAGGAGTGCCAGTAATAACCGCCGGAGCAGTCGTCGCCGTAAGAATTGCAATTGATAAGCTGCTGTTCGGAAAGGTCTACAATCCTTCCGTCGTATATTCGTACGTGCCCCTCGAGTTGCCCTACCGCGTTGAAAGCCCAGCAGGAACCGCATCCTCCCTGGTTCTTGGCGGGGGTCGTGCCTCCGAGCAACCTCCAATCGAAAACCGGATCGTCTATCGAGTAATGGGGAGAGACGAAGCTGGGGAGGGATTCCCAGGCGGCGGCGTCGGCGATCCGCAGCCCGGTCAGCATTTTTTTCTCCTCGTCCGTCAACCTGGAGACCGATGTAGTTCCAACCGTGTAACTGTAGCCGTTTTTCTTTATAAAATTTCTGACCTTTGCCAGTCTTTCCTCTTCGGTTTCCGCCAGCGTGGGAGGGGCGAATATGGTCATGAGAAGCGTGACAATACCTACAGATAGAATCATACCGGGGATGATGGTTTTTCTTGTCATGATCGGCCTTTCTGATTCAGCTAACAGGTCACCGGCCGGTTGTACGGACCAGCCCCTACCGGCCGGGACGCCTAATTATACCTTATCGCGGGTTTCAAGGAAAGTCAAAGCTCGACAGCAGGCTTTCCTGGACAATATTATCCCGGCCCGGTATGCTTTTGTGTACGAAATAGATGGAAGCTCGGAAAGGATGTTTCGCATGAATTACTTGAAGAAGATCGTTCCCGCGATAATCGGCGGCCTCGCCTGAGGCGCGATAGTGTACGCCGGGAGCGTATATTGGCCTTTTCACAAGGGCAGGGCCGAGGGACTGAAGATAGCGGCGGTTATCGCCATTATGGGGATAGCGATCAATATAATAATCATCCTGATAAGAAACGCGAAGAGGCGCGAGGGCTAGCTCTCATCCGCCGAGTCGATAAAGGGTGGTTATTCATAATGCAGGGCTTCGATCGGGTCGAGCTTTGAAGCCCGCAGAGCCGGCCAGAAGCCGAAGGTCAGACCGACCGCCGTGCAGAATAGTATCCCTACGAGTGTCCATTCCAACGGAACATGGGCGGCGAAATCGGTGACGAGGCTGATTATATTCCCTAATCCGAAACCTATCGCTACTCCGATAATCCCCCCGATATTGCAGAGGATGATGGCCTCCATCAGGAACTGGAGCAGGATGTTCTTTCTTTTTGCGCCGAGCGCCTTGCGGATACCGATCTCTTTCGTCCTTTCCGTCACGGATACCAGCATGATATTCATTATGCCGATGCCGGCGACAATCAGCGCGACTATTCCGATTACGAACGATCCCGCCTTTATGCCTGCCGTTGTATCGTTGAAGGTTTTGATCTGACTATCGTTGGTGAAGATCGTGAAGTCATCCTCCTCGTGGGGCTTCAGACCCCTTTCCATGCGCATTACCGTTCTCGTCTCGTCGATCGCTTTCTGCAGGAGCTCGGGCGACTTCGCCCGAACGGTTATGTTTACCGAGCGCTCCTGTCCGTTCTCTAGGCGGGTGCCGTAGGTCTTGATGAACATGGTTATCGGTATTATCAGGTACTGGTTGTAGCGCCCGCCGACGGAGGAGCTTTTATCCTCGAGCACTCCGACCACCCTGAATTTCCTCCCGTCGATCTTTATGATCTGATTCAGGGGGTCGGTCCACGGGAATAGCTCCTCGGCTACGCCGTGCCCGAGAAGGACCACGTTGCGGGCGACCTTGACGTCCTCCTGTGTGAGATTACGGCCGAGACGGACGTAGTGGGTATTGTTGGTCGTATATTCGGGGGTGCCTCCGCAAATCATAAGGTTGGAGTTGGTTTTTATATCGCGGTATTTGGCCACGTGATTGTATCCCCAAAGCTCCGGACCCACGAGATCGACGCTCTTCACCTTTTCCCGAATCGCATCAGCGTGGGCCACCGTAGTAGGTTTTCGCTGACGGATCTTCCGTCTCTCCTCCTCGCTCAACGCCGCCCCCCCGGCGGCCTGTCTCTGGACCTGGAAGGTCTGTGTGCCGAGAACGCTGATCTCCTTCTCGATAGCGGTCTGTACCACCGATATGCCTGTCATCACCGCGATTATCGAAGCGACCCCGGCGATTATGCCGACCATCGTCAGAAACGACCTCAGCTTGTGCGCCTTGATCGCCGATACCGCCATCCTTAGAGCTTCGAGAAAAAACATTTCATGCCCCGTCGATCATTTTTACTGTGCCGCATGTTTCGGCATCATGCACCCGTAAAATCTATTCGTACTGCAGCGCATCTATCGGGTTTAGACGGGCCGCCCTCATCGCCGGAAGGATCCCCGAAAAGATTCCGACGAGAAAAGAGACGAGTATCGCTATTATAACGACCGTAAGTGATACCGCCGCAGGCATCAGGAGCTTGTTTATGAGAGCTGCGGCCCCGTAAGAAAGAAGAAGGCCGATCACTCCCCCAACCGTGCAGAGGCAGCACGATTCCATCAGAAACTCCATGAGGATCATCCTGCGCTTTGCACCGACTGCTTTTCGAAGCCCTATCTCCCTTGTACGCTCCGTCACCGATACGAGCATGATATTCATCACGCCGATCCCTCCTACGAAAAGGGAGAAGCTCGTGATTATGAAACCGATCAATATGACGACCCCCATGACCGTGTTGTAGGCGTTCATCAGGCTGTCCATGCTGTTGATCGAAAAGTCATCTTCATCGGTGGGGGCGAGTTTGCGGATTTTCCTCATCTCGCCGACCAGCTCGTATCTGAAATTCGCCATCTCTTCCTGGCTCGGAGACTTTACGGCGATCGTGAACTGCCTGTTGCTGCTTCCGTAGGCTTTGGTGAAGCTGGTTATCGGTACGAATATCTGCCTGTCGAAGTTGGGACCGCCGAAGAAACCGCCGCTTCCCTGCTGCTCCATTACACCTATGATCCTGAACGTATGCCGCCCTATCTTTATATCTCTTTGCAGGGGATCGATATTGCCGAACAGGTGTTCGCGGATCTCGCTTCCAATGACGCATACGAATTTCTTGTTCTGGACCTCGGTCGCGGTAAAGAACCGGCCGAACTCAGGCACGGCGTTCGAAAGCATCATCTGCTTCTCCGTAGTCCCGATAACGGGAGTATCCTCAAGGACGTTGGATCTGAACTTGACGCTCCTGCCCGTTCCCGTGGAAGGGTTGACCGCCTTCGTCGATTGCATCTTCCGGGTGAGCTCCCTGCTCTGCTTATAGCTTATCCTGGGGCGGTTCCGGTACCTGAAGAAATCGCCGGTTATTATCCAGGGCATCCTGGAAACGTAGAGTACGTCGGATCCCACGGCGGAGATGCTTTCCTTGAAGTTATTCGCCAGGCCGTTCGATACGGTCATAGTAGTGGCGATTGCCAGTATCCCTATGATGATTCCGAGCGTCGTCAGGATCGCCCGGTTCCTGTTGGCCTTCAAAGCCCTTAACGCGGTCGAGAACGACTCTATCAGGGTGTATATCGCTGCTCCCATCACTTCATCCGTTTCAACCGTTATCGCCCGTATTCCTGACGGTTACCGGCATTCCGTTTCCAAGCGTCTGGCTGATGGCGCGGTAGCTGCCCGTTACGATCATGTCTCCCTCGGAGATGCCCGCTACGATTTCAATATCGGTGTCGCTCTGGATACCCGTCTCTACCTGGACGGCCTCGGCGACCCCTTCGTTAATCACGAACACCACCGTTACGAATCCGTCCTTGTCCGGTGTGTACTGTTTCTGCGATGTGCTGTCGGACTCCGCGTTTTTCCCTTTCTTGCCCTGTTTCTTTTTAAGCTGATCCGGCGTCCTGACGGTCACGCATTGCAGCGGCACGCAAAGAGTGCTGTCGCGTGTCTCTATTACGATGTCGACGCTGGATGTCATGCCGGGACGCAGCTCCTCGACCGGATCCGTGATGGTCAGCTTCACCTCGAATTCGGTCTTCTGATCGGTGGTTCCCATGGCGCTTATATTGGCGCTGCTGGCGATTTCCCTGACGATGCCGTGGAAAACCCTGTCGGGAAGGGCATCGATCTCGATAGTCGCGCTGTCGTTGAG
>CAZPAH010000169.1:488-4966 GCA_964584495.1 uncultured bacterium | reverse complement strand
CTGGCCAGGAAGTCGCGCCCCCGGTAGGCGTCGAGGGAGGCGACTATCTCCATTCCCATCTCCACCCTTACAGCATCCCTCTCTGGAATGGCGAACCTTATGACCAGGCTTTCGGGGTCGAATATCTCCACGAGGTCCTCTCGCGGGGATACGAAGTATCCGTCGGTGACGAACACCGCGCTGACTTCGCCGTCCCAAGGCGCCCTCACCCGGAAGTCCTCGACCTCCAGTTGTGTCTCGCTGAGGCGGGCCCGGGCGGCGGCTACATGCAAGCGGCTCTCGTCGAGTTTCTCTCCGGGGACGGCCCCCGACTCCACAAGCTTCCTGATTTTCCCCAGCTCCTCCTCATCCCTGGCCAGCTCCTCGCGCGCCGCCGCGACCCTATCCTCCGCGGCCTTCCGGCGGCCTATCACGAGTAGAATCTCGCCCTCATCCACCTTGTCGCCTTCACGGACGAGGCAGTCTTGCACGGGGCCCTGCGCCGGAGAGGCTATCCTCGCGACCTTCGTAGCTTCTATGGCTCCCGTCAGGTGCAGGTTCCTTGTCATCGGTCCTACTGCGGCGGGCTGGACCTTTACAAGAGGCACCCTGGCCGCTTTTCCTCCATTTCCCTCTCCGCCACATCCGGCGAGCAGGAACGATATTACCGCGGCTGTCATGAAAGCGATTTTCCCTGACATCAATTGTCTATCAATCCGATCCATCGTTTTCTCCTGTCGCGAATCTAAGACGTGCGAGCTGAATGCTGTAGTCGGCTATTGCGATTTGCCGCGCCGTCCGCATATCCAGCAGGGCGGATTCCGCATCCAGCACATCGGCCACCGTTCCCTTGCCCAGCTCGTATTTCTCTCTCTCTATTCGAAGGGATTCCAGAGCCTGCTCCACCGCCTTCTCCATCACCGCCAGTCGTTTCGAGATTGATTCGAGGTTATAGACGGTGGATTCGACTTCGAGACGGATCTGCAGCTCGAGATCCCGCAGACCGTCCTCTAGCGCCGCGAGCCGCGCCTTCTCGATGTCCAGCTCCGCGCCTCTCCTGCCGCCCTCGAAGATCGGAAGCTCGATCATGCACCCCGCGCGGGCGATATCCTCCAGGGCCGCGGCGCCGGGCATCTCGATATACGAGCCGATCGCCTTGTTACCGGTATAGGAAGCGAAAAGCGATACCACGGGCCAATATGCCGCGCGGGCGGCGCCGATGCGTCTTTTCTGGGCGTCGATCTCCTTCAGGGCGGCCAGGTAATCGGCCCTTCTCATGTAAGCCGTCCCCAGAGCCTCCTCTATTCCGGCGATCGGTTCATCCGGGCGCACCTCACCGGCGGACCTGATGTCGAAGTCGTTTCCCTCGAGCCCCATAATATTTGCCAGCGAACGTTTCTTGACGGCTAGGACGCCTCTTTCGTGCTCGATCCTCTGGATGATATCGGCCAGACGGACTTCGAGCCTGAGCATGTCGACCATGGCCGCCTTCTCGGCCTCAAACAGGGACCTTGTCTTCTCCAGTTGCTCGCCGATCGCCTTTCGGGAGAATTCGAGCGATTCGATCGTCATTCGCTGCTTCAGTATGCCGTAATAGGCAGCGGTCGCCTCATATATGATAATATCACGGATGAACTCGAGACTGTTTCTCGCCGAGTCCTCCAGCAGCTCGAAAGCTCCGATCTCGTTTGATATCCGTCCTCCTGTAAAGATCGGGATGCTGGCCCTGACACTCCAGGAAAGGACCTCGTCGGCATAGAGAACGGGGTAGCCCGGCTCACGGGGAGCGACCATGCGTTCGGTATCGGAATAGGCCGAGTAGCTTCCAGTGCCTATCAGGCGGGGCAGACGCATCCCCATCGCCCTGTCTTTTCGAGCGTGCGCTTCTTCGACCTTCCAACGCATTAATCCTATACGGGGATTATTCCTCATCGCCAGCTCAATGCACTGTTCGAGGCCAAGCGAGTCCCATGCGGTCGAAACCTGTGAGGCCCGGTCCCCGGTCCCCGCCTTCACCGGCATTCGGGCGGCCGCCATTTCGGCCGGGTTCATCGCAGCCGCCAGGCAAGAAAACGCCAGGAAAAATGCAACAAGTACAGCTTTTGAAGCCGTTCTTCCAAGCCTGTTCATTTCGATCTCCCTCTTTATCTTTTAAACGCAACAAGTTACCGGAACATGCACATTTTCGACCATGCCGGATCCAGTGGCATATCACTACAAAATCGTGTCTTCTGGCAATCCCGTTCACATTGTATTACTTGCACTTATCTATAGCCATTATTATATAGACCGAATGCTGATTATCATTCTACGCACCTTCATCTCGGCGCTGAGGTCGCACCGTGCGCTTGCCTTGGAAAACCTCGCGCTGCGGCATCAACTTGATGTTCTGAAACGAAATAATAAAAGGCCTCGATTGAAGAATCGGGATCGTACACTCTGGATTGTTCTGTCGCGGTTGTGGAAGGATTGGAAAAAGCCATTATTACTAGTCCAACCTGAGACCGTGATACGGTGGCACAGGAAGGGGTTCAAGCTGTACTGGAGATGGAAGAGCCGGCCGAGATGGCCGGGTAGACGAAAGGTTTCCAAGGAGATCCGCGATCTTATTCGTAACATGTCACAAGCCAATCCACTTTGGGGAGCGCCAAGGATTCACGGAGAATTGCTCAAGCTCGGTATTGAGGTCAGCCAGGCTACTGTCTCGAAGTACATAGTACGCCATCGGAAACCTCCATCTCAAACCTGGCGCACATTTCTGAAGAACCACGCTACGGATATCGTCTCTGTGGACTTCTTCACAGTTCCTACAGCGACATTTCGAGTGTTGTTTGTATTCCTCGTTCTATCGAATGATAGACGACGGATCATTCATTTCAACGTCACCGAATCACCGACTGCAGCCTGGACAGGCCAGCAGATCGTGGAAGCATTTCCTTGGGATACGGCCCCGAAGTATTTGCTCCGAGATCGAGATGGTAAATTCGGAGCATCGTTCATTCAACGGGTCGAATCATTAGGTATCGAACAAGTGTTGACTACAGCTCGATCACCTTGGCAAAATTCGTACGTTGAGAGGTTGATCGGTTCTATCAGGCGAGAATGTCTGGATCATGTCATCATTTTCAACGAGAAACATCTGCGGCGTGTTCTAACAGAATACTTTCGTTACTACCACGAGTGCCGTACTCATCTTGGCTTGGAGAAGGATTGCCCGAAACCAAGGCCAGTCGAGTTACAGGATTCTGGAATGATACAAGCTGAACCGATGGTCGGCGGGCTGCATCACCACTACTATCGGCAAGCTGCCTAATCATAAGTCCATCTGAGATACATTCCACCGATGGATTAATCTGCCTGGAATTGCCTTCATCCTCCATCTAGCCATCGTTATGCCTCATCTGATCTACAAAAACAACTCATTTGACCGAGAATCATGGCCGATATTAACCAAGCAAAGCACCCGTTTCCGTTCGGATGGAATTTTCAGGAGGGACAGGTGGAATCACAACGATTCGCCGCAGTCTCATTTTCAGTATTTGATATATTCGATCCCGGAGAGGACTTGTTCTTGTGATGGCCCGATTATCTCTTTGGGGATGATGATGACAAAACCGTCCTTAGCTGCGCTTCTCATGAAGGGAACGATTTGTTCGGGAAGCACGTCCCAGGTGAAGTAATTTGAGAATACCATGCGCACCTCGGCGCCCCCCAGGTTGTACCTGTGGTAATAAATATCCTGACCTGAAGATTCCGCATCAAGTTCCACCAGCGAGATGTCCTGCGCCATTCCATAAAGCGCATAGGCGTAGGATTCCCAGTTAACCGGGATGAAGACTGCAGGCTGTAGAACCAGCGCCTGGGCGTCTTCTACCGTCTCTATCTTCGAGGCTTTCTCCGCCTCCAGCTTGATATCCGACTGCATCTCATTGTATCGTTGTATATGACTGGAGATCATGCTCCTGTATTGAAATATGGTCCCGTGGGGAGTCTTGGTATCTTCGGGACGGAGCGCGTTCCATGTACGATAGACCGCTTCGGGCAGCGCGAGGTTGATCAAAGTCACCGCGCAGAGAAGAACGATCATTCTGCGCCGCTTCATCCCTCTTAGGACAAGGTCGCCGACGAGCCAGGTCAGCGCCGGCATGATAAGGAAATAATGACGAAGGATGGCCGCTCTCGGCTGGGGAAGCCAGAACAGAAGTGTCGGAATGATCATGGCTACAGCTACCACAAGGTCCTTCCGATCCGAGGACCGGTCCCCGCTTCTTTTCGTTGTTCCCTTGAAGAATCGAATCAGTCCTGCGAAGACCAGGATTAACGTCGCCGCGCCTGCTCCGAAAAAGAACCAAGTGGAAGTTTTAACAATCCCTGCGGGACGTAGATCGGAGAACCATGCCTTCGATATGAAGGATGCGAAATCTGAGACGCCTCTGCCTGCCGTTGCATGCGCTCCGGGCAGCCGGCGCAGGATCAGCCAGTGGGTTCCGACCGCGATC
>CAZPAH010000169.1:0-478 GCA_964584495.1 uncultured bacterium | reverse complement strand
TGACCACGCCGATCACGGCCGCCGCCGCGAACCAAACGTGCGCCACGCGCGACAACACTTCGCCGTCGACCAGCATCCGCCGATAGCCCGCCCGATCGAGCGCCGCGCCGGCCAGCCCCCGCCGCGTGCTGATCACCGATACGATCGCGAACAGGGGAATATCGCGGCGCCGCTCGTTCGAGAGCACGCAGGCGAGAAGGAAAGCCGGAGCGAGCATCAACAGCTCGAACCTGGTCACGACGGCTCCGGTTACGAGCAGGCAGGTTACTACGAACCACACCGCGCCGGAGCCCGAGTAGTCTATACGCCGCCACGCCGGAAAGGCGAGCGAAAGCAGCAGCGAGGCGGGCAGTATCGGATGGAATGACAGGCTCGATTCCCAGACCAGCGGAGTGAGAATGAAGAGTAGGACGGAGCCCGCCGCGGCCGCATCCCCCAGTCGCCGACGGAAGATGTAGAACAGCGGCAGGGGAAGGAT
>CAZPAH010000168.1:0-4992 GCA_964584495.1 uncultured bacterium | reverse complement strand
GACGGCGCATTGACGTCGTAGCGGTCGGGCTGGTTCGTCGGAGGCAGCACGGCATAGAACGAAGGCGTGAAATAGGTCTCCACGGTGCCGACAAAGGTTCCACGGTTGTGGAAATCATCGACGTAGAGAACGTCGCTCGTAAGCGTCGGCAGGATGGTTACCTCGTAGTACGTTCCCTCGTCCGCCGTAGCAGGCAGTGTCGAAGGCTCTCCGAGGATGTTGAAGGCCTCGAAATAGTACTCGATCATGTAACCCCTGGTGAAGAGGTCATCGTTGAAATCCATGCAGAACTGGTCCTCGGACCAGTTGCCGGCGCCGGTGAGCGCCGAGTCGCACAGGAATGTTGTCCAGCCGCCCGGCACGTGGCCGACGTAGGTTCCCCAATCGCCCTGCATGATCGATCCTTCGATGACCGGCTTGGCGGGAGCGGAACCTATGTAGGTGCACCTTGCATGGCAGTAGACCCTGGCCTCGCCGGTGACGAGGGTGTCGAGTCCGCCCACGATCTTGTCGCTGCAGTTGAATACAGCCGAGTCGCCCGGAATGATGTTCGGATTGTCACCGGGCAGAAGATCGTTGGCCATGTCGATCCTGGAGGTGCTCTCCATATCGTTTTCCAAGTGCGGGAAGTTGTCCTGGAACATGTCGATGTTACGAACGCTCCACTGCGGTCCGGTCGTCTTGTAACGCTCGATGCGGACATTGTCGAGCCAAGGCGAAGGAGTGTGAGCGGAGCAGTAACCGTACACATCGTACCAGTCATTGCACATGTCGGACACACCGACGTTTACCTGAAGCGGATCGGCCGAAACCAGATCGCTTACGTCGAAGGCGCCGTAGATATAATCCCGGTCGCCGCCGTAGTATACGAGGTTACGGTCTCTCCAGGTCTGCGGACAACCGCCGATGATGTTCCTGACTCCCCACGTGTAGAACACGAGGTTGTCAAGAGGCAGATCGCGGTATGTCTGGAACCTGAGAATGCAGCCGCGAAGCTCGGCGAGATCGCCGGCAGGTATCGCGGCGTCCTGCACGTCGTCGGTGTTCGTGCTGTACATCGTCATGTCGATTACAGGCGACAGGAACGACTCGTTCTGGCAGGGGGCCGAGATTCCGCCCGGGCCCGTGCAGAACGGGGTGTTGAAGAGGCCGGGATAGTCGGCCGAAGGCGAATCGGAACCGTCGAAGAAGATGATCTGCGTGCCGAAATCATCGGTACACGGATCCTTGTCGACCAGGTTCGTCCTCAACCCGGCGAAACTTCCGTAGGCATCCTCTACCGCAGAGTGCCAAATACCGGCGTGATGATCGCCGATGGATGATGCTTCGAAGTCCTCGTAATCGAGCGGGCCGCTGCCGTCGCTGATCGAGATCGCATCCAGAATACAAGCCCCATCCGTATTCCAGAGTCCGTCCTCGTCAGACCACGCGCCGTCGGCTATAAAGTGGAAACGGAACTTCGTCGCAAGCTGCGCGAGATAAAGCTCATGTGTGACGAGCGTGTCGGGCACGCGGCCGTCCCAGAACGTTATCTCAACCCAGTTGTCGTCACCCGCGTCGTACTCGACGAAGGTCTTGTCGAATCCCGGCTCGGAGTCGAACGCTCCGCGATACTGGAAAGTCAGGACACCGGTGAAGTCTACACGGTCTGTGAAGAACATCTGGTTCCATCCGTTTCCGTATCCCGGCGGGTAGGCCCAGCCGCAGATATAGTAGCTGCCTGCATCAGGCCGGGCACCGCACCACATCGACTGCGATCCCTCGAGCGGTATCAGAAGACCGTGGTCTCCCGGGGTCACTCCAGAGAAGTTGTCAACGTGGAAGAAGGTGTCCCACTGGGCCGTAAGGTCCAGCGTCTGCCATCCCTGCCAGTCCATAGTCTCGAAATCGTACCAGACAAGACAGTAGGTATCCAGTGCAGCAGAGGTGTAGAGACCGCGTGCACCCTGATCAACCTGTTCGGCGTCAGAGAGCGATCTCATCATACGCATGCCCGTCCTGTCGATGTCGCGCGCCGACACGGAACCGACGAACAGGGCAAGGAGGCTCACGCCCAGTAGAATTACTAAGGCTTTCCTCATTATCTTATTCCCCCCAGCGTTAAGAGAATAATAAAAACGACTTAATATGAATCCCGGATATGTAATTGGATACAGACCACCAGATGAATCCTTGCAATCTCACCTCCTTATCCGGATTCGCGACATTAGTAAGGTTTCAGGTCCGTTTGAGTTCCAGTTTATACTTGTCGAGTAAGCTTGGCTCTCCTACGGCGGTCGGCGTTTGTGAAACCTTACGCGGAACCCAGTGGTACCGCTAGGATGACACTACATCCCGAGATACGGATCGATTCTATCATAATGTATTAATTTTTTCAACCAAAAAATCATTAAATAACGTCACGATGAAGGGACGCTGGTAGGGGGCGGGAAGCCACGATGGAAAACGGTCCCGCAGGCAAAGTCAAAAAAGACTTGAAAATCGTGCGAGAGCTAATATATTGATTACCCTGCGGGAGCTGGTGTAGCTCAGCTGGTAGAGCAACGCACTCGTAATGCGTAGGTCGTCGGTTCAATTCCGTCCACCAGCTCCATCACATTCCTTCGTAATTTCATTTTTTTCAATGATTCGCAGTGGATTTTAGTTAAGGGAACGCGGCAGTCTGCCGATATGTATTGTGATACGGCAAGGGTCCGAGAGGTTAACGAATATAACAGCCGGGTGCCGCAGGAGAAGAGAAATGACTATTGCAGCGATTCGAACCGTGTTAATTCCGGTTTTTCTATTGTTAATGGCAGTGGCAGTTGGAGCCGTAGCCGCGACGCCCATAGAGGGAGGTGGAGCCGGGACGATAGAACAATCTGTTAAAGAACAAGGGATAAATGCTTCTGTTCTATACAATTTCGCAAAGTATATAAAGTGGCCGGAAGGCGCGTTCGAGAATGAACAGAGTCCGGTCATGGTGTTTATCATTGGAGGCGGCCTGAAGAAGGAGTCGCTTGAATCGCTTAACGGAAGGATGGTCGGAAAGCGAAACGTCGTTATCAAGGAGATAGATCCGCAAAGCATTTCAAAGGAGAGTTGCGGATCCTGCCATATCCTGTTCATATCGGAAACCGATACGATCTCGTTTAAAAATATTCGCGGTTTATTCGAGAATAAGAATGTCCTCACGGTAAGCAATATCCCCGGTTTCTCACGGAATGGAGGTATGATCGAACTGTACAGAGAAAGGAACAGCACGAAATTCACGATAAATATCGATGCAGTCAACAGAGAGGGGCTGCAGATAAGCTCCCGGCTGCTGAGACTCGCAAAAATAGTCAAAGATCCGGCTTAGTAGGCCGCGGGAAGAAAGAACGTCCGGGCCGGTCTCCCACGGGATAAGACCGGCGGACAACCTCCTAGCCGGATGCGCCGCCGGAATTCACCGGATTGCCTCGGGATATATTTCCATAGATATAATATGGTCGCTCCACGAACCAATGGACGGGTGTCCGGCCCTTAAGACCGTATCCCCCCGGACAACGGACAGTTTTTGTAACTTGTTTGACGCGATTGAAATAAATTATTTTGAAAATAGTTGGCTATAGTCAAAAAAAACTTGATTCCGTTTGCACCTTGCTTTATATTGAAGCCGAATTTTGCGACCATTTGGTTATAATTAGCTAACTCTTGTAATGATAGAGTATTAGCAAAAACTAGAGAGGTTGGGATGGCTGAGGAGCAGTCGGCTTCAAAGGAGCCGGCGGTCATCAGGATCAAACCCGAATGGTGCAAGGGCTGTGGAATCTGTGTGGCTTTCTGCCCCAAGAATGTTCTGGAGATGGAAGGCGGAAAGGCAAGGGTAGCGAGACCTGATGACTGTATCAGGTGTTATCTTTGTGAACTGCGCTGCCCCGATTTCGCCATTAGCGTGGAATAGAGACCCTCGAGAAGAGGGTCTTATTTTTTTTCAATTATGAAGCTCGGAAAGATCGAGATCGGGTTTGTAGAAGGTTTCCTAGAAGGAGTAGACGACAGTGGCTAAAGGGGACGCGGGCGATATCCGGATGATGCAGGGCAACCAGGCCTGCGCGGAAGGGGCTATTGCGGCCGGATGCAGGTTTTTCGCCGGGTATCCGATAACGCCTTCTTCCGAGATCGCTGAATACCTTTCTGTGAGGCTTCCTCAACTAGGAGGAAAGTTCATACAGATGGAGGATGAGATAGCGGCGATGGGAGCGACGATCGGAGCATCCCTGACAGGCGTAAAATCGATGACGGCGACATCGGGGCCCGGTTTCAGCCTCAAGCAGGAAAATATCGGTTACGCGTGCATGGCGGAGGTGCCATGCGTCGTCGTGAACGTAATGAGAGGCGGCCCGAGCACGGGCATGCCGACCCTTCCCGCCCAGATGGATGTTCAACAGGCGCGTTGGGGAACACACGGCGACCACGGCATAATCGTGCTTACGGCCTGCTCGGCACAGGAAACCTACACGCAGACGATACGGGCGTTCAATCTTGCTGAAAGGTACATGACGCCCGTGATCCTGCTCCTGGACGAGATCGTCGGGCATACAACGGAGAGGGTGGTGGTCCCTCCTAAATCGGAAGTAGAGGTAGTGAACCGCCGGCAGCCGGATGTAAAGCCCGAGGAATACCTGCCCTACATGGAGACCGATGACTGTGTTTCGGTCCTGGCCAATTTCGGATCAGGCTTCAGATACAACGTAACGGGGCTCTGTCATAACGAGACGGGGTTCCCTACCAACGATCCATCGACGATAGAGGCATTGATCAAAAGGCTTACGAATAAAATTGTAATCAACAGGCGCGATATCATCAAAACGAAGAGCTTGATGCTGGAGGATGCGGAGATCCCGGTGCCGGCGGAGATCACCCACTCCGAGTACGCCCCCAAGACGATGATCCTCACCCGGGACATCGCCTTCATCGCCTGCGGGGCCTTCTCCGGGCTGAAAGGGGTCATCGAGAGCCGCGGCGAGC
>CAZPAH010000167.1:0-5009 GCA_964584495.1 uncultured bacterium | reverse complement strand
TAATACATTATACTCAGAACAGCGAATCCAATCAAATTTTCTCCGAAAAAGTCGGAGATAAAATAAAAATTTTCAGGTTGATTACACAAAAAACTACCGGTTTACTAAAAGCCGTCAAAAAATAATATACAAAATGATAATTTTTTGCTAAAATTTGCTTTGAAAACTTTATCAAAACTCTCGAGTTGCCAAATTCTTCAAGCGGAGGTGAAGCTATGAAGCTTCGTGCTATTAATTGTTCGCTGCTTTTTGGAATCTTAATTTCAGCATTTTTAGTCGGGGCAATCCTGCCCGTCGGACTCCTCGCCCAGATCGACACCGACCAGGAGCCGGAAAAGAACCTGCCCATCCGGCTCACCGACGAGGAGAAAACGAGGCTCGATGAGATCGGAGCGGCCCATCTGATGACGGCGCCGCCCGGCGGTTCGATCCGCAATTGCGCCCAGTGGGAACCTGTCACAGGAGTGGTGATCAGGTACAGTAACGGATTCGGGATCCCCTACGATCTCATCCGCGAGTATGCCAAGGACATCAAAGTCATCGTCCTGTGCAGGGCCTACCAGCAGTCTACCTGCAGGAGCCGCCTTTCGAGCAACGGGGTAAACATGGATAACGTCGAGCTCCTCGATATCAGGACCGACTCCATCTGGACACGCGACTACGGGCCCCAAATTATTTTCTCCTCCGGTGTATGGGGCTTCGTGGATCATATATATAACAGACCCCGGCCTTACGACGACCTGGTCCCCTCGGAGCTAGGCAGTCTATGGGGTTGCTCTGTTTACGGATCGGATCTTATTCACACGGGCGGGAACTACATGTCCGACGGACATGGAATAGGTTTCTCGACGGATATGGTCTGGGATGAGAATCCGACCTTGACCCACGGGGAGATCGTGCAAATGATGGAGGATTATCTGGGGATAACCAATTACGTCGTAATTCCCGACATAGATCCCAGCGGAATCCACCACATCGACTGCTTTGCCAAGATCCTCAACGAAGAGACGATCCTGGTGAAAGAGGTCCCCTCCAGCCACCCGCATTACGACCAGCTCGAGGCCAATGTGGACTACCTCCAAACATTGACCAACTGCTACGGCCGGCCTTACAACATCGTGCGCGTCTTCTGCGGCAGCATTGGGGGCGACGATGTCGCCGCCTACACCAACTCCCTGATCCTTAACAACAAGGTGTTCGTTCCTACATACGGCATCAGCTCAGACGCGGGCGCACTGGCCTCCTACGAAGCCGCGATGCCCGGCTATCAAGTCATGGGGTTCTCGGACGGCTGGCTGTCCGACGATGCCATACACTGCCGGGGAATAGGTATCCACGACCGTTACATGCTGGTCCTGGACACCAATCCGCTTCAGGACAAGGAGATCAATGACGGCGATTACCATGTGACTGCCCTCATCGACGACAGGAGCGAGACGGGCCTCGTCGCCGATTCCCTCCTGGTATACTGGCGTCTTGAAGGCTCTTCCGAGTTCAACGCGGTGGCGATGCAGACAACCGCCTATCCGGATTCCTACTACGCCTACATACCTCAGCAGGACGACGAGGTGAACATAGAGTATTACGTTTTCGCCAAGGACAACAGCGAACGCAGGGCCACCCGCCCGATGGTAGCCCCCGGCGCGTGGTACTCGTTCAACACCGGCGAATGCGGCGCGGTGGCCACCCTTCTGCAGAATTTTTCCGCCGAATTCAAGAAGTCGAATATCACTCTGAGGTGGAGCCTTTCCGGGGCCGACGGGATAATTCAATTCTATGTACTGCGCGCCGAAGCGGGCATCGGGATATTCAGGGAGCTCGTCGATCCCGAAATCGAGTATGACGGGTTTTCGTTCACGTTCAGCGATGCCGACTTCGAGCCGGGAGCAGCCTACCTGTACCGTATAGAGGTCGCCGATGAATCGGGAAGAAGGGTACTCTTCGAGACGGATCCGATATCGACGCCTTCCGCGCAGCTCGCGCTGTTCCAGAATCAACCGAACCCGTTCAACCCGTCGACAACTATACAGTACTTCCTGCCCGAGAGGGCATTTGTCAGCTTGAAGGTCTATGATGCCCTGGGAAGGGAGATTTCCTGCCTGGTAAGCCGTGAAATGCCGAAGGGACAGCATTCGATCGATTGGACGGGACAGGACGCGAACGGAAAAACGATCGCCTCCGGTGTCTACTTCTACAGCCTGGAGAGCGGAAAGAATATCATAAGCAGGAAGATGATCCTGCTAAGATAACCGGGGTATCTCATCGATACCGGCCGGGACATTTCATTATCTCACCGCACCTTGTGAAAAGGATGAGGTCTGTTTTGGTATGCTATTTGCAACCCTGTAGCACGTCACCCTGAATAATGTTCGGTTGCCGGCCAGTCTGCCCCCAGGGGCAGGTAGAAGTTGAGGTGGAATATCCATTTCCTCTTCAGGTCTCTACACGGTCGGAGCTGCCGAAACGGCATCGAATCCGGTGGTGAACGGTGAAAAGATCCGAGAAACTGCTCTTGGCGAGTGACGATCCTGATTTCGTCGGGCCGGTAAAGGCCTACCTTACAGGGGAAGGTTTCGAGGTCCAGGTATCGGCCGACGGCGATGGAGCGATAAAGCCCTACTTATACACGAAATACGCTCTGATCATGATAGATTGTCCGCGGGTGTACGATTCCACGCTGAAGATCTGCCGGCGATGCTGGGCATCCTGCCACGACACTCCCATCATTATTTTCAGCGAGCGGAAGGTCGAGCAGGACTGCGTTAGATGTCTCGAGCTCGGCTGCGACGACTATATAATAAAGTCCTCAAGCCCCCGCGAGATCTCCGCCAGGATCAAGACCGTCCTGCGCAGGTGCAGTTACGCTCACCCGGGCTCGAAGGGCAAGATTGCAAGGCATCGAATCAAGGTCAACGGGCTGGTTATCGACCCGGAGAGGCGCCTGACGACATTAAAAGGCAGGCAGGTGGATCTCACCGCCAAGGAGTACGAGCTCCTGTATCTATTCGCCTCGAATCCGGGCAAGGTATACTCCAAGCGCCAGATCCTGGACATCCTCTGGGATTATCATGACGACGTCTACGAGCACACCGTGAATTCGCACATCAATCGACTGAGAAATAAGATCGAAAAGACTCCGCATTCACCTCGATTGATACTCACCGTATGGGGAATCGGCTATCGCTTCGCCGACCCGAGCTAATGTCGGTGATTTAACGCAGCCGCTCGATCCAACCGGCGATATCGCCTATGACTTCGGCGTCAACGTGGCCCGCCGTGCCGTACTCGTCGGGGACCGACTTGCCCTCGCCCTGCATGAAAAGGTGGTTCAGCCGGGGGTAGGATTTGCACTCCAGGCGAGACGAGGGAAGGAGGCTTCTCCATCTCGCGAAATCCTCCATCGTCACCTGGTAGTCCCGCTCTCCCTGCAGGATCAGCATCGGTATCTTCAAGGTCCGGGCCGTCTTGACGGGATCGTAGGATTGCAGGTCGATCCAGTAGGGCGCGCTCACGCCGAAGGGGAGCAGCGACGCCGGCGTGTCGGCGGAGAGGGCGGGATTCTTCACTCGGGCGGCCTGCGCTGCCAGCGTGTCGAGCTGTGTCTGCTCCTGGCCGGAGATCTCGCCGTCGAGCGAGAAGATGTAGCGGTACTGCTCGATCATCAGGTCCTCGAGAGGGCGCGCGGCGCCGGCGATCACTATTAGCCCTGCGAGGCGAGGCTCCTCGGCGGCGATCCGCGGGGCGAGCATCCCACCGAGGCTGTGGCCGAGAAGAAAGATCCTGCCGGGATCAACGCGCTTCGTTCGGGCGAGCAGCCTAACCGCAGCAGCGGCGTCGTCTATCGTCTCTTCCTTGACGGTGAGCATATCACCGCCTGTGACCATGCGCATGCCGTGCGTCTTCGTCCTCTTGTCGTAGCGGAGCACCGCGATACCTCTCGAGGCGAGCCCCCAGGCGATGTCGCGGAAGGGCTTGTTCGGGCCGATCGTTTCGTCGCGGTCGTTGGGGCCCGAGCCGTGCACGAGAATTACGGCGGGGAAAGGCCCTACGCCTTTGGGCATCGAGAGGGTCCCCGGGAGCTCCCACTCGCCCGAGCCGACCGTGACATCTGATTCCTCGAAAGCAGACCGGTCCACATACGGGGGAGGACCCGCTTCGGCCCCGGATGCATCCCCAGTTATTCCCGCATCCTCCGGCGCCTGGGTCGGCACGAACCACAGTCCCGAGATCTTGCGGTCGACATTATAGACCAGCTTGATATCGATAGAGCCGTTATCGAACAGGCAGGTGACGAATACGATATCGTAGCCCTCCCACTTCTCCATGCGCGTGCCGGCGATCTCTTTAAACCGGCCCATCCGGCCGACGAGGCCGTTCCAGGCCTCTTTCATCATCTGGGGAGGCATCGCATCGCGCATCGTCTTGTCGAAGGTGGCGGTGGCGCCCTCATGGTCTCCTCCGGCCCAGGCCGTGACGAACTCCCTCGCCAGGGTTTCCGGGTCCGGTTTATCGCCCGGCGCAGGAGATGAAAAGACATGAGCCGCAAAAGAAGCAACGATAATTAATACTAGACAAGAAACGAGCCGTATTCTTTGCATCTCATTCACTCCTGTCGAATACCATAAACGTAAATTGCCGACGAGACTTCCTGTTCGTGCCGATAATTAATAGATTTGTTTCAACGCTTCCTGTACTTCCGTGACCGGTCTCATGCACACCTTGTTCTTGCAGATGTAAATGGTAGTCTGCCCCTCTACCAGGCGATTTTCAAGCAACGGTAATGTTCCTTCAACTTTTCCGCCGGCGAAAATCAGACATGGGAGATAATGCCGGTCGAATTCCATTCGCTTCGCTTCGTATTCATCTCCAAGAATAGCCACTTCGTATAAGCCCCCGGCGAACCACGCGATCAAAATATCCCAGTTCGCGTAATAAGCGCCGCCTTTCAAGGCGTTTCCCTTCACATTGTTAAGCATTATTTTCGAATCCTGAAAATAGTCATCGTTGAA
>CAZPAH010000166.1:0-5024 GCA_964584495.1 uncultured bacterium | reverse complement strand
GGCTCGCCCACGCTGCCCGGCTCCTTCGTTCTGTCGAGAGCACAGATCGTTTTGACCGTGGAAGGAAGCGATCCGATGAAATGCCCGACGGAGAAAGGCCTATAGAGACGAATCTTCAGGACTCCGACCTTCTCACCCTCGGCCACCATATGCTCGACAGTCTCGTAAACCGTCTCGGCCCCCGATCCCATTATGGCGATAACCCTCTCCGCATCCGGGGCGCCGAAGTACTGGAATATCTCGTATTTCCTCCCGGTGACCTTTTCGAATTCCTTCATCGCCTTGGCGACTATATCGGGGCAAGCGTCGTAGTACCGGTTGACCGTCTCACGAGCCTGGAAAAATGTGTCAGGATTCTGAGCTGTTCCCCTGATGATCGGCCTGTCGGGAGAAAGAGCCCTTGCACGGTGCGCATGAACGAGCTCGTCGCTTATAAGTTTCTTCAAAGCTTCATCCGGTATCAGCTCGACCTTCGAAACTTCGTGCGATGTCCTGAAGCCGTCGAAGAAATGCAGGAAGGGGACACGTGATTCCAATGTCGCCGCCTGCGCCACCACGGCCATGTCCATCGCTTCCTGGACGGAGTTGGAGGATAGAAGGGCGAAGCCGGTCTGCCTGGTGGCCATCACGTCGCTGTGATCGCCGAAAATCGACAGCGCATGCGTGGCGAGTGTTCTGGCCGATACGTGGAATACCGTGGATGTCAACTCCCCCGCGATCTTGTACATATTGGGAATCATGAGAAGCAGCCCCTGCGACGCGGTGAAGGTCGTCGTAAGTCCTCCCCCCTGGAGGGAACCGTGAACCGCCCCCGAAGCCCCTCCCTCACTCTGCATCTCGGTCACCTGGGGAACGGTCCCCCAGATATTCTTCCTCCCCTCGGAGGACCACTGGTCTGCGAACTCTCCCATGGGAGAGGATGGAGTGATGGGATAAATAGCGATAACCTCGTTCAGCTTGTGCGCCGAGTAGGCTGTAGCCTCGTTCCCATCAATCGTCACGGTGTACTTGCTCATAAACGAACCCCCGGTTCCAGCTACTTGAATTATCAATCCTTATAACTCATTCAAATCAAGGAAAATCATCCCCCCATACTCACCGGATTCCTACTTCCAGCGGGTAAATGAAGGATAACTATCTTATGAAGAATACTCTTTTTCTATCGATTGTCGAGTAAAATTTGAACGGGGCTGGCTAGTAGGGTGAAATGGGATCCGGGTTGTTCCCTATGAAGCGCCTACAATATTGACAAAATACTTCTTCTATGATGATAATCTCTAACCGTCCTGAGAATCTTCAGGCTTCGATCTTGATTTCCAGATGTGTCCACCCTATCGGGAAGGTGGTTTCCGCCATGAGATACGACGCAATTATGCTGCTTATCGTTCTGCTTATCCTACCCGTAGCTCCTTCACGTTCATCATCCACCCCATCGTCCGAAAAGACGACTGCAGGGGGTGGTTGCCCCCCGGAGAATATGGTGCTTGTGCCGGGAGGCTCGTTCATGATGGGGCACGGTGAAGAAGGCCACACCAGCCCCGTCCACAGGGTCGAGGTCGACTCCTTCTACATCGATGCCTACGAGGTGACCAATGCGGAGTATTTTTCGTTCTGCGAGGATACGGGAAGGAAACTGCCGATATTCTGGGGGATAGAGCGGTTCCGCTGCGGAATCGAGTATCCCGACCATCCGATCGTCGGTGTCAGCTGCGCCGACGCGGAAGCCTACGCTGTCTGGGCTGGAAAAAGACTCCCCACGGAGGCGGAATGGGAATACGCAGCTAGGGGTGGACTCGAGGGAAAGATTTTCGCAAACGGCGACAAGGCGGATGAATCGACGGCGAATTTCCGGTATGGCTCCGAACCCATTTCCACGATGCCCGTCGGGAACTACCCCCCGAACGGCTACGGCCTATACGACATGATCGGCAACGTACGTGAATGGGTTTCCGACTGGTACGGAAAGGATTACTACTCGGTGAGCCCCGTAAAGAATCCAACGGGACCGGAAGACGGTTTCCTCTCCGTCGCCAGAGGCGGCGGCTGGTACTCGGGCAAGATGTGCTGCACGGTCTACTCCAGAATCTGTTTGAAAAAATATTGGGTCGACTTCGCGGTCGGGTTCCGTTGCGCTAAAAGTATCGATTGAGAGCGTATTTTCCCGTAAACAATCGCCCGTCACCATACGTACCGTGGTTGAAACATCTCAGGGTAAGGAACCCCGTTTCGTGCCGGCCTAAGACAATGGAGGAGCAGCCGTCTGTGAGCGACCAGGATCCAAACGAGCTCGCGAGGGATCTCAAATCAGGTGATCGGGCGGCCTTCAGGAAACTGGTCGAATCATTCACCCGTCCCCTTGTCGCCGTCGCATTCAGATACACTCTCGATTGGGAAACAGCCCGCGACCTGACCCAGGAAACGTGGATAAAGGTTCACGAGAATATCGAAAGATATGATCCCTCGAGACCTTTCAAGGCGTGGCTTTACTCGATCCACCGCAACCGTTGCATGAGCTATCTGCGAAGCGCCGCCTTCAGGCACGAATCCATGGGCGCGAAGGCGCCCGTGGAATACAGCCAAATCCCATCCCGGGCTTCCGATCCCTGTAAAACGGTCGAGGTATCGGAATTCTCGGTAATGCTCAGGAAAGCGATGTTGAAATTGACCGATAGCCAAAGGGCTGTTTTCACGGCAGTCGACATAGAGCAGAACAGCCAGAACGACGCCGCCGAAATACTCGGGATGAACGGATCGACCCTGCGGGTTACCCTGAGAAACGCCCGTCTCAAGCTAGCCGGGATGATCCGAAAATGGGAGGAATCCTTATGAAGAATGGACACGATTGCAAATCTTTCCGCGACCGCCTCGAATCAAGCCGGGGGATTCCGGTAGCGGACGATGATCTCACCGAGCTGAAAAGGCTGTCCGGAGACTGTCCGGATTGCTCCGTCCTTCTTAGAATCCACCTCGACCTGCATTCGGTAACGATGTCATCTCTGGAGGAATCGGTGCCGGACGAAATGGTCGATACCATGTGGATCGATGTATCCAGGGATCTCGGGCGGGTTCCTCATTATCTCCGGGAGGGTCGTGCCGGGAAAACGCCGCTAGGCCGCCTCGTCCCGGCCATGGCCGCCGTTCTGGCGGTTCTCCTCTTCGCGGGAGGTTTCCTCCTGTCGGAGGTGGAGCGCCTGAAGAAACGGGAAAGGATCCTGACCTCCCGGCTGGAAAAGCTCGAATCACCGGCACCGATCTCCCCCCCTGAGGGCTCGATCCTTACGGATTATCTTATAGGGCGCAGATTCGCCGGGATCGGTTATTCCGGATTGCTCGGCGGGCGTGAGGATTTCACCGTGGCCGAGCTCTCGGCAATTATTGAAGGGCTTCCTTCTGACTACTTGCTGCTTGGGCCCGTTGAGGCGGAAAGGCTCTTTCACAGAGCCGGAGGATTCCCGTTAATATCGCTTCGGTTCCCCCGCTTCGCTATCGATCCATCCGACGGGATTCAACCCGCCGAAGCGATTGGATTAATCAGGGCCATGTCCCTTGACACGAACGCCAGAATCACCAGGAATAGAATACTGGATCTGATCGAAGGACGGTCGCCTGCGAAGGCTGCCGTTAAACTGGAGTCCCTTTCCTGAAACGCGGGGTCATGAAAATGCGTGGTACGAATAAACTAAAAACATTAACTTTGGCTTGCTTCGCTATACTACTCCTCTTTCCGCAACCGGGATGCAGGACGTACACGGCCGCCGTAAACGTCAATCCGGATGGAAGCGGAACGAGGGTTCTCGATCTATCGGTTCCTTCCTGCTCCAAGAAAGATGCGGCATCCACTCTTGAAATGAATAATTTCCGCGCTCTTTTCCACGTCAACGACTCGACTAAATGGAAAATCGTGCCGGATCGGGAAGGACCGGGCACCGTGAGGGAAAACGCCGGTTCTCCAACCAAAAAGAAGGGCGACGAGGAAAATATCAGGTTCAGGCGGGAAGCCCGAGCGAGGAACATCAGCGATTGGTCGCGCCTAAGCGGAGATATCCATGTAACGGGTTCTCTCGAAGAAACCGAGTTCTCCGATGTCGCCATAACCAACGTAATTGAGGCGGAAACAGGTACGGGACCCGGCGTGCGCAGCTATACTTACAGGGAAAGGATCATTTGCAACGGTCTGAAGGAACAGCTTATCGGATTCCTCTCCGGCAGCTTCGCGGAGGAAGTAAACGCGCGGTTCCCATCTTTTTCTCCAGAGGAGATCGCCGAAGCACGAGGCTTGATGGCCGGCCACCTGGCCGCCGCATGGGAAGACCTTTTCGACAACGAGGATGATGAGGAGAGGCTGCGCGGTCTCGCTTCCTCGATTACGAAGCTATCCCGGGCGACGATACGCCGGCACGGTTCGGAAAGCGGTGTTTCGGATTTCTACAACCTGGCTTTTGGGATCCTCGACGATCCGGGTGACCGTCTGGAGAAATTTCTCGATGAGAAACTTCCCGGGATGAGCATGGCCGTAGTAACGGAACTCAAGCTGAAGATCAGTATGCCCGGCAGGATAGTCGAGACGAACGGGCAGGTCGGCAAGGAACGAAATACTGTAACCTGGTCTTTCGGCCTTATCGACTCTCTCTCCAAGCCGGTGGAGATGTTCGTCAGGTCCGAACTCCCGGCCGGGAATTGAAAAAATTGCATTTAGGAACCGGGAATTCGGTGGATCGGACCGAACGGATATTGTAATATACCTCGAATTCAGGACGGACGTCGCCGGCAGTGAAGCGCCCGTCCCTGATATCGCCACGGCTGCGGCCGATTGCTGACGGAGCAAAAGGCAGCATAAGTTCCATGTTAGAGTCCCGACGTAGGTGAAAAGAGGCGCGGAAATTGGAAAAAGATAAGAGCAAGGATATCGGCCCTGGGGTAAATGAATCACCGTCTCAACCCCTCGACTTCATACGGGCCATTATTGAAGAGGACAGGAAAAACAACAAGCATGGAGGGCGGGTTCATACGAGGTTTCCTCCTGA
>CAZPAH010000165.1:3560-5381 GCA_964584495.1 uncultured bacterium | reverse complement strand
GGAAAGAGGTGGAATCAACTATACGGCAATATCGCCCGTCCGTAGTAGGCATAACGGCGAAATCGCAGAATTTCATGTCGGCCCTGATAGTGGCCGGGATTGCCAGGAAGATCGTTCCGGACGCGCCGGTAATCTTCGGCGGCCCGCATCCGTCCATGGTCGGTTCGAGCCTGATGAATCACTCCGAGATCGATGTTTCCGTCATCGGGGAAGGCGAGAACACAATAATCGAGCTTCTTGACGCTTTTGATAATCAGGAGGAACTAGATAAGGTCCCGGGGATAATATTCAGAAAGAGTGGAATTCCGTTCAGAACCGAGTCGCGGGAGTATGAAAAGAACCTCGATACTTTTTCTTACCCTCATAAGCATGCATCGGAATTGCTGAAGGATTATGACAGATACCCGAAGAATGCGTTCAAAAATATCTTCGCGACCAGAGGATGCCCGCACAATTGCTTCTTTTGCGGCTCGCGGGAAATTTGGAGCAGGAAACCAAGGTTCAGATCGTACGGAAACGTTGTGAGCGAAATAAAGGGGCTGCAACGCCTCGGACTGCAATCGGTGCATTTTGACGATGACATTTTCGGCATCAATAGAGAGTACCTTCTGGGGCTTTGCAAGGCGGTCGGCACTGATTGCCCCGGATTGAAATGGAGCTGCGAGATCCACGTCAGACTTGTGGATGATCGGGTTATATCCGCGATGAAGGATGCGGGATGCTACAGAATCCACCTCGGCATTGAGTCGGGAAACGATTCGGTTCTCTCCGAAATCAGGAAGGGGTTTTCTCTTGAGGAAGCTTCGAATGCATGCAGGATCATTAAGAAGCACGGTTTGATTTTATGCGCTTTCTTCATGATCGGATTTCCCCAAGAGACCGAGGAGACGCTAAATGACACTTTGAATGCGATGAGAAGGATAGATTGCGACTCGGTGATATTCAGCATCTTCACGCCGTATCCGGGAACGGACGCATTCAGATATTGTCTGGAGAATGGAATTGTCGACGCTGATTTTAACGTCGCGCTGTATAACCATCAAAGTCCGGCTAATTACTTCTGCAGAAATATCCCAAGGGACAGGTTTCTGAAATTAACGGCCAAAACGGCAAGAACGGTGGACCGGATAAACATGAAAAAGAGGATGAATCTGGTTTTTTCGGGAAGGTCCATGGAGATATTTAAAGGGCTTGGTGTCAGAAAAAGCCTGAGGAAGGGCAGAAAGCTGTTTTTCGGGAAGTGAATCGGCGGGAATAATTATTTGGGGAGAAAATAGTCCGGAGCGGCCTTGTGGGCCGCCCCGGCACGGTGCCTCATCCGTGGCATCCCTTTGAGGGTCACCTGCTTGACAATCCGATTATCAACCTTGTCCGCTCTACAAGGCTGAGGAACTCCGCCCTGTACTCATGGGGATCCTCGCCGATGGCGCCCTTCGCAAGGGTCCTTACATCTTCCAAGCGCATGTCGCCGCGATGCTCCGACTCTGCCAGGATCATGGCGTACATGGCCACCGCCGCAGAGAATCTGAAATCCTTCGAAGAGTTTTCGACGGAAAGGGGCTCACCATCGATCACCGCCGTTACGAGCTTGCTCGTATCGCCGCCGGGCTCTTTATAGCGAACCCGCAAGGTCAGGACCTCGTCGGTCTCAGCCGCCCCGGGCTTGATCCTCGTCTCGATGTACTTCATGTCATCCACGGTGATCGGTTCGCCGTTTTCCTCCGCGGCGGCCCCGGAAGGCCCGGCAGGCACGATCTCGTAAAGGGCGGTCACCGTATGGCCCGCTCCGATTTCCCCGGCGTCTTTGAGATCGTTCGAGAA
>CAZPAH010000165.1:0-3550 GCA_964584495.1 uncultured bacterium | reverse complement strand
CTCTTTCTTCAGCAGGCGGTTTTCGTAGCCGATCAACCTGTACGAGGCGACCTTAGCGGGATTGAATTCGACCTGGATCTTAACGTCTTTGGCGATCGTGTAGAGGGTAGAGGTCAGGTCGTCGATGAAGACCTTCTTCGCTTCGAGAAGGTTGTCTATGTAGGCATGGTTGCCGTTGCCATTATCCGCCAGCTGCTCGAGCCGATCGTCCTTGTAGTTGCCGATACCGAATCCCAGAACGGTCAGGAAGATCCCGCTACTGCGCTTTTTCTCGATCATTTCGATCAGCGCGGAGGTGCTGGAGATGCCGACGTTGAAATCACCGTCGGTGGCCAGGATGACGCGGTTGTTGCCGCCGTTGATTAAGTTATTCTCGGCGATCTCGTATGCAAGCTGGATGCCCGCATAGCCGGCGGTCGAACCGCCGGACACGAGGCTGCGGATCGCATCCTTGATTTTCCCTTTGCATCGGCCCGGCGTCGGATCGAGTATGACCCCCGCATGCCCGGCATAAGTCACGATTGCGATCTGGTCGTCGTCGGCCAACCGGTCGACCAGCAGGAGGAAGGCCTTGCGCAGTAGCGGGAGCTTGTTTTCCGGCCGCATGGATCCGGAGACGTCGATAAGGAAAACGAGGTTGCTGGGTCTCCGTTTGTCCTTGGCGATCTCTTCGCCCCGGAGCCCTATGTGGGCCAGCCTGTGTTCCCTGTTCCACGGGCAGACTGCATACTCGAGGTTTATAGAGAACCGCAGATCATCCTTTGGCCTCTTGTAGCTGTAATCGAAATAGTTTACGAATTCCTCGACCCTAACGGCGTCCTTAGGGGGCAGCCTGTCGGCCATGATGAAGCGCCTCGAATTTGCGTAAGAGGCGACATCCACGTCGATAGAGAAAGTGGACAGCGGGTTGCCGATCGCCGTCAGGAAGTCGTTCTCGTCCCTGCGCGCGTACTCCTCGGAGTTTCGGCAGGGAAGGTTGCATGACGGAATATAACAGCCGTTCATTTGGCTCATGCGCGGGCGGCAGGATCGCATTTTTGCGTCACTTCCACCCCTTACATGGAGCTGGTCGCCGGTTTTGATTGAGCCGCTTCTCCCTATTTGAATCTCGCGATATTCGGCTCCGACGAGGATCTCCTGCGTTTCCCCGACAATCGTCTCCTTCATCCTGAACTCGATATTGATCTTCTTCCCCGGCTCGACGATCACATCCTGCTTTTCCACCGGTTTGTATCCCATCATCATCGCTTTGACCGTGTATGTGCCGGCCGGGATTCCTTCGATGCAGAACGATCCGTCCGTAAGCGCCATGGCTCCGAGCTTCGTGCCCATCACGACGATATTGGCATAAGCCAGGGGCTTCCCGGTGGCCTCGCCCACTACGCTCCCGCAGATGGAGCCTGTCTCGACAGCGGTGAAGGCGGAAACGATCAGAGCGGGAATAAGAGCTATAAGCAGAGCTTTCATCATCTCTCCTCCTTTCTTTTACCATCAAGTCCGGTCGTTGACTCCGGGGGCTGTTTTGTTCCACCGGCCGGAGTGCCGGAAGATGCCCGGGAACAAGACGGTTTGCGCGGTGCGGGACCGGTCGGATAGTGGAGAGTGGACGAACAGAACCTACGAATACGGTTGGGATCGGTTGAGAGAAGGGACTGTGGCTTTAATAAAACCGGATACAGTCGGTTGGGCTCCACGATCAAGATAACGGTTTGTAGGGTAAAAATCAAATGCATAGAAACATATAGTATTCACAATGCGTACTATGAATTGAAATTATCATGAATGCATAGGACGATTGCAACGAGTGAGAACAGGAGATATCCACCTGCCCCGGGATTCTTAGTGAACTTGTTTTCCAATGGTTTTGGATGAGGCGGGAAGGAATGGAGTCATGTTCAAGAATTATCTGAAAATCACACTTAGGATCTTTCAAAAACACAAAGGGTATTCATTGATAAATATCGCCGGACTTGCCGTCGGCATGGCCTGCTGTATTTTCATTCTTGCCTTTATCGTGAATGAGCTTTCCTTCGACCGGTTTCACCAAAAGTCGGATCGGATACATCGGATGGTAACCGACGCCACCATCGCCGGCAAGAATTTTAGAGTAGCCACGATTCCCGCGCCGATGGGACCTCAGTTGGTCGAAGATTTCCCGGAAGTGCTGAGCGCCGTCCGTTTCAGAAAATCGGGCGTCCACCTGTTTCAGTATCTGGATAAGCGTTATTCTGAAAGAGACGTTATCTATGTGGACAACTCTTTCTTTGATGTCTTTTCGTTTAGAATGCTGAGGGGAGCGCCGGAAAACGCTTTGAAGATGCCTTTCGCGGTTGTGCTTACCCGGGCGACCGCCCGAAGATACTTCGGGGAGGAGGATCCGCTGGGTAAGATAATTAAATATGTCGACGGTAACGAGGAATACACGGTCACGGGCGTCGTTGAAGATCCTCCGCTGAATTCTCATTATTCATTCGACATGCTTGTCTCTTTCGAGACATTGTTCAAACGAGGAATCAATAATCTTGGCTGGTACAATTTCAATTTTCAAACCTATCTGTTGCTGCGGGAAGGAACGGATCCCCTCGATTTCGAAGCAAAGCTGGCAGGCTTCAACGATAAATACCTAGGTGAGTTTATGAAGGCTATCGGCGGCAAGGTGGATAATTACCTGCAGCCGCTGACTTCCATACACCTTCATTCGAAGCTCGAGAACGAGCTGGGAAACAACGGGGATATACGTTATGTGTATACGTTCGCAGCCGTCGGTATTTTCATCCTTCTGATCGCCTGTATAAATTTCATGAACCTGTCGACCGCCCGCTCGGCGAACCGGGCCAAGGAGGTCGGTCTGCGCAAGGTGCTTGGAGCGGAGAAGATCCGCCTGATTTACCAATTCCTGGGTGAATCGCTGTTTATGGCGGTGATTTCCATCATATCGGCCATGATTCTGGTCACCCTATTCACGCCGTATTTCAACGATCTTGCCGGACGGGAGATCGATATACATTTTCTGACTGATCCCCGAATGTTGTCCGGATTGCTCGTTCTCGTCCTGTTCGTGGGATTTATAGCCGGGTTCTATCCGGCTCTCTATCTTTCGGGATTCAATCCTTCACGCATACTCAAGGGGGACCTCAAGCAAGGCGCGGAAAACGCGAGTTTTCGAAGGGTTCTTGTGGTTTTCCAGTTCGCGATCTCGATTATACTGATAATTGGGACGGGCATAATAGCAGGCCAGATACGCTATATGCGCGGCATGAATCTGGGTTTTCAAAAGGAGCAGGTGATCGTGCTTCCCCTTCATGACGACGAGGTGATAGAAAGGATCGCCACGCTGAAGGACGAGTTGAATTCGGTGGAGGGTGTTCTTTCCGCCACCGTATCCATGATGGTGCCGGGCGAGGAATTATTTAATGGAACGGCGTATTATCCGGAAGGTTGGAGCACCGATCAGGCTATGATCCTGGAGAACTTTACCGTCGACGAGGATTTTCTTGAAACATTCGGTATAGAGCTAGCGGCCGGTAGAAATTTTTCCCCTGAATTCTCG
>CAZPAH010000164.1:0-5411 GCA_964584495.1 uncultured bacterium | reverse complement strand
GTATATTTTACTGCTATGAGCCGGTGATCCGGGGCGGTTATCCGTGGAGGGTCCTGTCAGGCAGCGGGGGAAGGGGGATATTTTTACTCGGCCTCGATTTCGATACCGTGAGCATGGCCGTTCGCCTCGGTGTGGAAAGGAGTATGCCGGCCGAAGGGGGTTTTCAGGTCGAGATTGAAATATAGGATCGAATCGTATAATTGGAACCATTCATGCATGTTTATATGGAATCATGAATACCGTGCGGACGATATCATACGACGAAAAAGCCACTGGCCGGAAGGTTGTTCTGTTTCCGCCCGATTTGCCTTTTTCCGCCTACAGGGAAGAGCTGGCATTATTATCCGGTGACGATCAACGGTATTTCTCCCCCTCCGGCCCAGAGGAGGATAGAAGCGTCTATGATCTTTCCTCCGGTATAATCCGTCACCTGTCTATAGCAGAGAATCCCCAAGAGGATATCTTGAGAATTGTCTCGGCCGCCCTTTCGGGAGAAAGCGACGGGATCACACTTTTATACGCCATGATTCTTGCGGTGCCCTCTCTGAATCAATTGGCGATGGAGCTGATCGATTTCCGGAACGTCAGGCGCATTATGGAAAGGTTCAGCGAAAAGGAAGAAAACGGCACCGAGCTTATGGAGAGTGAAAAATGGTTCGTGAAGAAGGTGATGCTCCTTTCGATGTCCTTGCCTCTTCCCGGCGGGCCGGCGGAGAACTCCAATAAGCCGTGGCTGGCGTGGGAGGCGGGAGTGAGAAGGGCCTTGGCCGATCCGGACACACGGTGGAATGAAGCTGTTACGGAGAGGGTGAAGGTAGAGCTCGAGGCGAGAAATATCAGAGTTAGAATGCTGGCCGCCTCGCTCGATCCGGACAGGCGGACTACTTTGGCAATTTCACTCGGGTCTCTCGGCGAAGAGATTAGATGGAAAATCAAGGCGCTCGAGGAACTGCGGTCGGAGACCGACTCCTCCCCGTTGCTGCTGAGGCGTGGGTTGGAGCTTAACTGGGAACAGATCACCGGTAAGCTGAGGGAGACCGGCGCCGGCAATCTCGTCGCGGATCTCTTTGATATCCAGTCGTCTAAAGCGCACTCCTATCCTCAGATCAGAAACGGCACCGCCGTCATGAGAGCGCTGCTGCAGAATCCGATGTTGGCCAGGACGGGTAAAACACTCGATATACCAAGCTGTCTTTACCTGTTCGCCGAATCCGCGAAAGACGGCATTCTCGAGATCATGATCCCAAAGGGAAAGGATACCTCGACAATATCCGATATCCCGGGGTTCACTGTAGACGACAAGTTGATCAGGATCGATCTCGCGAAGATCCCTTCGGGGATCTTCACCGATGAGAACGGTATGCCGGCGGATATCGACTGGACTACGGTAAGCATCGACAAAGCCATCAGTTTTAAATCGTTGGTCATGTCGAATATCGATAATGATAGTTTTCTGGCATCGCTGCTAAACAATCCGAAAGCTATAAGCAAGCCGGGCATCATGCCGCTCATAGCTATAAGATGCCGTTCGCTTAGGATACTCTCGTTGATATCCAACCGGAGAGAGTACTATACCGGATTCGCCAACAAGGAAGTCCCTTTGAATCTGTTGAGGAACCCCGCGAAAATTTCGCTCACCGCCCTGAGGAAATTCATTCACGTCAGGTATGTCGACAAGATGACCCTTCAGAAGCTGTCCAACATGGGCGGGGGTCAGATCCGCGAGGAAGTCCGCAGGGAGATAAGACGCTATCTCAACACGGTCGGATGATCTAGTATCTCGAATCGGACCTCTTTATGTATCCCCACGTAGAGTTCGCGATTCCCGTGGGGGAACAACCCACTCCATACGCGCTGAATAACTTTACCTATGAGGAGATTTCTTAATTTATCCAAGATATTGACAAAACGGATAACACCGCATAATATGACTCCTTTGAGGGATTTCGGTAATTGCCGGTCGATCCGGTTGAGATTCACGGTAGGAGGAGCCATGCTGGCAGAACGAATGAACAGGCTGGGCACTGAGACCGCATTTGAGGTCCTGGCCCGGGCAAAAGCTATGGAGGCCGAAGGCAGGGATGTGGTTCATCTCGAGATCGGGGAACCGGATTTCGATACGCCGCGCAATATCATAGACGCAGCTATTAAGGCGCTTAATGACGGATTCACGCATTATGGTCCTTCCGCGGGGATGCCGAATACAAGAAAAGTATTCGCCGAATTTCTCACGAAAGACAGAGGTGTCGAGGTAAAGCCGGAAAATATCGTGGTCACTCCCGGAGCGAAGCCTATACTCTTTTTCTCGATCATGTCCCTGGTCAATGAAGGTGATGAGGTTATTTATCCCAACCCGGGATTTCCCATCTATGAATCGGTTATAAATTTTGTCGGAGCCAAACCGGTGCCTATTCCATTGAGAGAGGAAAAGAACTTCTCCTTCGATCTCGACGAGATGAAGGGATTGGTGAACGACAAAACGAAACTAATCATCATAAATTCCCCGCAAAATCCTACGGGAGGAGTGCTGACTCCCGCAGATATGAAGGGCATCGCAGAGCTCGCGGAGAAGCACGATGCCTGGATTCTCAGCGATGAGGTCTACAGCAAGATGGTATACGACGGGAAGCATGTCAGCATCTACGACTATCCAGAGGTCAAGGACAGGACGATCCTCCTGGAAGGGCATTCCAAGACGTATGCCATGACCGGCTGGAGGCTCGGCTACGCGGCGATGCCTGTCGAGCTGGCTAACCAGATCGCAAAGCTTCAGACCAACAGCAACTCCTGTACGGCGAGTTTCATTCAGGTGGCGGGGGTGGAAGCCCTGACAGGTCCGCAGGATGAATCGAAGAAGATGATGGCGGAGTTCAAGGCCAGAAGGGACATGTTCGTCGAAGGTCTTAACAAGCTTCCCGGTTTTAAATGTCTCAAACCCAAAGGGGCCTTCTACGTTTTCCCGAACATAGAGGGAACGGGAAGGAAATCAAAGGAACTGGAGGAATTCCTCCTCGAAAAAGCGGGAGTGGCCGGTTTGAGCGGAACCAGTTTCGGCAAGTACGGAGAGGGATACCTGAGATTTTCCTACGCGAATTCCCAGGAGAACCTTAAGAAAGCTCTGAAAAAGATAGAAGAAGTACTTTAGAATCGGCACAGGTCAATCTTTTCCCCCGGCGGAACCGGTTTCCGCCGGGGGGATATGTTTTTTGGAGGTAATCTTGGCTGGAGGTATCGATTTAATAGCGATCGGGGGGAACGCAATCATTCCGGCTGATGGAGATGGTACGATCGATGAGCAGCGCAGGACGACGAGAAACACCATGAAACAGGTCTCCGATCTTATAGGATCGGGCCGGAATGTTATCCTGACTCACGGAAACGGTCCGATCGTGGGGAATATATTGGAGAGGAATGACGCGGCAAAGGACCACATACCGCCCATGCCCCTCGATGTTTGCGGAGCCGATTCACAGGGCGGTATCGGCTACATGATCCAGCAGATGCTGAGAAACGAGCTCAGGACGAGGGGAATCAGCAAGGATGTAGTATCGATCGTTTCCCAGGTAATTGTAGACGAGGAAGACGACGCATTCGAAAATCCCACCAAACCTATCGGCCCTTTTTACTCCAAGCTTGAATCGGGACGCCTGGCTTCGCAGAAAAGCTGGATCATGAAGGAAGACGCCGGGGGGAGAGGATACCGGCGGGTTGTTCCGAGCCCTACACCCCTAGAAATTGTTGAAGCCGATGTAATCGCCTCTCTAATGAATATGGGTGTGGTTGTCATTGCCGCGGGCGGCGGGGGGATCCCCGTAATCGTCAACGATGGGGAGCTTGAAGGTGTGGAAGCCGTGATAGATAAAGACAGGGCCGCATCCGTTCTGGCCAAAAGAGTCGGCGTGGAACGGCTTATTATCCTTACCGATGTGGAAGTTGTGTTCAGAAACTGGGGAAAACCGGATCAGAAACCGATCAAGGATATCAAACTCACCGAGATGAGGCAGCTGTACGAAGCTTACGAATTTCCCGCGGGGAGTATGGGGCCCAAGGTAAGGGCGGCGATAGATTTTATCGCCGGCGGTGGTAAAGAGGCGATAATTTCCCGCGTGGACAGTCTTCTCGCTGCTTGCCGGGGCGTAAAAGGCACGCATATTCTCCCGGATTGAGGGCGCGGCCCGGTTCCATAACATCTTGCCGCATATAAAGATGGAGAGCGGTTTTTGAGATTGATACTTCCATACGGCGATTCATCCTTCACGTTGGAACTGCCGCACAGGAATCGATTGAAGATCACCGGGGACGATTATCCGCCGCCCTTGAAGGACCCGAGAACCTGCTTCGTTGAGGCCGTCGAGAATCCGGTCGGATCGTGCGGTCTCGACCGTCTTCTTCCTTCGAGAGGGAGGATCAGCGTTCTGGTTTCCGATCTGACCAGGGGAGGGGTGACGGGCGGTATCCTGTCGATGCTACTGGAATATCTGGAGAAGTGTGGCACGGGTCCCGATAGGATCGGCATCTTCCTCTCCATGGGTATGCACCGCGGGCACGATCGAGACGAGCTGGAGAGACTTGTCGGGGGGGACATACTTTCAAAATACGATGTAAGCGAGCATGATGCCTCCGACGAGGATTCGAATATCGAAGTCGGTACCACGCCTGCCGGAACCCCTTGTCTTTTCAATAAACGGGTCGTGGAATCGGATCTTGTAATCGGTATTGGGACGCTCTCATTTCATTATTTCGCCGGCTTCGGTGGGGCGCGAAAACTGATTCTTCCGGGAATCTCATCGGAGAAGACGATCCTCGCCAACCACAGGTTATCCCTCATGGAAGATCCCGGGGATGGGCTCGCCGAGCATTGCCGGCCGGGCAACCTGGGAAATAATCCCGTTCATAACGACATGGTGGCGGGTGCAAAGCTTCTTCCCGCACCTGTTTTCATGATCAACACGTTTTGCGCCGGAAACGGCGAGGCGGCCTTTATCAATGCGGGCGACATGGTGGGGTCGCACGAAAAAGCGGCGGCGAAGTTCCACGATCAATTCACGATCCCCCTCGATAAACGGTACAAGGCGGTGATCGCTTCGGCCGGAGGTTTCCCGAAGGATATTAATCTTCTACAAGCGCATAAGGCGTTGAGGCACTCTTCCTACGCCGTCGACGAGGGGGGTGTTCTGATGATTGCCGCCGCCTGTGCCGAAGGGACGGGATCGAAATCGCTTTTTGATTCGTTCGGGCGTGGTAGAGACCGCGTGCCCTTTATGGTCAGAGAATCTTACACGTTGAATTCACAAACGGCGATGTCTATATACGATCTCACCGGAAGAATATCGATATATCTGCGATCGGATATATCCGACCGGGAAGTTGAGAAGTTCGGCTTCTGTCCGTGGGGGAACGATTTCACCGGC
>CAZPAH010000163.1:0-5433 GCA_964584495.1 uncultured bacterium | reverse complement strand
GCTGGAATGTTAAAAACCAGGCCGGCGAGGATGTATGCTCGGGTGTTTACATGTTCAGGTGTGAGAGGAATGACGGTGAGGCGGTGTACGGGAGAATTGTCGTGATCAGGTGATATCGATGCAGTCGATTTCCGGCCGCCTTCATCTTGAAGGCGGCTTTTTTTTGCCGGCGATGGCGCAGCCGCGTTGAAGCAGGGATCGTCGGGTGGACAAAAGGAAGGACCTGGGCGCCGCAGCGGTCGACAGAGGACTTCCGCGACAGCCTTAACGTCTTGACAAATACCGGATTTTCTGAAAGCATCCGGTTCATGGATGGATCTTTAAGAAAGAAGATGCCGATCGGGCGGCACTGAACATTAGCGGGTCGGCGGCGGCCGGAAGAGTATATAATATGTTGAGAACAAACAAGCAGAATTTGGTGCAGAAATCGGTTCTCGGTGTGGTATCGCACCCGAGAATGAATCTCAGAAATCCCTACCTAATAGATTCGGACGGGCATGCCCATGTTATGCCGGGAACAGGCGGGATAACCTACAATGTCGCCGTCGGGGACTCCGCCCTCGATTTCGCAGGAGACCATGTAGAGCCCGGCGTGTCGATATCGCTTTTCTCTCAGGAGGGAACACCGCCCGGTATGGGCGCTCTCAGTATCCTGACGTGTATCGGGAACGAGGCGAGGATCGTCGACGGGAAGGCGGCGGGGATAAAGGGCACGGTCACCGGCAAGCACGGAGGGGTAGAGCATGTGCTTATCGATTTTTCCCCGTCGACGCTGGACAAGCTGGTAATCGGCGACAAGATACAAATTAAAGCGATGGGGCAGGGATTGAAGCTTCTCGATTTTCCCGACATTCATATATTCAACACCGATCCGGCCCTTTTCAAGAAACTGGGGATCTTCATTCAGAACAAGCAGCTCGTCGTGCCCGTTACGCATGTCATACCCGCCTCTATCATGGGGTCGGGACTCGGTGCGCGTCATTCTTACAGCGGGGATTACGACATTCAACTTGCAGACAAGGACTCGGTGAAAAAATACGGTTTGCAGAACCTCCGGATCGGCGATGTCATAGCGATCAGCGATGCCGACTGTCGGTATGGGCGGGCAATCAGGTCCGGCGCGATTTCCGTAGGTGTCGTCGTTCATGGAGCCTGTGTAACCAACGGTCACGGCCCCGGTGTCACGTTGATGATGACGACGGCCAGAAAGATGATAGTTCCGAAGATTGAGGAAACGGCCAACATCGGCTTTTACCTGGAGATAGGCAGGGACCGGAGCCGAAGGCGTCCGCAGAGGCATCGAAGACATTGATCCCGGCAAAGGAGAGCTGAAGAGATGGTTGACTGGAAAAAGAAGCTGCCCGAATTGGAGTGGATATCGGATAAGGCTTTACGGGAAAAAACCGAGCTTGTCTGGGAGAAGGCTTTTTCGGCAGGGGGATGGGAGGAGGATGAGCTCGACGGAGCGCCGTTCACCCTGCTTGTTCCCGAACCCGGAGCGAACCTTATCGACCATACCCGGACGGTGACCCATATCAGCATGTGTGTCGCGGAGAAGATGAAAGATCCGGGCGGCATCGATATCAACACCGATTACTTGATCGCAGGAGCCCTTCTTCACGATGTCGGGAAGCTTCTGGAGAACAGGATGAAGGCTGGGAAATGCTTCGTCTCGAGGAGCGGCAAGTTCCTGCGGCACCCCCTTTCCGGCATGGGTATTGCGATGTGCGAGGGTCTGCCTGAAGAGGTATGCCATATCATCGCGGTGCATTCGCGGGAAGGTGAAAAATCTTATAGATCCCCCGAAGCGATAATCGTCCATCACGCCGATTTTATCACCTTCGAATCTATTAAAGCGATCAAGGATCCTCCACCGGCGGAATGAGGAGGAAGATCTGTCCCGACACCACCCTTCAATTAGTACAGTGACGGTTGTCGCTGCGCTGTTGCTTTTTTCAGGATTGACGGCGGTCCGGAGTGATGAATCCCCTTCACGCGCCGCGCTGGAGAGGGCCGGGTGCAGTTTGCGCCTCGCTGAAAAATTGGGGGAGTGCTCACCGGGAGATCTGATAACCGTCTGGATTTATCTGCGAGACCGAGGCGGCGGTCCCGGCGCGATGGGAGGCGAGCGTCGGCCTCGTTTCTCAGAGAGGGCCGCCGATAGGATCAGACGGAGATCCGGATGCGATCCGTACGTGATAGGAATTGAAAGATATCTCCCACCGCCCGACGAATACCTGAAGAGGATTCGCCCTTATATCACGAATCCTCGATACTATTCTCGCTACTTCAACGCTCTCAGCGCCGAGTTGGCAGCAGGGAATGTAGCCGCGCTCTGCAGGCTGCCATTTGTGGAAAAGGTCGATGAGGTGATCTCATACAGAAGGGAGAGAGAACCCGCAGTCGATCCGGCTCCGACGAAGCGCGCGATCTTCCTCTGCCGGGACGATCCACTCATCGGAAAATACGGAGACAGTCTGCTGCAGCTTGGGATGATCCAGAGCGACGAGCTTCTGGAGCTCGGCTATAACGGGTCGGGAGATGTCGGAGGAATCGATCCGGTATTGATATGTGTAATGGACAGCGGGTTCGATCTTCGGCACGAAGCTTTCGCCGGCCTGGATCTCCTTGCCGAATACGATTTCGTGAACTTCGATTCCGTCACGTCGAACGAAGTGGGGGACCACCCCGATCAGGATGAGCACGGAACCCTCGTTCTGGGAGCGCTGGCCGGCTACAGCGAGGGGAATCTCGTCGGGCCGGCCTGGGGGGCGCAGTTCATACTGGCAAAAACGGAGATCATCGATCGGGAGATAGAGATCGAGGAGGATAAATGGATCGCCGGGCTCGAGTGGGCTGACAGTATCGGCGCGGATATCGTGACTTCCTCGCTCGGATATTTAGCCTGGTACGATCCCGAATCGTTCGATGGAGAAACGCCACTGTGCACAAGGGCGGCAGACATAGCGGTCTCGCACGGGATCGTGGTAGTGAACTGCGCCGGAAATTACGGTTACTTCTCCCTCGTCGCTCCCGCTGACGGGGACAGCGTGATCGCTGTCGGAGCGGTCGATTATTATGGGGATATCGCCTATTTCAGCTCGAGGGGTCCCACGTGGGACGGGAGGATAAAACCCGATCTTGTCGCTCCAGGAGTCGGAGTGCATACCGTTATGCACCGTTCCATCAATAAATACTCCAACCGTAACGGAACTTCTTTCTCGGCACCGCTAGTCGCCGGGCTCTGCGCGCAACTTCTAGACATTGATCCCGGCCGGACACCCATAGGATTGCGGGACACGCTTACCTCGACCGCTTCGCGGGCGGCATCTCCCGACAATGATTACGGATACGGTCTGCCACGTGGGCTCGCCGCTTCCGGGCTGGAAAGGCCAATCTACGCCGATTCCGGTTCCTTTTCGAGATGCTATCCGAATCCGTTCATCGAGAGTATCCGCTGCGACATCTTTTTCCCCCAATTGGAGCGGATCAGCGTAAACCTCTACGATGCCTCCGGCAATCTCGTCAGGACGCTGGTCGACGACAGGACGGTCAAGTGGGGCTCACAGTTGATCTGGGATGGAAGGAACAACAACGGTAATGAAGTGTCCAGCGGGGTCTATTTTCTCCATATATTGTCGACCGGAGGCAGGAGGACGGAGAAGATCGTCAGGATTCGATGAACGGGATCGGTTCCTCTCAGTGCCGGTTGATCGGCCGGTCCGTGCCGGCCGGTCTCCCGGCGACGCCGCTTATACCGGCGGATTTTGCCTTGCCAAAAGCCGTTGTTTCGATTATAGATGAGTAAAAGACGCTAAAAAGGACGCGTTAGGTTGTAACGTGTTGATATATTATTAAATAGGAGGTTTCACTTGGGAAGCAGATATATCTATTTCTTCGGCGGAAACGAGGCCGACGGCAGCGCCGGGATGAGAGACCTTCTCGGCGGGAAAGGTGCCAATCTGGCCGAGATGGCCGCTCTCGGTATCCCCGTCCCGGCCGGATTCACGATATCGACCGATGTCTGCACATGGTTCTACGATCATGATTGCTCCTACCCCGAAACTCTCGAGGATGAGGTGCAGGCCAATCTAGCGAAGGTCGAGAAGGTCATGGGGGCGAAGTTCGGCGATCCGAAAAATCCGCTTCTTCTCTCGATAAGATCCGGAGCCCGTGTAAGCATGCCCGGAATGATGGATACGGTTCTCAATCTGGGGCTCAATCCTCTTACGGTTAAGGGACTTGCGGCGATATCGGGCGACGAAAGATTTGCATACGATTGTTACAGGCGTTTCATACAGATGTATGGTGATGTCGTTCTCTCGATGAAGGGCCGGGATAAGGATGATATCGATCCGTTCGAGGAGATACTTTCCGGCAAGAAGAAAGAGGCGGGAGCCCAGCAGGATGTCGACCTGTCGGTCGACGATCTGAAGGATCTCGTGGACCGGTACAAGAAGATGATAAAGGAAAGGGTCGGTATTGAATTTCCCGATGACCCGCATGAGCAGCTCTGGCAGGCGATAGGGGCCGTCTTCAATTCGTGGAACAACGAGAGGGCCATTACCTATAGGAAGCTGAACGGTATTCCTGGCGACTGGGGTACCGCCGTCAACGTGCAGGCGATGGTCTTCGGTAACCTCGGGGATGATTCGGGCACGGGGGTCGCCTTCACCAGGAATCCCGCCACGGGCGAGAATGTATTCTACGGGGAGTACCTGATGAAAGCGCAGGGGGAGGACGTCGTGGCGGGAATTAGGACGCCTCAGCCGATAAATAACGCTCAAAAGGGCGATAGGAAGATCGTTTCGTTGGAAGAGGAGATGAAGGATATCTACCTCGAGCTCGTCGAAGTCCGGAATAAGCTCGAGAAACATTATTCCGAGATGCAGGATCTCGAGTTCACGATCCAGAACGGCAGACTCTGGATTCTCCAGACCCGCAACGGCAAGAGGACGGGATTCGCCGCTATAAGGATAGCGATTGATATGGTCAGGGAATCCCTGATTACGAAGGAAGAGGCGATAAGGCGCATTGCGCCCGAACAGCTCAACCAGTTTCTACGGCCTGTTTTCGATCAGTCGCAGAAAGAGAAGGCGGTGAAAAAGGGTCTCCTCGTGGCGAAAGGAATCAACGCGGGCCCCGGAGCCGCTACGGGAAAGGTCGTTTTCAACGCGGCGGACGCCGAAGAGTATGCTTCCAGAGGGGAAGAAGTGATCCTCGTAAGGATTGAGACCAGCCCTGAGGATATAAGGGGTATGAGCGTGGCGAACGGGATACTGACCTCCGCGGGAGGAGCCACATCTCACGCCGCGCTGGTGGCCCGCCAGATGGGAAAGGTCTGTGTCGTCGGCGCGAAGGACCTTAATATCGATTACAGGAAGAGATCGATGGAGGTGGGGAAGATCAGCGTCATGGAGGGGGAGTACATTT
>CAZPAH010000162.1:0-5458 GCA_964584495.1 uncultured bacterium | reverse complement strand
TTAGTTCTGCATTCGCTGTCTTTTGGAGCAATTCCCATTCCCGCCTTGTTCTCTTCTTGAAATTTTCGAATTCCGCCACAACACGAAGCAATCTATCTTCTTTTATAGCTATATCTTCACGGGCTTGTTCTAATTCTTTTTTTAATTCCTGAAGTAGGTCGTTCTTCTTCTGGAGAAGGTCAACCAGATCCTTCGATTTTCCTTTTTTCGACCGCTTGCGGGTAGATTCCTTGCTACCGTGATGGCCCGACTCCCTGTCCGCATCTTTCAGATCCTCTTCAAACCGATCCTGTTGCGTCTTATCTCCATTAATTCCTTTACCTTCGGCCGCGGGCTCCTTCTCCCCGTTCCCCTCCTTCCATTCTTCGGCCTCCCGCATCATCTTTTCGTCGAGAATCTTCTCGCCGGTACCCGCGGATTCGGGTGAATTTTCTTTTCCACCGTGAGACAAAGCTCTATCCTCCCTTTAACTTTCGTGCAAAAATCGAC
This sequence comes from uncultured bacterium, assembly GCA_964584495.1. Taxonomy (GTDB): domain Bacteria; phylum Krumholzibacteriota; class Krumholzibacteriia; order Krumholzibacteriales; family Krumholzibacteriaceae; genus CAZPAH01. The sequence continues at coordinate 4,969 of CAZPAH010000162.1, read as the reverse complement.
TCGGCCGGAAAACCGGCCTACCTTGCGTGGTAACGGAATTCCTCCTCTATCCTGTTCAGCAAGGACAGTACCATCCCGTAACTCATCCTCGTGGGGCCCAGTATTCCCACCAAACCGTCGCATTCCCCCGTTCTGAAACGTTTTGTCACTATCGAGAATGACTCGAATTCATCCAGCAGATTTTCACTGCCGATAGTCACCATTGTATCGTGCTCCATCCTGCTTCGCATAAGATTGAGCATCAACGATTTTTCCCCCATGATCCGGACGAGGCCGCGCAATAGCATCGTATCGCTAAATTCCGCCATAGCAATATTATCGCTCATGCCTTTAAAGTGATACTCAAGGTCGTACGCCCAGTTGAAAAGGTACTCGGCATTACTCGATATCAATCCGGCGATCTCTCTCTCGACCCCGGCGCTTTCCTTGAGAAAGTTTTCAATACGCCTCTGCGCCTCTTCAAGAGGAAAACCCGCAACCCTCTCGTTTATTATCTGTACCGCGCGATCGATGACAAACGGCGAATATCTCTTTGGAAACTCAACGGGGACCTTTCGATCGGTCCCGTCGATCATCACCAGAACGATCAGGCCGCTGAGATGCTCTTGCTGGACTATCCTAAGATTTCTCACATGCCCGAGCGATTGGTAAATCCCCATCATCAGCCCCATATAGTCGGTTATTTCCCCGATAAGCTTCGAGGTCCTATGCATTATTTCACGCATGTCGCCCCAATCGCTCCCGATCCTGCTTCTTATCTCCTCCTTCATCTTCCTGCTGAGCGGGTTGGTCTTCCTAATATTGTCGACGTACCACCTGTACCCTTTATCACTGGGAACCCTTCCCGCGGAAATGTGGGGTTTGAAGATGTATCTCTTCGATTCGAGCTCGTGCAGGTGGTTCCGGATATTGGCGGAACTTGCTCTGAGATTGAATCTCAATTTAAGCATCTTGGAACTAACCGGCTTTCCGGTTTCGATATAGAGATCTATTACATCTCCTAATATGACGCTTTCGAAAGGAGTTATGTCATTTTCAAGCATCATTCCTGGCACTCTCCGTCTCCGACTGCTACAACCTGGATAAATTTAGGCTTTAGCAGGGATAATGTCAAGAACACAGGTAATCCGCCCGGCTTGACGGTTTCAGGCGAGAAAAGAGCTCCGGGTCCGAATAACGGACTGCAAATACGGTGCCTCAAACCGGCTGCGGTGCGAAAAAGGGGGGCCTCGAGACGCCGCGTACCGCTAAATCACCTTATAATATCGCCGATCCTCGTGAATCGCAGCCAGTGTTTATCATAATCAATTGAGAAATATATGAATAGCGCTTTACCCCGGAGCAGTTTCGTGTCCAGCGGTCCCCAGAAACGGGAATCATAACTGTTATCGCGGTTATCCCCCATAACGAAGATATGCCCTTTAGGCACCTCGAAAGGCCCGAAGGGCCGCCTCGAGATATCCTTATGAATGAACTTGGCATACTTCTCCTCCAGCTCAACTCCGTCCACCTTTACCGTCTTCCCGATAACCTCGATCGTCTGTCCTTCAACGGCGATGCATCTCTTGATATAGTCCGTTTTCCTGTCACCGGGGAATTTGAAGATCACCACATCGCCCGGTCTAGGACCCCTTACAGCGGGTAAGCGCAGGTTCACGAACGGCACCTTTGCTCCATATATGAACTTGGTGGCGAATAGAAAATCGCCTTTCAGGAGGGTATCCTCCATCGATTCCGACGGAATATGGTAACTCTGTATTATAAGTGCCCGTACTATCAGGGCGAGGACAACCGCGGTGACGATTATCTCGGTGTACTCTCTCAGCTTGGATTTCGGTTTCTGCTTCGGTTGTGTATTCACATCTGCCTTTCTTCTCGGGTCCCTCTCGATCTACAGAGCCCCATTGTACGCCTATCAACATGACGGATGCAAGCCGCTTGATCGCTTTCCGCCCCCGCCCGTGCCGTAAAAAGCAATACGGCTGCCGCTAGAGCCTAGAAATCGAATACAATCGAGATACCGGCGCTGTCCTCTCCGCCGACCTCCTCGATCCTGAACCTCATATCGTTGAGGTGGGCGTCGATATAGGCATCGAGTATGGTCACCAGCTTAACTCCGGCCAGCCACCAAATCCAGTCTATTTTCCTGGCCTTGTACTCCTCGACCCATGCATCGTAAAACTTCCAGTCGCTGCTGATGTAGAGGGTCGAATCGATCGGTGAAACCTTCCACTTGGGGTACGAATCGCGTATCCTCGTCTCCCGCTTTTCCTCCCTGTAGTAATGGATGATTCTTCCCATATACCACGATTCGAAGCCGAGGGCGATCGCCGCCTTGAACGGTTTCTCGTTGTAGATCTGACCGAGCCCGGGACAGGCGAGGGCACAGAGCATGGCCACCCGCGGATTCTTTCTCCTGCGCCACTCGGTCCCCTCTATCACCGGTTCTCCCGTCTCGCGCTCGAGTATCGACTTCATCTCATCCAGCGTTATGTCCGGCTTGCCCGAGGCGGCCTCGACGCTGTCCGTCCATGCTTCGAGGGAAACCAGCGCGGCCGCCCGGGGAAACTTTTCACCGATGGCTTTCGTTCCGGCGGTTGAAGCCCCCGCGGCGGCCAGGATCGTTAGAGCGATCAGGCAAACTGAAACTGGGAAAGGATCGAATGAGCCGCAAACTCGTTTATACCTGCCCACGTGAAGAATGCCTCTCTACCTTCATCATGAAGCCGCGGACGTTCCCGGCGACTCCCTTTTCCCGTTATATATTATGATGGCGGGAACGTGTGGGAATCGAACCCACCCCGGATGGTTTTAGCACCCGGCATAAGGATTTGAAGTCCTTGGGGCCCACCAGAACCCTTCCATTCCCGCACCGGAACGATAATATAAAAAAGAAGAACTGTAAAGCCGACTGTTACCCAAGGTAGGCTATCGCTTCGATCTCGACCAGCCCGCCTAGCGGAAGCGCGGCCACCTCGAAAGCGGCCCTTGCCGGCGGGTCACCGGCGAAGAAACCGCCGTATATCCCGTTCATCGTCTTGAAATCGCCTATCGACTGGAGTAGGACCGTCGTCTTCACTATATTGCCCATGTTTCCACCGGCTTCCTCAAGTATCGCCTTTAGGTTTGTCAGCGCCCTTTCGACCTGATTCTCGAGACCGTCCAAGAGCTTTCCCGTCGCCGGATCAATGCCGAGCTGACCCGAAATAAAAAGATAGTCGCCCGCCCTTATAGCCTGGCTGTAGGGGCCGACGGCGGCCGGGGCCGAGTTCGTGGAAATGATTTTCTTCATGCCTCACTCCTTTTTTACCTATCGAGGACCGTTCCCGGCCTGGTGCCGGCTGAAAAATCGGCCGCGTCACCGCAAAGGGCGGCCGTTGTACTATTCCACGGTGACACTTTTCGCCAGATTTCTCGGTTGATCGACGTGGCATCCCCTTTTCACGGCTATGTGATACGCCATGAGTTGAAGAGGAATCACCGAAAGGATCGGGTAGAGGAAGTCGAGGGTCTGCGGTATGAATATTACATGATCCGCCATTTTCACCACTTCCTTGCTCCCCTCGCTTGTGATCGCGATTATCTTTCCCTTGCGTGCCTTCACCTCGTGAATATTTCCCACGATCTTGTGGTATGCGGCATCTTTCGGGCAGATGAAGACCACCGGCATATTCTCGTCGATAAGGGCGATGGGGCCGTGCTTCATTTCCGCCGCAGGGTACCCTTCGGCATGAACGTAGGAGATCTCTTTCAGCTTAAGGGCTCCCTCGAGAGCGACCGGGTAGTTCGCTCCGCGCCCGAGGTAGAGGAAATTATTATGATGATGATACTTGTCGGCTATGTCGCTTATCTCATCGTTCGCCCTCAGTATCTGGGATACCTGGTCCGGTATCGCTTCGAGCGCCTCGATAATCATCTGGCCTTCCGAACTCGAGATATCGCGCATCCGGCCGAGCGCCAGCGCGAGAAGGCTCAGAACGGTTATCTGCGAGGTGAACGCTTTAGTAGATGCGACGCCGATCTCGGGACCCGCGTGGATATAGATACCCGCCTGGGATTCCCTCGCGATAGTGCTACCCACGACGTTGCAGATACCCATGCAGCGGGCGCCCTTGCTTCGCGCCTCCCTCAGGGCGGCCAGCGTGTCCAGCGTCTCTCCCGACTGGCTTATGGCGAACGCGAGGGTCTCCTCCTCCATGACCGGATTCCTGTACCGGAACTCGCTGGCGTACTCGACCTCGACCGGAATCCTGGTCTTTTCCTCTATCATGTATTCGCCCAGAAGGGCGGCGTGCCAGCTCGTTCCACATCCCAGCAGGACGATCCTCTTTATCTCCCTCAGCTCCTGGTCGGTCATGTTCAGCCCGCCGAGCCTCGCCTTTCCAGTCTCATATATCAACCGGCCCCTCATCGCGTTACGTATCGTTTCCGGCTGCTCGAATATCTCCTTGAGCATGAAATGCTCGAATCCGCCCTTCTCTATCATATCGAGATCCCAGTCGACCTCCTGAATGACATGCTCGACATACTCGTTCTCTATGGTCATTGTCGTGAAATGATCCGGCTCGGCCACGACCATCTGCTGATCCTCAAGGAATATGACCTGCCGCGTGTGCTTAAGAATCGCGGCGACATCGCTGGCGATGAAATACTCATCATCGCCTATTCCAACGACTATAGGGGAACCGTTTCTCGCGCCGACCAGCTTATCCGGCTCGCTCGGCGAAATCACCAGAATGCCGTATGTACCCTCGACCATGTGAAGCGCCTTCTGGACGGCGACCTCTAGGTCTTTTCCCTCGTAAAACCTCTCGATCAAGTGCGCCAGCACTTCTGTATCGGTCTCGGTCTTGAAGTTGTGTCCTTCGGCTTCGAGGGACTTCTTCAGTGTCTGGTAGTTCTCGATTATTCCGTTATGGACAAGCGCTATATTCATTGCTGAATCGTAATGGGGATGAGCGTTGATCTT
>CAZPAH010000161.1:0-5466 GCA_964584495.1 uncultured bacterium | reverse complement strand
GTACGCTCTTCCCACAGCGTGGCAAAACCCCGCCTGGGGGGGATCGCGATAACGCTATCATTCTTCCTGGCCGCCGCCACCCTCTACATCGCGGGAATCAACCCCTTCCGGGAAACCGCTACCGCTCTGGGGATATTGCTTTCGGGGGCATTTATTGGGGTTGTCGGGTTGGTGGACGATCTGAGGGGGCTCGATGCGCGGGTGAAGCTGTTCTGCCAGTGTGTCGCCGCCGCGGCGGTAATAATCTCGGGAGTCGTACTGAGGGATTTGAGACTGCCATTGGTAGGAACTATCGAACTTGGCGCCCTCGCGGTGCCGTTCACCTTTCTTTGGATAGTCGGGATAGTCAATTTCTACAATTTTATCGATGGCATAGATGGACTGGCCGCGGGGATAGGGATGATAACATCGTTCTTTCTCGCCCTCATAGGAATAATGACCGGAGGATCCCCGCTGGTTTTCCTGTATCTTGTCACAGCGGGGGCGATGTTCGGTTTCCTGCGTTACAATTTTCCTCCCGCGAGAATTTTCATGGGGGACATGGGAAGCACCTTTACCGGCTTCATCTTCGCTACGCTCGCGATAGTGGGCGACGGAAACGGGGTTCCCGCTTTCATCACGGTCCTTCTGCTTGGAGCGGTGCTGGGGGACGCCGCCCTGACACTGGTCAGAAGGATGATTCAGAGAAAGAAGATATTTGCGCCTCACAGGACCCACTACTACCAGAGGCTTACCTCACTGGGCCTTTCCCACAAGCAGGTTACGATTCTGGAGTACATGGTCACCGCTTTTCTCGGAGTGAGCGCCCTGCTGCTGATCAGCGGCGACAGGCTTTTCATGACGGCCTTCGCGGTTCTTTGGATCGGCTTCTTCCTCTGGGCGATCGTCAAGATAAGAAGCATGGAACGCGGAGGAAAGCTGTTTTGGGAGGGCAGAACGCTGGCGGTGGCGCTGGGCGACCTGGTCTTCATCGCCGGAAGCTATCTTCTCAGCTATTACCTCAGGCTCAACTTCAGCTTTCCCCGTGCCGAGACGGCTTCGATGATGGCCAGTCTTCCGATAGTCCTGATTATCAGAACGGCCGTCTTCTTCTATTATGGGCTGTACAGGACCGTATGGAGGTACACGACCTTCGACGACCTTATGAGGGTCATGAAGGCCGTCACGGTGGGTTCGGCCCTGATGATCGTGCTGTTCACCTTCCTCTTCAGGTTTGAAGCCTTCCCCAGGTCGGTTTTTGTCATGGACTGGTTCATTCTGACGGTTTTTCTGGCGGGGTCCCGGATCGCTACGAGATGGTTTCACGAACTGCCCTCGCACGAGGAGGTTTCCGATACGAAGGTAGTGATAGGCGAGACGGGGCCGGTAGCGGAGATGATACTGCATCGCGTTAAGCAGGCCAAGGGATTGAGGCCCGTCGGTTTTCTCGATGACAGGGGCGAGATGGCAGGCAGGCTGATACACGGGTTGAAGATCCTCGGTCCATTTTCCGAGATAGATGCCATATCGAGGCGTTACGAGATAGACGAGATCATCATGACAGACAAGTACGGCAGCCGGCTCCCACGCGAGAGGATCGGCGAACTGGAGAATCGTGGAATTCATGTTCGATGGATATCCAGTCCCGAGGATCTGGAGCCGGAATACGAACCTTGTATGGAACAGGGGAGATTCACCCTCAACGGAATAATCGCCGCGGGCAACGGCGAGCTCGTGAGGAACGCCTCTTCGATATTCGCCGGCGTCGCGAACCTCGTTGTCGTATCGGACGAGGCAGGCGTTATCTCGGCGAACCGGCGCCGCTTGAGCAGAGATGCTTCGTACCGTTCGTTTATAGGCATGCTCGCAGGCCGGGGGAGGCTCGATACCATCTTTGATGGATTTGATGCGGATTATATCTTCGCGGATTTCTCATTTGCCGGGGATTCGGTGGCCAACCCGCTCGAAGGTTATATCAGAACGGTTCTTCTTCCCCTGGAAAAGCTCGCGAGGGCCGCGAGAGGGTCTTCCGGGCGATTCATTTTGATCCGCGAGATGTGTGCCGACGACGAGAGCATCGTAGAGAAGGCCGGTCTGTTCGCGGAGATATCGATTTCGAGGATTTTTCAAGGTGAAGCCGGCAGGCTCGTGATTTTAAGGATTGCGGGAGGGGAGCCGTTGAACTGGTGGAAAAAAACGGCCTGGGACATCGCCGCGGCGGGTGGAGGGATCTACACGGCCGGAAGCCGATCGGGGCCGAAAGGCGGCTCTTTAGAGTCCGCCGGGGCATGTGCCGGATGGGAGGGGGTGGAGACCATCGATGATATCGAACGGCTCCTCGATCGAGGGGAGTTCGGGCGGATCGTGGAGATCCTGGATAGAACCCGGGAAGCGGTACTGGTGGAGGATAATGAATAAATCCCTGCCGAGCGGGATTGCCGCAAAGGCGATCTCCTTATTGCTGGGTATTTTCGTCTTCTCGATGACTTTTTCGATCGCGGCGACGCAAACCGCTCTGGCGGCCGGGCTGTTTCTCTGGGTCATATTGATCTTCGCGGGAAAGATCGAGAAGCCGGTAAGGACCGCCCTCGACCTGCCGATAGCTCTTTTCGTCGCGGCCACCCTGCTCGCGGTTCTCTTTTCGGGTAATATGGCCGCCGCCGCGGTAAATCTAAAGAACTACCTGCTGCTGAGCATTATCTATTACATCGGGTTCGCGCCCCTGAGCAGGGGAACGATAAGACGTTTCTTCCCTGTGCTGGTCGTATCCGCTTCGGGAAGCGCCCTCTACGGTATAGCAATTTTCCTTGCGGGCAGGGGAGGGGGAGCGCTCGGCAGAACGAGCGGACCGTTCTCGGTCGCGATGACCTTCGGCGGGATCATGATGCTTCTCTGCTCGCTCTTCGGCGCCGTCGGCGCCGGGAAAAGGGTGCCGGCGAGAATCAAGATCGTCTCGCTTGCCGCGGCGGCGTTGACTGGAGGAGCCCTTTTCCTCTCTTTCACAAGGTCTTCCTGGCTCGGTATGGTTACCGCATCGATAGTGATTCTGCTTCTCACCCGCAAGAAGCTTATAGTGCCGTTTATAGCTTCGCTCGTCGTGATATTCTTCCTTTTGCCCCCGAAATATCGCGAAAGGGTGACGAGTATCTGGGATCCGAACTTCCGCACAAACATCCAAAGGATCGAGCTATTCAAGGGTGGAATCTCGATCTGGAGGGAAAATCCGATCTTCGGGGTCGGCCCCGTCGACCTAGCCGATATCTACAGAAAACATATGCCCCGGGGAGCCGTGGTCGTCCACGGGCATATGCACAATATCTTTCTTCATGTCGCAGTCACCCTCGGCTCGGTCGGATTGATAGCTTTTTCCTACCTCCTGTTCTCTTTTTTCAGGCTTGTCGGCGGGCTTCTCAGGCTCGATCTTCCCCCTCCAGAGAGGGCATGGGTCGTCGGCTCGCTTGCCGCGCTGGCCGGCTTTATCGTCAATGGATTTTTCGAATGGAATTTCGGTGATGCCGAGGTGGTCACTATAATCTATGTCATCATCGGCTCGAACCTGGCATTGCTCAGGCAGTACCTGGTGGTCGCCCCGGACGGGAAAGGCTCCGAAGCGGCCGCCTGAACGGGCCGGCCCGTTTCCCTGCGCGTTATCCCCCTTCAGGCTTGGCTTGGAAAAGTTTATGTGTTAATATCCCGTTATGAATAGTCTTTGGAATATTATCATATCCATGAGGCCCAAGCAATGGACGAAGAACCTTGTTCTTTTTGCCGGGGTCGTTTTTTCGAAGAGGTTCCTCGATCCGCACCTCGTGTGGAAGTCGTTCTTGGGATTTTTGATATTCTGCCTGCTGTCGGGGGCAATATATATCCTGAACGATCTTTTCGACAGAAAGCGCGACCGGGAACACCCCTCGAAGAGAAGCAGGCCGATCGCATCGGGCTCGGTCGGACCGCCGCTGGCCGTCTCGGTGATCTCGGTTCTTGCCGCCGTATCCCTGGCGGGGGCATGGATGCTCGGCGCCGGGTTTTTCTACCTGTCGATAGCCTTCATTGCGGTAAACTCTTTCTATTCGCTCCTGCTGAGGAATGTCGTCATCCTCGACGTCATATCGATCAGCTTCAGTTTCCTCATACGGGCCGCCGCCGGAGTGGTGGTGCTGCACGGCGACGTGCCGGATCTCGAATTTTCCCCGTGGCTCTGGATATGTACCCTTTTCCTGTCGCTCTTTCTCGCCATCTGCAAGCGGAGAAACGAATTCTGCAGTCTCGAGAATGCCGGCAATCACCGCACATCGTTGAGGGATTACTCGGTCCACCTGCTCGATCAGCTGGTAGGCATATCGGCTTCCGCGACAATACTGTCCTATTCAATATATACCGTATGGCCCGAAACCGTTGAAAAGTTCGGGACGCACAACCTCGTCTACACCATTCCGTTCGTTGTCTTTGGAATGATGAGGTACCTATTTCTGGTCTACAACCGCCGGGAGGGAGGGGATCCTTCCGGAGTTCTTCTTACGGAGAAGGCGATACTGGTAGACGTATTTTTGTGGTTTCTGGCCACTATCTATATAATCATCAGCGCAGGAGCTTGATCTGGAGGTTTGAATTGGCGTCGAAAGTAGCAGTGCTCAGGACTACACCGGAAACGGTCGTTGAAGATTACCATAGAGTGATGGAAGCGGCCGGTGCCGGGGAATTTCTTTCAGCCCGGAGGGAGCTTCTCTTGAAGCTCAACCTTTCCTGGACCAAGTACTTCCCCGCCTGTTCCAGCCAGCCCTGGCAGCTCGAGGGGGTTGTTCGCGACCTTCTCGGAAGGGGGTATAGGCCGGACCAGCTGCTCCCCATAGAGAACAAGACGGTTGTGACCAATCCGAGAAAGGGAGCGGTAAACAACCTGTGGATGCCGGTTCTGGAAAAGCACTCGCTTCCCTTCATACCGCTGCCCGAAGTGGAATGGACCGTCTACGAGTTCAAATCGAAGCTTCTGAAGCTCAACGAGATCTTCCCGGCCGGGATCGAGATCCCAAAGATTTTTATCGGCAGGGATATCCTTCATATGCCCACGGTGAAGACCCACGGGCATTCGACAACGACCGGAGCCGTGAAGAACGCTTTCGGCGGGCTGCTGAAAGAGGTTCGTCACTACGCGCACAAGTATATTCACGAGGTTTTGGTGGATCTCATGTTGATGCAGAAGGAACTCCATCCCAATGTCTTCTCGGTGATGGACGGAACGGTATGCGGAAACGGTGCCGGTCCGAGAACGATGGATCCGGTGGAAGGGGACCTGATCCTGGCAAGCGGAGATTCAGTCGCAATCGACGCGGTGGCGGCAAAGATAATGGGATTCGATCCGATGTCGATCGACTACCTGCGCTGGTCGACCGAGATGGGGCTCGGGGACGCGCGTATAGAGAAGCTCGATATCGTCGGCGAGGATATAGGGGAGCTTAATTTTCATTTCACGACAAAGAAAAGTTTTGT
>CAZPAH010000160.1:0-5583 GCA_964584495.1 uncultured bacterium | reverse complement strand
AAGTCGCAGAGATATATAAGGCTAGGGAAGGATCTGGTATTTCCCGCCGAGCTTAAAGATAAAGGGATTGAGAGCGATTTCAACCTGCTGATGGGTGATCTCGCGGCAGCGTATACCTCTCTGTACGGTAAAATAACGGATTCCGGAGAGGAAAAATCGGTAGCAAAGGAGGATGCCCGGTACCTCATGCCGCTCGCGACGACCGCCCAGTTCGGAATGACGATCAACGCTCGAGAGCTCGAGTACATGATAAGCCGCCTTTCCTCTCATAGGCTAGAAGAATTGAGGCGTTTCGCTTCGAATCTATCGAAGCTGACGAGGAAGATCGCCCCGTCGATCGTTAGATACCCCCAACCTACCGACTATTTCAAAGAGATCCCCGAAGCCAGGGAAAAGATCAATAGGATGGCAGTTAAAAGCGGGCGGAAAAATGTACGCTCGCTCCAGGCATCCGAGGATGCGCGTAATGGAGATTCTGTAAGGCTGCTGGATTTTACCAAGGATGGCGACGTGAAGCTGGCCGCATGCTTGATATTCTCATCGGGGACGATGTCTTTCGATGAAGCGGAACGTATAGCGGGGAACTTGGATCCGATGGAAAGGCGGGGCATAATAGTCGAAACGATGCGTTGTATCAAGCCTCATGACAGCGTATGGAGGGAGTTCGAGACGATCCACATGATCTTCCAGATAGTTACATCGGCCTCCTGCTTTGCCCAGCTCAAGCGGCACAGGATGGCGAGTATTATCAAGCAGCCGTATTCGACCGATCTCGGGATAACCATTCCCGATTCCGTACGGAGAGCGGGCGCAGTCACAATATTCAGGAAATTCACCGATAGGGCGGGAGAAATTTACAGACGAATATCGAGGATCGACCCGCTCGCGGCCCAGTACAGCCTGACCAATGCGCACAGGAGAAGGATTATCCTCGATATCAATATGAGAGAGATGTATCATTTCTCGAGGCTGAGAAGCGACCTGCACGCGCAATGGGAGATACGAAATATAGCGGAGAAAATGACGAATATGGTTTCGGAAATATACCCTTGCGCTTCAATTCTAATCTGCGGCAAAGATGGGTTCAACGATAAAAGGACGACTGCCGGTATTTGATAAATCACATCATATTATTGGTATAAATAATAGCAATATAATACGATAGGGTGACGCCGTAATTCGTTTCGCAGTATCTTCTTTTGAGGTCTGGAGCACGTGGATAATTTTCTCGATCTGGTAAAACGCAGAAGAAGTATCAGGAGCTATCTCCCTACGCCCGTTCCGCGCGAGTTGCTGGAAAAGTGTATCGATGCGGCAAGGTACGCCCCTACCGCCTGCGACAGCGCCTGTATTCGGTTCTACATCGTTGAGGGTGAGCTCAAGAACCGTATCGTAGAGGAATCTCTGGGAGAGTTGCCGGTTCCCAATAGATGGGCCGTAGAGGCGCCCGTCATAGTTGTAATAGCCACCGCTAGAAACTTTATCACCCACAGGCTTGCCGCTGGCGTGAAAGGGATTCGCTACGACCTTGTAGATACAGGGATAGCGGGGGAACACTTCGTTCTACAGGCGGTCGAACTCGGTCTGGGTACCTGCTGGCTGGGATGGTTCCGTAAGAAGAAACTGAAGAGGATCCTGGGCATACCGATCGATTGGGACGTGTCAGCCCTGATAACAGTGGGATATCCCGCCGCTGCGCCTGGAGATAAAAAGAGGATCGATAAAGAGAAAATAAGGGAATACAGAAGTTGAATCATCTACGGAAAAGATGTTTATGATAGAGAAAGGCTGCCTTAAGCGGGGGGGCATCTCGGCCTGGTCGGTAATTCCCCTTTTTTTGTGGACCGTGGCGACTCCGGGGTACCTCTGCGAAGCTGCTGGACCACCTATGGCCGGCGGCTTGTACGAGCGCGTCGTATCGATGTCTCCGAGTACCACGGAGATCCTCTTCTCGCTCGGCTTGGGCGGAAAGGTCGTCGGCATAACCCGTTTCTGTAGCTATCCGCCCGAGACCGGATCGATAGCGAAAGTGGGGGGATTTCTCGATCCGAATTACGAGGCGGTAATCGCCCTGACGCCCGATCTGGTAATCCTGCTGCCCGAGCAGGCGAATATAGCGGATTATCTCGACAAGCTGGATATAAATCATATTACGGTCGATAACAAGACGATCGAAGATATATACGCTGCGATAATAACTATAGGGGTTCAGCTAGGGGCAGCTTCCGAGGCTGAAAAACTCGTGGAAGAGATGAGATCTAGGATTTCCCAGGTTTCCAGCCGTACCGAGGGTCTAGGTCGCCCTAGAGCCCTCATATCGATAGGCAGGGCCATGGGCGCGGGATCTCTCGGTAAGGTGTACGTCGCTGGAAAAAACACATATTACGACGAGCTTCTTTCGCTGGCGGGCGGAATCAACGCCTGCGGGGAAAGGTTGAAGGAGTACCCGATGCTCTCGGCCGAAGGGATCATTTCCCTAGACCCGGAAGTGATTATAGAGCTCGTTCCCGATTTAAAATCCATCGGGGCCTCGAGGAATTCGATACTCAGAGATTGGGATGACGTTTCTCCGGTCACGGCCGTCAGGGAGGGGAAGCTTTTCATCCTGGAAGGTGATTATCTTCATATTCCGGGGCCAAGGGTCGTCATGCTGCTGGAAGATTTGGCGGGGATACTCCATCCGGAGGCTCGATGAGCGATTCTCTAATGGAAATACGCGATCTAGGCTGCGTGCTCGGGGGAAACAGGATACTCGATTCTATCTCTTTCGATATTTCCGATGGAGAGTACCTTTCCATAATAGGCCCAAACGGCGCGGGAAAAACGACCCTGCTGAAATGCCTGATGAGGATCGTGCCTTCCTGGAGCGGAACGGTGGTGCTCGACGGCAGGCCGCTGTCCGGTTACAGGCAGAAGGAGCTGGCCAAGAGGATCGGATACGTGCCACAGGCGGGGGATGTTCTCTTTCCCTTTACGGTTGAAGAATTCGTGATGATGGGAAGGTACCCGTTCCTGAGCCCGTTCACGACCATCAAGTCGGAAGACAGGGCCGTCGTGCAAGCGGCTATGGAGACGACCGGCACCATCGAGCTCTCCGCGAGGAAATTCGCCACACTCAGCGGAGGCGAAAAGCAGCTCGTTTTCATCGCCGCCGTAATCGCGCAGGGCTCGGATCTCCTTCTTCTCGACGAGCCGACGACATTCCTCGATCCGGGCAATGCCCTCGAGGTGCAGAGGATTCTCGCCGATATCAACAGGCGCTGCAATATCACCGTCGTGGCGGTAACGCACGATATAAACAGCGCGATAATCTACGGGGACAGGATAATCGTTATGAAAGAAGGAAAGATAATTCACGAGGGGGAAGCGGAAGATATTGCCGCGACCGGCATACTCGAAAAAACATATGAAAAGGAGTTCAGCTACGTGAAGCACCCTTTTTCCGGGTGCACCATTGTTGTCCCTGATATTGTCGAAGATGAAAAGTAGAGAGACGGCATTACTATACGTTCTTATAGCGGCGGCGCTCGTCGTAACGGTCGTCTCGCCGTTCGTAGGGATAGAGACGATCACGCCGGAGAGGATCCTAAAGTCTCAAACCGACGATGTCGTCAGGGATATCTTCTGGAAAATACGGGTCCCGAGGGTCATAACGGCATTCTGCGCGGGTGCCGCCCTGGCTTTAAGCGGAATGGCCTTTCAATCGATCTTCAGGAATCCGCTGGCTACGCCCTTCACTCTCGGCGTCTCGAGCGGGGCCGCTTTCGGAGCGACCCTTTATCTGAAGCTGGGGTTTCTCTTCTCGATCCTCGGCATGCCCGGCAGATCGATCAGCGCCTTTATATGGTCGATCGTCTCCGTAATGCTCGTTTACGGCTTTACACGAATGAAAAAAGGCTTCTCCACGGCCACGATGCTCGTGGCCGGAGTCGCCGTAAATTTTTTCTTCGCCAGCATGATCCTTTTCATTCAGTACATCAGCGATTTCGCAGATTCGTACAGGATTATACGCTGGCTGATGGGCGGATTCGAAATCGCCGGATACGGTCCGTTGCTTACAATTCTACCCTTCCTGGTTATAGGCGGAGTGGTGGTGTTTTTCCATATGAACGAACTGAACCTTCTTACACTTGGTGAGGATATCGCCGTCAGCAGGGGGGTGGACGTGAAGAGAACCAAAACCTGGCTTTTCGCGGCGACATCCCTGATGGTCGGCGGGGTCGTCTCGGTCTGCGGGCCGATCGGGTTCGTGGGGATGATGTCGCCGCATATATGCCGGTTGGTGACAGGCGCCGATCACAGGCGGCTTGCCCCGGCCGCTTTCATATTCGGCGGAGCTTTCCTGGTTCTATGCGACACGTTATCACGGACGCTGATCGCGCCGGCTGAGATACCGGTAGGAGTAATAACGTCCCTTCTCGGAGGGCCCTTTTTCCTTTGGCTGCTCTTGGGAGGCAGTTCGGAAAAGGGAATGCTTACGGATAACAAATAGCGCCACGCCCGTCTTTTCCGGTATTTTTCTTGCAAATATTTCAAATCGCGGATCTTGCCGCGAGTTCTTTTTGGAAAAGGAGGATTCATCTCATTTAATGACAATGGCATGCTTGATAGACACACGAAAATGAGAAGAGGGTGATGATGAAAAAACTGCCGATTATAATGGTTGTTTCCATGCTGATGATCTTTTCGACGCAGGCCTACGCCGGTTTCGGCATCAAGGCCGGTTTAAGCTCGTCCAACTGGTACGGGGAAGACTATGAGGATACAGACGAGTTGACCGACAGGGTCGCGCCATGCGGGGGATTCTTTATCTCGATCCCGATCGCGGGACTCGTAACTGTGCAGCCCGAGCTCCTCTACATGATGAAGGGCTGGGGCGTTTCAGGCGACCTGTTTGGAATGCCCGTAGAGCTCGACGTCAAGGTGGACTATATTGAAGTTCCCGTTCTCGCGAAGTTTAACATCTTCAACGCACTGGCTGTCAAGCCGGTCGTCTACGCGGGTCCCTACCTGGGGTTCAACACCTCGTCGAAGGTGAAAGGAACCTTGGGGTCGTATTCGGCCGAAGCCGAGTTCGAGGATGTATTCGGTAAGATCAACGACAGCGACGCCGGCTTCGTCATAGGCGCCGGCATAGATTTCAATTTCGCGCTGAAGACGGTGACGATAGATGCGCGGTACACGCACGGACTAAGCAAGGTATACGAGCCGTTCGCAGGCGGGGAAGACGCTGCTATGAAGAACAGGACCTTCGCCGTCATGGCCGGTATCACTTTCTAGGCCAGCAGTGGGCGATCCATCCGGATATCCCCACGAATCGAAAACATAGTCCGGGGCGGGACCTTCAAAGGTTCCGTCCCGGTTTAATTTCCGGACGTTTTTATGAGCAGGTGTCCGGCCGATCCACGTAACAGGTCGTATTATCGGATTGGAATTATCATAGCGCCGGTTTATAATGATTACGAACTGTGATGCATCTATTCCTGCGTTTCTGTGGGCAGAGGCTGATATGGTAGGCAAGATTTTCGACATAAAGAAGTTCGCTGTCCATGACGGCCCCGGCATCAGGACGACCGTTTTTCT
>CAZPAH010000159.1:4938-5754 GCA_964584495.1 uncultured bacterium | reverse complement strand
TCTCGTGTATCAGGGCTCGGCAGTGTCGCTGTTCTATGGCGGAGGGCTCTATATCGCATACGATACAAAGCAGGATGAAAGGTTAAGCACCATATTATGGAATGACTACTACGGTGAAGAAACTATGCGAGATCATGAAAGAACCATGACGGCGGGCCTTACGGGAACTGTAGGAGTTCAATGGGCCCCATTCGAGTGGTGCGCGCTTCACGCTGAATATAGAGCGCTTGCGGCTTATAATGCCGGGAATATTTATTTGTGTGATGAGGTGACTGGGCTGGACGAGGACTACACCAAACATGAGAAATTAAGAACGAACGGCTATATATTCGATTCCAAAGGAGTGCGATTTGGGCTATCAATCTATTTCTAGTGATTGCGACTCTAACAGATGTCAGATTTGTAAGGGAGGGGATGATGCGTAAAAGCATCCTTATTTTACTTGCAGCCTTGCTGGTGATTCCGGCTTTTATTTCAATGCCGGCCCGGGGCGCCGTCGACGAAAGACCTGACGGCAGCGCCCTTCTATTCGGAATTAACGGTTATATCGATCTTACTTCGTTTTCCGGCACGAGCATATCCTACCAGCGGTTCCTCTCAAAGAATCTGGCTTTGCGAATCGGCGCAATGATAGATATAAGCTACGATTCAGTCAAGGGCTCGGGGAGCAGCGTAGGGGAACGTGTGGGGCAGATCGATGATGAGTATAAGGAGTGGGATAATACTTTTTCCATTAACTGTGAGTGGTTCGTGTATCGAGGCTCGGCGTTGTCGTTGTTCTCGGCGAAATCGTGCTTCCCTCGGGCGGCATTCTTA
>CAZPAH010000159.1:0-4928 GCA_964584495.1 uncultured bacterium | reverse complement strand
CTACATTGCGTACAGCACTGATCAATATGTTCGGTTCAGCCCTTACTACTATTACGATGGCGCCGATGAACGGATCAGCCGAAGTCGTGAAAAATACTTCCGTGCGGGTCTTTCCGGGGCTATGGGAGTGCAATGGGCTCCATCCAGTTGGTGCGCGCTTCATGCTGAATATCGGATAGTCACAGTCTATGAAGCAAACGAGTATTATGAGAGTCAGGAGCGGAGGGGCTCTCAAGAAAACTATCTAATTGAAGAGACTTTAAATACAGACCGTGTTGTATTCGATTCCACCGGTGTGCGGTTTGGACTTTCAATCTATTTTTAATGGTGCCGGAGGCGGGAATCGAACCCGCATGAGCTTGCGCCCGGGGGATTTTGAGTCCCCTGCGTCTACCAGTTTCACCACTCCGGCGCCAGCGCAAAAATATTTTGAAATGGCCTCAGTGTCAAGCAGTATCTCCGCCATCTCCTGCAAAGCCAGTGGATTATAAATTTAAAAGCCGGGAAAAAACGGCTCGAACACAACCCCTTTTATGTAAAGAAAGTACCGGCGATGTCGATAAATAATAAGAGGTTTAATATCTTCAGTCGTTAGAGACAAACAACGGAATCGGGAATACCATGGGAATACAACGGGAAAAAGATGCAACGGCAGGAGACAGGATAGAGATCTTGGTTGTCGAGAACAACCGCGACCAGGCGATACTAGCGCAGATGGCCCTTGAGAAAAAGCCGGAATGGTCTGTATCGCTGTCCAGAACGGTCGAGGAAACATCCAAATACCTGGAAGATCGGCATTTCACGGTGATCCTCACCGACTACCTTCTTCCGGACGGTAACGCGCTGGATCTTCTGGAGCTGGCCGGTCAAAATTCCGTCGTGATCATAATGACCAACACCGGAAATGAGATCGTTGCCGTAAACGCCCTTCAAAGGGGCGCATACGACTATGTCGTCAAGGATCCTCTCTTTTACGAGATACTTCCGGGCCTGGTGGAGAAGGCGATCGAAAAATTCGAGATCGAACGGGGGCTCGATGCGCAAACTGAAGGGGCAATACTCGAGAAAAAAAGAATGATGGATTCCGCCAGGAAGATTGAAAAGCATAATTCGATTAAGTCCGGAACAGGCCGGTTCCAATTGAATGATTCAAATTTTCCAGATGACCTACTTTCGGCGATTATTTCTTCAAGCAAACGGGGTTCTGATTCGAGAAAGAGCCATATACGCAAAGAAGATCTCGATTCGGCCCTCTACAACTGTGACAGGTTGAATGAGTTGATAGGCGATATACTCGAACTTCAGCAAACCAAATCGGATTCGGAATGGATCCGAGCGGCGGAGGATGGATTGAGAAACCGGATAATCGATCAGGGCGTAAAACGGGTCCTTGTCGTCGACGATGACAGGAGGGTCCTTGACCTTATAACCCGTATACTCGAAACCTCGGATATGAATCTCACCCTGGACAGAACCTCCCAGGGATACAAGGCGCTCGCGATGTGCGGTGAGATCAAGCCGGATCTACTGATAATAGATATATATCTGCCGGAGTGTGACGTGATGGATATAATCCGGCATATAAAAGAAGGAAAAAACTCGGGGAAGACCCGCATCCTCGTCGTATCTGGAGATCACCGGAAACTTAAAGATATGATCGAATGCGGGGCCGATGATTACCTGCTAAAACCGTTCGATATAGACTCGCTTATCGAAAAGGTCAGGGCGTTGATCGGCGCATCGAAAAAATGATCCGTATCGGGTAGGTCCCCGTACTGGGACGCGGGAGGTAAGCTCCCTACTACCTGATACTCCTTATTCCGTGCGGTTCCATGGCCCTGCACCGACCAAGAACGGCGGTCAGGACGAAAGCCCTCTGCATATAAGGCAGCCGGTCCAGCTTCTCGGAAAGGCCGTCGGTGTGTACTTCGGCCGATTCGACCCGGTAAGGCTTTGCCGGTGTCGGCTCAACACCAGGGATCTCCGGTAGATCCGTTTGAATCTGACTCGATAGCGGGGAAATCCACTCGCCGGCACTTTCAAATTGATCCTCACCCCAAACGGCAGATTCTTTTTCCCCGTGCACGTCTGCCGATTCGTCAACGAGATCGATATCGCCGGCGGCGGGTTGAAACTCCCCGGGTAAATCGGAAGATTCCTCGGGAAGAACATGCCTGACGCTTTCTTCGCGGAGCTCGGCGATTAGCGCCTGAATCGGAGATTTGCCCTTTGAATCTCCTTTTTTATTCCCTCCCGTAACGCTTTTCAGGAGACGGGAAGCGACGTTAATGACGACGAATATTATTATCAACCCTAAAATGCCGTCCATCGCCTGCTACTCCTTCTTGTCCTTGTCCTCCGGCTTGCTGGCGATCGAATTTCTCATATTCGTATCCGACTGAATGTTTCTGAGATTGTAGTAATCCATTATTCCAAGGTTCCCCTTGCGAAAGGCCTCTGAGATGGCCAGTGGAATCTCGGCTTCCGCTTCGACGACCTTGGCACGCATCTCCTGGGTACGGGCTTTCATCTCCTGCTCCGTTGCGACAGCGAGCGCCCTTCTTTCTTCCGCCTTGGCCTGCGCGATCCTTTTGTCCGCTTCGGCCTGATCGGTCTGAAGCTTGGCGCCGATGTTGGTTCCGACATCGACGTCCGCGATGTCGATCGACAGGATTTCGAAGGCGGTTCCAGAATCGAGGCCCTTCTGGAGAACCGTTTTCGAGATCTGGTCCGGGTTCTCCAGAACGTGCTTGTGCGATGTGGCCGAACCGATCGTCGTTACTATACCCTCTCCAACCCTGGCGATGATAGTCTCCTCGCCCGCTCCTCCCACGAGCCGTTCGATGTTGGCCCTTACCGTGACCCTGCTGGTCGCCTTGACCTGGATTCCGTCCATCGCAACGGCGGCGATCATCGGAGTGTTGATCACCTTTGGATTAACGCTCACTCTGACGGCCTCGAGCACGTCCCGCCCGGCGAGATCGATCGCCGTAGCCCTCTCGAAGTTGAGATTGATATTCGCCTTGTCGGCCGATATGAGGGCCTTTATCACGTTTTCGACGCTTCCTCCGGCGAGGTAGTGGGCTTCCATCTTGTCGATGTCTACAGTTATCCCCGCTTTCGTGGCGGCTATCTTCGGCCTGATGATCTTGTGAGGGGGGACCTTCCTGAGACGCATTCCTATAAGATCGCGGAATATCCTTACATGCACCCCGGAAAAGTAAGCCGTTATCCAGAGCCCTATCGGCACGAAATAGAAAAACAGCATCGCAAGCACGATGATGACAAAGACTAGGAAAAACAGCGCGGCACCTGATATCGCCATTCCCGAACCATCCTTTCAAGACCGGCCGTGCCGGTTAGACCTTATCCACTACGATCCTGTACCCTTCGATTTTTATTACACGGATTCTGGAGTTTTTCTCGATGAAATCGCCTTCTGCGACTACTGAAAATTTCTCGTCGTTGATTATCGCCGTCCCGACGGGACGCAGGGGAGTCAGCGACACTCCCGTCATCCCTTCCAGGACCTGGTAAGACTCCGGCGAAGATCTGAAACCGTCCGATCCCGCTTCCGTGGTTTTCAGGACGAGCCGCTCGACCGGAGTGAATTTCGGAAGGAATCTCAAAGCGACCAGAATTATAGCGAATGACGAGATAAAGGCTATAGCGAGAACCTTCGCGCCGGATATAAAATCGGTCGCGTGAAAGAACCTTCCCACGAGGCTCAGATAGAGGCTCGAAATGATCGCCAGCACCCCGATGATGCCTACGATCCCGAACCCCGGAATAAGGAATATCTCCACAAGGAGGAGGATGACGCCGAATATGAAAAGGATCACCTCGCCCCAGCCGGCGAGATGGACGAGGCTGTGGCTGCCGAAGAATAGGGTGAGGGCTACAAGGGCGATTATCCCGGGGACCCCGAATCCGGGTGTCTTGATCTCGAAGAATATCCCGATCAAGGCAAGTGTCAGAAGGATGCTGCTCACGACGGCCTGGGTCAGAAATCCGGCGACTCTCTCGGCCATGTTCATCCCCGCGACATCTATCTCGGCGCCGGACAGGTTCTCGTCATCGAGTATCTCTTCTGTGGTTTCGGCGATACCGTCGGCCACTTTGAGATCGACGGCCTGACGGGCGGTCAGCGTGAGTAATTTTCCTTCGTCGACCACTCCATCGATGGCTATGCTCTTATCGGCGAATGCCTCGGCGATCCTGCCGGGTCTTTCGCCCTTCTCGGCGGTCGATCGAAGCTCGGCCCTCCAGTACGAAACGACCTTTTCGCTCGCTTCGCCCGGTTGCAAGCCGAGACCCATCGTGACCGGTTCGGCTGCGCCTATGGTCGACTGCGGATGCATGTATATCTTGTTCGCCGCGAGGGAGATCAACGCCCCCGCCGAGATGGCCCTCTTGTTGATAAAAGCGGCAGTCGGAACCTTTGAATTGATGATGGCATCCCGTATTATGACCGCCGCGTCGAGGCGTCCCCCGAAGGTGTTAATCTCGTATATTATAAGATCGTAATCTTCCTTGTTGGCTTCTCTGGTCATTCGCTCCACGAATGGAGACATGCCGAGCTGTATCTCCCCGGATATGGGGATCAACATCACCTTTTCTCGTCCATGAAGCTGCGCCGGAGCTGAAACGGCGACAAACGCCGCCGTCAGAATGAATACCAGAAGGATCGATCGTTTCATCGAGATACCCCTTTCGATACAGCTACTGTAGGTAGTATTCGCCCGGCAGTCAATATATTCATTTCCGCCGCGAAAAAAGTCCGAGAAAATAATGGTAACCGAAGTTACGGCTCATGTTCCTATGCGGAATTTTGTTCTTGACGCGGGGGGTTTTTCTGATAATATCACGTTAATTGGGGTTGTAGCTCAGCTGGGAGAGCACTTGTCTGGCAGACAAGAGGTCACGGG
>CAZPAH010000158.1:0-5763 GCA_964584495.1 uncultured bacterium | reverse complement strand
GATTCACCGTTCAGAATATCGGACCCGACATCAAGTCCGAGACGATGGATGAGCCTCTTCCGCTGACGATGCGTTTCGGAGCGGGGCATTCGGTGACCCTGAGGGATGACCTCAAGGTCAACTATGCCCTGGACCTGGTGAAGAGAAGGTACGAGGATCCGTACCTCGGCGCCGGGATAGAGCTCGAAATTTACGATCTTCTCGCGATACGGGGGGGATACGTGAGCGACGAGGCCAGAGCGGGTAACGGGATGACGATGGGGTGCGGTGTGATGATGAAGGAAAGCATATCCCTGGATTACGCCTGGACGCCGTACGGGGATCTCGGCTCGATCCACAGGATATCGATTTTTTACGGGCTTAATTGATCTTGTGATAGTTATACAAGGGCGCGCCGCAAGTTTGCCGGTTACCGTAAATCCGCGATTTATTCCCGGAAGCGCGGCGATTGGAGGTATTCTTGCTAAACAAAGTGCAAACAGGTATCAGGCGCCGGTAAACATTATTCTGGAGGCTGGGAATTGGAAGGAGTAGAAAAGAAGTTCCGCGATTTC
The DNA here is from genome assembly GCA_964584495.1 of uncultured bacterium. Classification (GTDB taxonomy): domain Bacteria; phylum Krumholzibacteriota; class Krumholzibacteriia; order Krumholzibacteriales; family Krumholzibacteriaceae; genus CAZPAH01. The sequence goes on along the minus strand of CAZPAH010000158.1, from coordinate 5,209 downwards.
ATAAAAGAGAACTTTCTGTTCGGAAGTGACGGCGAAAGCTTCGTCGATGACGATTCGTTTCTCGAGAAAGGGATCATCGATTCCACGGGTGTGCTCGAGCTCGTTTCCTTCATGGAGGAAGAGTTCGGGATCGATGTCAAGGATGACGAGTTGGTGCCGGATAACTTCGATTCGATAAACAAGTTGACGCAATATATCCAGAGAAAGGTATGAGGCGCAGGCAAGCCTGGAAAGCTGCGGAGAGACCGGTAAATAATTCCCCTGCCGGGAAGCACGAAATATATGTTGTTACAGGAATTCTTAAGAAGATCTGCTGAAAGATTCCCGGACAAGACGGCCCTTGTAGCGACTTCAAAACGATTAACATATTGTGAAATAGACTCATCGGCGAATCGTCTGGCCCGGTTCATGAGGGACAGCGCCGAACATTACGGCGAAAGAGTCGTGATCTTCCTTGAAAATTCGCCGGAAGCGGTAATATCGATCTTCGGCTCCCTGCGCGCCGGCGCAGTCTTCGTGCCGGTCAACCCTGGGATCAAATCGGATAAGCTCTCGTTTATCCTCAATAACTGCAGGGCGACCACTCTCGTGACACATTCCGGCAAGTGGGCCGTCGCGCGGAAGGCCGCGGCCTCGTCCGATTCGCTTAAGCTCGTTATCGTGGTTGGCGATACGATCGATAACGCCGACCCTCAGGATGGGCCCGCCTGCCGCGTCTGTGGTTGGCATGAGGCTCTCGGCACTTTTCCCGGCGGTATACCCGATATCAGGACTATCGATATCGACCTGGCGTCCCTCGTCTACACGTCGGGAACGACCGGCAACCCCAAGGGGGTGATGCTGACCCATACCAATATGGTTTCCGCATCGACGTCGATAACGACCTACCTGGAGAATACCGAGGATGATATTATTCTCAGCACCCTGCCCCTGTCCTTTGATTACGGGCTGTACCAGGTTTTGATGTCGGCGCAGTTCGGGGGAACCGTGATCCTCGAAAAGAAATTTCTCTACCCGTACGCGGTGATCAATTTGCTGAAGAAGGAGAAGGCCACAGGTTTCCCGATAGTTCCCACGATGGCGGCGATCCTGCTTCAGATGGAGGACCTGAAGAATGAAAGTTTCGACAACTTGAGGTATATAACCAATACCGCCGCGGCCCTGCCCGAGAGCCATATCCGGGGATTGCAGGCTATATTCCCGGGAACCGATATCTATTCCATGTACGGTCTTACCGAGTGCAAGAGGGTCTCGTACCTTCCCCCGTCCGAGCTGGAGCGAAGACCCGGCTCGGTGGGAAAAGGGATGCCCAATGAGCAGGTTTACCTTGTGGATGAAGAAGGCGGGATAATAACCGAACCAGGCAGGGAGGGGGAATTGGTCGTCCGGGGGGCCAATGTGATGATGGGATACTGGGAGCTCCCCGAGGAGACGCGGGAGGTGCTCAGACCCGGCCCTCATCCATGGGAGCGGGTGCTCTACACGGGCGACATCTTCAGGCAGGACGAGGAGGGGTATCTCTACTTTATCGCCAGAAAGGACAATATCATAAAGAGCAGGGGGGAGAAAGTGAGTCCCGGCGAAGTGGAGAACGTGATTTACGGTATCGAGGGAGTGGTCGAGGCTGCCGTGGTCGGAGTGCCCGATGAGATCCTGGGCGAGGCGGTCAAGGCGTATATAGTCACCTCCCGCGGCGCCGGGATTTTGGAGAAACAGGTGATCGCATACTGCCGCAGGCACTTGGAAGATTTCATGGTTCCTAAATACGTAGAGTTCGTGGAATCGCTGCCCAAGACCTCTTCCGGAAAGATCACCAAGAAAAACCTGTGATCGCGGAACGAGGCGGGAAAGATATGAATACCGCCGCGTGGCGGAAAGTGGTAAAGGTATATAGAGTGTCCCGATTCAATCAGCCGGAAGGATGGAATATGGAGTACGGCGCGAAAGTTCTTGATATCGATCCGGAAAAGATCTCGGCGGAGATTGCGCGGTTTATCATCGATACCCTGAGGCATTTCTTCCGGAAGAAAGGTATTGTCATTGGATTGAGCGGGGGGATCGATTCCGCCGTGGCGGCGGCGCTCTCGGTGAAAGCCCTCGGAAAGGAGAGGGTGTTCAGCGTCCTTCTGCCCGAAAAAGATTCCGATCCCGTCAGCCGTGAATATGGAAGGCTGGTGGCGGAATCCCTCGGCATAGAATGCGAAGAGATCGATATGACCCCTATGATCGACAGCTTTGGAGTCTACGAGAAGAGAAACGCCCTCGTGAAGGAGTACTTTCCCGGCCTGGAACCACCTTTCAAATTCAGGCTCGTACTGCCCCAGGATCTTCTCGATAGGGACAGGATCAACGTATATTATCTGGAAGTGCTGATGGAGGACGGCAACGTCGAGAGAAAGAGGCTCTCTCACGGGGCCTTCCTGGGATTTATGGCGGCGAATGACATAAAGCAGAGAATGAGGATGACCCAGCTCTACTACGAGGCCGAGAGGCGGAATTACATAGTGTGCGGCACGACCAACCGTTCCGAGGTCATCCAGGGTTTCTTCGTGAAGTTCGGCGACGGGGGCGTTGATATAGAGCCGTTGGCATCTCTCTACAAGACGCAGGTCTACCAGATAGCCCGGTATCTGGGTCTGCCGCGCGAGGTCATAGATAGAACGCCCAGTCCCGATACGTACAGTTTGAAGGTCAGCGACGAGGATTTCTATTTCTGCCTGCCCTACGACAGGCTTGATATGGTCCTGTACGCGATGGACCATGATATCCCGCGGGATAAGGTGGTGGAGGTCCTAGGGCTGTCGGCCGAACAGGTCGACCGTATCTGGCATGACCTGACGAGGAAGCGCGAGGCCACGGAGCATCTGCGGGAGCTTCCGCCGACGCCTAAAATCGATTGTCCGGCCCTCGCGAAAAGCTGACGGCCGGCGGAGCCCTGACCGATCGACGATGAAAGGAAGCGGAAATGAAAAGATGTACCAGGTGCGTATTGCCGGAATCATTTCCAGGAATTGATTTTGACGATGAGGGTGTGTGCAACTTCTGTCGTTCGTTCAAGGGCAGGGAGCATCTTGACAAATCGAAGGAGAAATACCGCCTGAAATTCGAGGAGCTGATGAAAAAGCATCACAGCTCTGGCAGCTATGATTTTCTGATGGCATACAGCGGCGGGAAGGATTCGACATATACGCTCAAGATACTTAAGGAGAGATACGATCCGTCGATCCTCGCCCTCACCTTCGATAACGGGTTTCTTTCCCCGGCGGCGATAGAGAATATTCACAATGTGGTTGAAGCCCTCGGCGTAGATCTCATTATATACAAACCGAATTTCAAAATATTGAGGAAGATCTTCCTGCACTCGGCGCAATCCGATTTCTATTCGAGGAAAGCGCTCGAAAGGGCGAGCACCGTCTGCACGAGCTGCATGGGGTTGATCAAGTTCATCACCCTCAGGTTGGCGATAGAGAAGAAGATTCCACTCATCGCGTACGGCTGGTCGCCCGGGCAGGCTCCCATCGAGGCGTCGATCTTCAGGAATAATCCATCGATGGTGGAAAGCATGCAGAAGGTTTTCCTCGATCCCATGAGGGAGATCGCCGGTGCCGAGGTGGAGAACTATTTCCTGACGGCGGAACATATCGCGATGAAGGACAGGTTCCCGTACAACGTGAGCCCCCTGGCCTTTCTCGATTACGACGAGGAAAAGATAATCAGCGAGATAACGGAATCGGCCTGGAAGGCCCCGCAGGATACCGACGCCAACTCGACGAACTGCCTGATCAATTCTTTCGGAATAAATATCCATAAACGGAAATTCAGCTTTCACCCTTACGCCTACGAACTTGCGAAACTTGTCAGGGAGGGATACATGGATCGCGACGAGGCTGTTGAGCGTCTCGATAGGGAGGAAGACCCGGAAACCGTTCGATGGGTGAGCGAACGCCTGAAAGGCGAATAGGCGGGCGGGCGCCACACAGCGTCAATAATGTGAAAGCGGCATATGTCCGAGCTAACCGAGAAATTGATCAGGGGATCCCTATTCAGGATACTGAATATAATCTCGATTGTCTTTATCAGCTTCTTCATGATGCCCTTTGTCATAAGGGTTCTGGGGGATCGCTGGTATGGATTGTGGATTTTCGCGGCCAGTATCGTCGGCTATTACGGATTCCTCGATCTGGGGCTGTCGTCGGCCGTTCAACGGTTCGTATCGCGGGCGATGGGTCTGGGAGACAGGGACGAGATAAACAGGGTCTTCAGCACCAGCCTCTTTCTCTTCTTCATGGCGGGAATCGTCGTATTCTTGATATCTCTGGTCATCGTAATGATCTGCCCGCACTTCGTGCACGATCCCAAAAGCATCAACACTTTCCGGATAGTGATTTTCGTGATCGGGCTCGATGTGGCGATTGCGTTTCCGGTAAGGGCCTTTACGGGATTCCTCTGTTCGCACGTAAGGCATGACGTGGTGAACTTGCTCGATATCTCGAAGCTCATCCTCAGAACCCTTCTGATAGTCTTTTTTCTTAAGAGGGGTCACGGTATTATAGCTTTGGCGGTGATAAACCTGGCGGTAGATGTCGCACAACAGATCGCCACGGTTATCTTCGTTATGGCTCGTTTCCGGACGCTGGAGCTGCGATTTTCCTATATCTGCAAGGAGAGGATGCGGAAGCTCCTCGGGTACAGCATTTTCTCCTTCATCACGCAGCTCTCAGACATGGTCAGATTTCAAACGGACAATTTCGTGATATCGGCATTTCTCGGGCTCAACTTCGTAACACATTACAGCATAGGTGCCAGGATCTCGATATATTACCAGAAGTTCGCGCAGTCAGGCGTGGCCCACATTTTCCCCGTTTTCAGCAAGCTCGAGGGACAGAAGGATTTCGACCAGATTCGAGATAAGTACCTGCTGATGCTGAAATTCACGACGATCTTTTCCGTCTTCGTGGGAGGCGCCGCGATCATCTTCGGGAAGGCCTTCATCTCCAGGTGGATGGGGGTCAGCTATCTCGACGCTTACACGATCCTTGCGATACTGATCGTCGGGATGCTTTTCAACTGCACCCAGACCGTTTCGATGATGGTGCTGTTCAGCCTGAACAAGCACAAGCAATACTCGATAATCGTGTCTTCGGAAGCGGTGGCGAACCTTGCTCTGAGCCTGCTGCTGGTGCGGCGGTACGGGATCACGGGAGTCGCG
>CAZPAH010000157.1:0-5783 GCA_964584495.1 uncultured bacterium | reverse complement strand
CAGGTGAATTTATAATAGATCGATTATATCAGATCGGAATGGCGGGGTCAAGAATAGAACTGATAATAAAGGTCAGTTATTGCCGTTGAGGCGGTCCTTCACCTTTTCGAGAAGGTTATCGAACCTCGGATCGCCCTGCAGGGATGCGAGATCGGTGTCCTTGAAGATATATTCGTTCGCGAAACCACGGTTGACGCATTTCTCCAGGTAACCTATCGCCTCATCGCGTTCTCCCTGGAGGGCGCATACGCAGGCAAGGTTGTAGTAGCTTTCCAGTATCCGCGGATGATCCGGACGGAGGTTCTTCTCCCTGATCGACAGGGCCCTCAGGTGGATCATCTTCGTCCGGGCGAGATCGCCGGTTGCCTGGTACAGGTTCGCGCAGGTGTTAAGCGTATGCGCAAGGTCGGGATGATCCGGCCCCAGGACCTTTTCCTGAATCGTCAGGGCACGCTTATTGTACTCTTTGGCCTTCCGGTAATCCCCCATGAACCAGAGCAGGGTGGCGAGGTTGTTGAGACTCGTGGCCGTCTGCGGATGGTCCGGGCCGTAGGCCTTCTCGCGTATCGAGAGGGCGCGTTCGTACAACGGCAGGGCCGCCTCGTAATCGCCCTTCGCTTCAAGCACTATCGCCAGGCCGTTCAGGCTGTTCGAAACGTCCATGTGGTCGGGTCCAAGGGTCTTCTCCCGGATCTTCAGGGCCCTTTGATAGAGCGGTATCGCCTTGTCGAAATCGCCCATCTGCCGGTAGAGGTTACCGAGATTGCTGACGGCGAGCCCCACATCGGGATGATCCGGGCCCAGGAGGCGCTCCCTCGTTTCCAGCGTGCTTTCGAACAGGGGCAGGGCCGATTGGAAATCACCGATGGCGCCGAGCAGGGACGCCAGTTCCTGCTCGCTGCATGCCACCTCGAGGTTTTCCCCGCCGAAGCTGCTGCGCCGAAGCGCGAGGGACTCCTCGAGAAGGGAGCGGGACTGGCTGTACAGGCCCAGGTTCCTGTAGACCCGGCCCATCGTGACCATGAGCCTCGCCTGTATCAAAGGTTCGTCCTTCAGCTCGGCGGCGATCTTCCCCGCGCCCGCGTCGAGGATCTCCCGGGCCGTTATCGAGTTGCCCCTGGCCTCCCCCGGATCGGATACCTCGAAAAGCCCCTCGAGGAACAACGAAACCCGTCGGGCCGTTTCGGCTTCCTCGCTCGCCATCTTTCTGGCGCTTATCGCGCGGAGCATCCCTATCGTCGTTCCCGTAATACCGAGCACCAGCGCTAGAACCACCAGCGAGGCGGCGGCGACCCATACCTTGTGTCTGGTGACGAACTTCTTTACGCGATACAGGTTGCTCGGCGGACTCGCCAGCACCGGTTCGCTGTTGAGATGCCGCTGGATATCGGCCGCAAGGTCCGAGGCGGAGGCGTACCGGCGGTTCCTGTCTTTATCGAGCGCTTTCATGATGATCCAGTCGAGATCGCCCCTCAACTGGCTGGACAACGTCGCGGTATCCGCGCTACGGCCCGCCGCCGCTCCATCGGAGCTCTTTCCGAGGGAGGTTACCCTAGTGCTCGGCTTCGGCGGCTCCACCTCGCGGATCGTTTTGCGAATCCCTTCGAAGCCCGCCTGGCGCAGGTTCTCCGGGTCGAACGGAAGGGCTCCCGCCAACAGCTCGTACAGAATCACACCGAGCGAATAGACATCGGTTCTCGTGTCGATATCCTCACCGGTCAGCTCGGCCTGCTCGGGGCTCATGTACTCTGGCGTTCCGATCAACTGGCCGAGATGGGTGTACATAGTCTTCTCGGTCAGCCGCTGCGCCGTGGCCTTTGCGACTCCGAAGTCGATGATCTTCGGGACCGCCTTCCCGTCGATCTCGGTCACCAGCACGTTGCTCGGCTTGAGGTCGCGGTGGATCACCGCCTTGTGGTGCGCGTGCTGGACGCCCTCGCACAGGCGCGAAAAGAGCTTCAGCCTTTCCACCGTGTCGAGCTTGTGACGGTCGCAGTACTCCGTGATCGAGACCCCCTTGATATACTCCATCGCGAAGTACGGCCGCCCGGTCGCGGTCGAGCCCGCGTCGTACACCATCGCGATGCACGGATGGTCCATCAGGGCCATCGCCTGCCTCTCCGCCTCGAAACGGGCGACGACCTCCCGCGTATCCATCCCCGCTTTGAGTATCTTCAGGGCGACCTTTCGGTGAAAGGGCTTGTCCTGCTCGGCGGACCATACCTCGCCCATCCCTCCGACCCCGATACGCTCGCGCAGGCGGTAGGGGCCCACCATATCCCCCTTGCTGGCCAGCTCCGGCTCGTCCGGTTTCACCGGCCGCTCCTTCTCGGGTAAATGAACCTTGATCCGCGGGCCGCTATGCAGGGCCGCGAGAAAATCGCTCATGGAGGGGAGGCGCTCGTCCCTCTTCTTTTTCAGCGCCCGGTCGATCAGCTCCTGAAGATGCGGGGGAAGGCCCGGCCTGAGATCCTCGAGCGGCCGGGGGTCCTCGTTCACTATGCGGTAGACCATCGCCATCTCGTGCTCGGCCGAGAAGGGGTGTTTGCCCGTGAGCATCTCGTAGAGGACTACCCCCATCGAGAAAATGTCGGATCTGGCATCGACTTCCTGGCCGTTCACCTGCTCCGGGGACATGTAGGCCACAGTTCCGAGAAGGCTTCCGGCCATCGTGAGAACAGTCTGCCCGGCGAGCTTCGCCACTCCGAAATCGAGGATCTTGAGCTCACCGTCATCGGTGATGATTATATTTGCGGGCTTGATGTCCCTGTGAACGATCCCTTTCTCGTGGGCCTTCGCCAGCCCCGCGGCGACGCGCCCCGCTATCTCGACCGCCTCGTCGACATCGAGCAGGCCCTCCTTCATCCGCTCCCGGAGGCTCTCGCCTTCGTAGAAAGCCATTGCCATGAGCATCTGCCCGTCGGGGAGCTCGTCGATCTCGTATATAGTGCAGATGGCGGGATGCTCCAGGGCGGAGGCCGCCTTCGCCTCGCGGATGAAACGTTTCTTGGCCTCTTCGTCGGCGCTGAGGTGCGAGGGGAGAAGCTTCAGGGCGACGAGGCGCTCCAGCTTGAGATCGCGGGCCTTGTAGACCGCCCCCATCCCGCCTTCGCCGAGCTTCTCCACTATCTTGAAATGAGATATGGTTTCGCCGATCATTTCAGCCTTGTTTGTCAGAGTCAGGTCCCCGGATCACTTTTCGCGAGTTGCATAATGGTAGCAGGAAACATTATGGCGGTCAACAGCGGGCCTGGTCGAATCGGGACCGCCGGATGGCGGGAGTGGAACAGCCGATCGGAACGGGTCCGTAAATCAACGGGGAAGGGCCTTGTCATATACCATGCAATTGATGTATCCTGTTTGCCTTGTAGACAGGGGCTCTGTCAATCGCGGCAGTGTCGTATCTTGAAAGAGAAATAATGACGGTATCCGGAGTGTGATTTCCATGGAAGAGATCAAGCTGACCGTATCGGGACCGGCGGGAACCAGGAAGATCCTGCTCAAGCCGAAAGGCATGACCCTGGGACGGGGCGCGAACTGCGATATAGCGCTGGATGACGATGGAGTCTCGCACGTTCACGCCAGGATCTTTCAGGATCCTTTCGGCAGATGGGTCATCGAGGATCTCGACAGCGACGCGGGTGTACTCGTCGATGGAGAACGGGTCAAAGCCCACGCGATTTCGGCCGGTCACGAGATAAGGATATCGGGATTCTCGATGTCTCTTTCCGAGAAAGCGGGAGGCGGCGGGATCGGGGCTACTACGATAGGCGGCCCCGCATCCATAGTCGATGAAGGCGCCAACGAAGATATCATGTCATATAAAACCGAAGAGCTCTCGGTGCTTTCGCCCGACCTGATGAAGCTGCTCAACGAATTCACCGCGGAAATGGTCGATCTGTCCAGTCCGTCGGAGCTCTACTCGCAGGCGTGCACCTGCCTTGCCGGTATGCTGAATACGCTCGTCGCCATCGTGAGACTGCCCGTAAGTACAGAGCCGCTGCCGGTCGCTCCCGAGGTCCTCGCATGCTGGTTCGGGACCGGCGAAGGCAGGGGATCGGTTCTACAGCAGACCAGCCTGAGATTCTCGAAGCGGGTTCTCGATGCCGTAAGATCCGAGGACAAACCTGTTATGGCGAGTAACTGGCCGTCGTCGGGCAAGAACATGTACCTGACCGTCATCGACAAGCAGAGGCCGCACCTGGTCTTTGCCGCGCGAGTGAACGAGCTGGAAGATGCCGTAGACGCACTCTATGTCGATATACTGGAGATCGTATCACCGAAGGAGACGTTCCACTTCGTGGAGGCGGCCGCCCGCCAGATAAATTTCATCCAGAAAAACCTGTTCTACAACGAGCTGAAGAAGCAGGAAGAGGCCCTCCGCGAGGCGAACACGCAGCTCAGGGAAAAAGACCGGATAAAGGACGAATATGTCGCCCGTGTCACGCATGATATCAAGGGTCATCTCGCCGCGATCCAGAGTTGCCTCTACGTATCATCCAGCAGCTCTTCGGGATCGCTTACAGACAAGCAGGCCGATTTCCTCGGAAGGGCGGGCAGACGGACCGAGCAGCTTACCGGATTCGTGAAGGAGCTTCTCAATCTCACGCAGATGAGGCTGAGTGGCCGCCTGGAAGCGAAGGAGTTCTCGCTGTACGACACGATCATGGCGGCGCTGGAAACGGTAGGCCGCAAGGCGGAGGATAAATCGATCACGGTCTCCTATGATGTAGATGAGGATATAGGCAACATCGTCGGAGACGAATTCTCGATCAACGAGATGATCACCAATCTCTTGTTCAACGCCGTGAAATATACTCCTGAGGGGAAAACCATTCACCTGTCGGCCAAATCCGACGACGGCGAGATCCGTTTGGACTTCACCGACACCGGCATAGGGATTCCCGAAGGTGAAATCGAGAACGTGTTCGACGAGTTCTTCAGGGCCTCGAACGCGAAGAAGAGCGAGAAGGACGGTACCGGTCTCGGACTCTCGATCGTGAAGCAGATCGTCGAGAGGCACGACGGCCGTATCTCGGTCACAAGCAGGGAAGGAGAGGGCACGACGTTCACCGTGACACTGCCCGGGAATGATCAATAACTGACAATTTAGGCAGGAAATTTCTTTGTGCCGGGGCGGCCGATCTGGTAATATGAGCGGGCTTGCGATGAAAAGGGTATCCAAAGGAAGATAACCCGGAAATTCAACCTTCAACCGCGTGAGGTCGATAATGGCTAATGCGAAGATATTGGTTACAGACGACGATCAGGATATCAGGGACTCGCTGCAGGCAATCCTGGAAAGCAATGATTTTACGGTTATTACGGCTGCCGACAAGATCGAGGGGATGGAGAAGGTCAAGACCCACAAGCCCGATCTGATGATTCTGGACGTCATGATGACCAAGTGGGAGGACGGCTTCGAGATGGCCAGGGAGTTGAAGGGCGATCCGGAATTCAAGAATATCCCGATAATCATGCTGACCGGTGTAAAGGACAAGACCGGCATAGATTTCAAATCGTCGGCGGGAGATCCCGACTGGAACCCCGTGGACGGTTTCCTGGAGAAGCCGATACAGCCCGATGTTCTCCTGGCGGAGATCAAGAAGTTTCTGTAGGTAGACGGTCGCGGGTCGATCTCTCTCGTGCTTCTCACGAGATGAGGTTCGATATCAGAACGGGCCCACGACGCTATCCCATCGACCGAAGTATTCGTCCCCGAAGGGATATTTATCGTTCTCGACCAACACCTGCCGCCCGATCTGTGCTATACTTATATATAG
>CAZPAH010000156.1:0-5801 GCA_964584495.1 uncultured bacterium | reverse complement strand
GCGTCTACTTCTACAAGGTGAACTCTCTCGATTACGAGAACACGAAGAAGATGATATTACTGAGATAATCAGCCCTAATCATCTGGATTCTTGTGTTCTCAAGGGCCGGGGATAGTACTCCGGCCCTATTTATATATTATGTATGGGCAGGGGGGAGGATACGAGTTGGAAATCGCCCGGGGAACCCGGGCCGAATTTCATTGACATGTAAAATTACAAATACATATATTACATGTAGATTATGAGGCTGAATATCCGTTTTTGATATCAGAGAAGGGTGGATATGAGACGCTTTAACTCGAAAAACGCTACGGGGTTACTATTGCTTGTCGCCCTCGTTGTGATGATCGTAATCCCAGCCTGCCATGAAAACAGAGAGCCCCTGGACAGGAACAGAGCTCCCGAGACATATCTGACAATAGCTCCGCCTGAGACGACCGAAACCGAATACAGGGTCCATATGTACTGGCACGGTGAGGACAGGGATGGGATTGTGACAAGGTTTCTCTGGTACCGGTCGGATACGCTGAGAACCCTCAGGCCGGATCTGGAGCCTGAAATAGACCAGCTCGATTGGAATCCCGAAGCGAGAAGAGAGGATCTTCTCAGGGCGCACACGACGACTGCGACAGATACGACTTTCATATTCACGGGATTCGACTCGCAGACAGGGGCGATGCTCAACAGACAGGCATTTCATATTGCGGCCGTTGACGACGGCGGCCTGATAGACAGGACTCCGGCAAGACTGCAGTTCTTTGCCCAGGTGAACGGTATTCCCGAAGTAGATTTCTGGGTGAACATAGATGACGTTTGGACACCGTTCGATATCAACCATCTGGACACGATATCGATGTTCGTCGATCTGCCGATAAGATTCAAGGGGAGTACTATCAACGGTGATATCACGGGTTACAAATGGGTATATGAAGGAAAAACCTACCCGGATGTAAATAATGACGGAGTGGCCGAATGGTACCGGCCGGCCGATGGTGAGGTTGTCCAGGTCGACATCGACAACGAGATGGGCGGCCATAAGATCGCCAGCGGCGATTTCTATTTCAAGGTTATAGCGCAGGACGAAGCGGGAGCCCTCTCTAAGACCGATCTGGAGACCGGCGAGGGAGTTTGTCATGTGGTCGTAAATTACGACCCGGATGTCGAAATACTGCATGCCAACAGTTACTACACCGCGCAGGACGGTGATACCGCCATAAGAACCGTCAATTTCCATGATGGGGTCAACGACACCGTTCCCTATAATTCCCGTCTCAATATTCATTACAAGGGATGGGACGACAAGCGGGACATACTCGAATACAGCCCGCCGGTGCCGATCAGGTTCAGGTATAAATATTATTGGAAAGCGTACGGTTTTGACGGCGCTCTCGCTACCTATGACCGTTCGTGGCTCCCTCAGGCGGCGGAAGACACGAATTGCGATTCTGATGAGGATTCCGTCACGATGAGGGTTGGAACCTACGAGTATCTCTTCATAGTGCGATCCTACGACGAGCAGTACCGTTACGATCACACTCCGGACTCGGTTAGGTTTTTTGGGAATTTTCCGCCGACTATCGATAGGGTCCAGATAGGGATCGATTCCATACCCTATAACACGGAGATACAATTCCACGAGATCGATACCGATACGCTCTTCATCGGTCTCGACAAGGCTTATTCGCCACGGGGCGACACTTGCACCGCATACAGCGCCGCATACAATCCCACGACGGAGATTTTCACCTATTTCTTCAGGTTCTTTATAAAGGGTACGGGGCATGATGATCCGCGAGATCCTCCCGGCTCCGGTATAAAAGGGTGGAATTATAACCTGGAAGCGGCCGAGGATTACTATTTCAGGAAAGAAGGCGAATGGAACTTCGAATTTCCCACGAACCAAATGATGCAGGAGTTGATATTCAGGCTGGATGTTCCTAAAGATCCGAATTATCCCGGTCCTGGTGTCAGGCCGGATCCGGCGTTTGCGGATTCGCCTCCCGGATTCATGGGGCAACAGCAACTTTTTATAAAGGCTTCGGATATATCAGACAGCAAGACTTTCAAAGATGAAATCAGGGGATCTTCGCCTGTTTTCAGTCCTGCGGGAGATCCCTGCGGTACCGTTGTTTCTCTGGGATCGTGGGCAACCATCCCCAGAACTCCGGCCAACTATGCCAGAACCGATACATATTCGACCAGTTTCTATATCAAACTGGTTTACTAGGGTAAGGGGTTTTGATTATCCCTCGGATGCATGTTTGAGGGATCAGGAGGTAGGAGGGAAAATGAGATCATTATTATTATCGATAGCGGCGGTGTGCGCCTTAACGCTGTCAATAATTATAACCGGATGTTCAGAGAGCGTGTATACGGGGTTGCAGGAGACCAACAGGCCTCCCGAGGTCTGGTTGTCCAGCGGGCCGGTAGAGCAGGATACGACGGGATACCAGGTTCATTTTTACTGGAGCGGTTGGGATCCCGACGGGGAGATAGATCACTTCGAGTTCTGCATACTGGACGGCGATCCGATAGGATACACTCCGGCCGACACAATGGATGCCGATAATTGGTACGATACTTCCGCTCATGACAGTATATTCAGAGTATCGGCCGACGGGAATCCCAGGCCGTACGAGAATAATGACTATCCGAACATGACGGTGTACGATATGACCCACACCTTCTTCCTGCGCGCCGTTGATTTGCAGGGGAAGAGATCGACCACGGTATCGAGATCGTTCACGGCGACCACCTTGGCTCCAACATGCCAGATAGAGTGTCCCATAGGTTCGGTCAGGGATTACAGCACCGTTATCAGCTTCTGCTGGACCGGGAGCGATCCGGTGGACAGCCCTACGAATACGCAGGATCCCGATTCAATAAGGTATATGTGGAGCCTGGATGTCGATCCGCGAACCGGTCTCGTTCCGTACAACTGGAATATAATAGCCGATATGAACGAGCACCCCGAGATGTACGAGGAGATGTGGGGGCCATGGATATGGTACAGGGCGGGTGGAGATTCGGGCAGGTCGACGATACTCGGCGACGACGAGATACTCGTCATCAACGAGAGACATATCTTCGCCGTTCAGGCGAAAGACGAAGCGGGAGCGGTAACGGCCGTGTTCGTCGAAAATGCGAACGTAAGAAAATTCCGCGTTACATGGAAAGCTGGCCCCGGACTCACGATCAGCGAGCCGTTTCTCGGATCATTCCGCTTTGTCGGCACAAACCTGAACGCGATATTGAAAGAGCTGCCTCCAGGAGTGCCCCTGAATTTCAAGTGGGAGGCGACGGCCGCGGAATATGGCGCCGAGATAGTCGGATACCGCTATGGCTGGGACGTAAGCGATATTAACAACCCTACGGACTGGGCAGTTCCGCTGGGACCCTACAAGACGGCACCGACGAAGACGCTATACGCCGGAACGCATTCATTCCTCGTCGAGTCGAGGGACAACAGCACGAAAGTCACCAGGGGCGAGATAATTATCGAGATCATTCCTTTCTCCATGGAGAGAAACCTCTTCTTCGTGGATGATTTCGCTTCCGACAATGTAGTGAAACCGTTGAAGCAACTGCCTACGGAGACGGAGCTCGATAATTTCTGGCTGGATATCTGCAGCAGGACGGTCGATTTCAGAAGCGACAGGGACATTTATGACGTGGCGCAATACAACGGCCTGCTGCCCAAGATCAGGACCGTGGGCAAGTACAAGAACATTATCTGGGACTACAGCCCCTCGACGGCAAGAGCGTGGAGGCAGATAATTCTGTATATTCCTGAGAGCCAGATAAACCAGGGAACAACCATCGCGATCAATTACCTTTCGATATTCCTCGCCAAGGGGGGGCATCTCTTGACCTGTGGTATGGTCGACAGGGGAGGCGGGGGTCTGACCGATGCATTCCCAATCATGCCTTTGCTGCCCGCGGTAATCAAATACGACATGGCGTTGCTGGCGAGCGATACCAGCGCTGTAAATTCCATGCCTTACAAGGACTACTGCGTGAGGATAGTCGACAAGGTCGACGGGCAGTTCTACAGCGGTGACGAAATGGCTCCAAACATTCGAAGGGACATAGCGAGGGATGCCATGCGGTATGCTTATGTGGATCCTACCGCCGAAGCTCTCAAGCCCGAATATACGGCATTCCCCGACAGTCTCGATCTGTGGAGCGAGATAACAAAGCCGGGGCTCTTCTTCGATCCCCAGGTAAGGGGATTCACCTATGTCGAAGTTTACGATCCCCAGTATTGGATGGATTTCAAGCTGATCCCGTTTCACCTGGGCTGTTACCAGCCTCTGTACCGTATGAAGTCGAGAAACTCCCTCTCACCGCTTCAGAACCAGACTGTGGCTCTAGTTCTGAAAAAATATGGCAATATAGAACCGGAGGTTTCTGAGGGAGTCGCCGTCGCGGCGAACAGCTTCCATTTCGGATTCCCGCTATGGTTCTTCGATAGGGGAGATATTAACAAGATCTTCGATGTGATCTTTACCGAGTGGGAAATCAAGGAATAGGCACGTTGGAAGATATCCCACGCCAGGGTTAAAGGAGGAATGGTGGTTCTTACTAGATCAGTCAGGGTAATACTGTTGACAATCCTTGCGATCTCGGCTATCTGCGAAGCGGCGGCGGCGCAGAGTGTGATAGATACAATGACGCTTGTCCCCGTTGCGCCGGATTCCTTCTATCTCAGGAGGGAGGGATCGAGCATCGTTATCGGCTGGTATCCGGCCGCCGACAGTGTGACCACGGTTCTTGGCTCAAGGGATTTCCGTAATTGGTACAGTGTATATCCTATAGCCAGCGTTTCTCCGATAACCATATCGGGTGCGTACACGGGGGACGTGGACAGGACCCTGAAGATCTCGAGACTTGCCATCGATACGGTCGAGGTTGGAGTAAGCCCAACGATTAGGATGGCGTTTACACTGGCGGAGGATCAGGGCTACCAGTCTTTCACGAGGAATTTCAACATAGGGACCAATTACACCTATCCTAAGGTGGGTTCCTATACGCCGGGGGATCCCGTTCCCGTTATACTGGTGGGGGATGCCAACCCGACTGATACCCTGGATCTTGGAATCAGTATACATTTCTGGCCCGGCATGATCGGATCCGATTTAAGCGGAGGCGGTTTCGCGTTCGCCAGGATCGATCTCCAGGATTTCGAGGGATTCCACATCTGGCGGGGATTGTCGCCGAATCCCAGCGAGATGCAGGCCATCGGCGAGATATCAAAGGAAGATTATTACCGGGTCGGTTACATCGACGAATATGAAGATGTGCCCGTAACCTGGAAATGGCTCTGGTTGTATTTCAGGGGGGGCGGTCAGGAGGGTTGGCCGAGATACGACGCTGCCGGGAGAAAATATTACGAATGGATCGACACCGACGTTTTCTCCGGTTTTTCCTACTACTATGTCGTCACCTGCTTCGACAGAGGCTATTTCAACGGATTCTTCGAGCACAACAAGGAAGATAACTTTATATGCGACGAGGATATCAATAATCCCGCCGATCCGGGGAATCCGGTTCCCTGCAGCTCGGTCTCGAAGATGATCTCGATGACAATGGATGCCGGAACCGATCTCAAGACCGTTTTCGCCGTCCCGAATCCTTACAGAACAGGGACCTCGGCGGCGACATCGCCCTACTATCATAATTTTCCCGATATGTCGATCCGGTTTTTCAACGTTCCCAGGGAGGCCAAAATCAAGATCTTTACCGTTGCGGGCGATCTGGTATGGGAAACCGTACATAGCTCCCCCGACGGCAGCGACGGG
>CAZPAH010000155.1:0-5857 GCA_964584495.1 uncultured bacterium | reverse complement strand
TCTTAACTCCTTTTGCTTTGCCAGGGCCCGTGTCCGGGCTTTCATGGCTTTCCGCTTGGTGGCGGCGGCGGTGGCCAGGCCGGCGCGGTTGATCCCGTCGCGCTGGTCTTTATAAGCGAGGTAGGCGAGGAACCGTGCGAAAACTGCTGGGAGACCTTGAGACTCTACGAGATTTACGCCCAGCACCTGCCCGAGGATGACATACTTCACGGCTACGATAATATATACCTTGTCATCAGGCCCAATCCGGCCGATCCGAACAAGTTTCAGCTCTTCTTCGCGAAGGATACGAAAAAGCCGGGAGGATGATTCGAACTTTCCGCATTCTTTCAACCATCAACGAAAGCCCCGCCTGTGAGCGGGGCTTTTTCCCGCCCGGCCTTGACACGCCCCTCGGGTAGTAACTATAGTACAGCAGCCCCGCCCCGGGGCGCCTAGAGGCGCATTCGCGGTAGGGGGAATAATCCACCCAAGGAATATAAGGCCGGTCGAACCGATGGCACGAACTGGAAAAAAAGCTAAAAAGAGGGAGAGAACGGGAAGGCTCCGACTTCTCGCCCTTCTTCTGGCGGTCGCGATAGTCTGCGCGGTGGCGCTCGTCAGGTACATGGAGACGCCGCGCGGGAAGGTTTTTCTTCTCGATCTGGGGTTCGACGGAAGGTATCCTCAGGTCCGCGGAGAGCTGGATGCTGTGATAATAGAAGCGCTCGCAGGGGCGGGGGTCGCGAGGAAAGAGATAGAGGCCGCGCGGGAGGGTGGAGGGAGAGCGCCGGAAGGGATAACGGTGATAAGAGCGGTGGCGCCCGCGAGGGTCCCGCTGGAAAGGATCAACGCGGAGATCGACGGGGCGGTTACGGATATAGGAGCGAAGGTGCGTTCCTGCAGGGAGAAGCGGGGCGGTCGCGAAATAGAGATGGAGATAGGGACAAGGAGAAAGATTACCCATAGGTGCTATATAATAACGGGGCGAGATGACAATAAACCGGCGGAAAGACGGAGGGATGGGCCGATGATTGCGATCATCGTCGACGATTTCGGTTTCTTCGACAACCGGCTCGTTCGGGAGTTTCTGGAGATCCCGGTGCCCGTTACCGTCTCGGTCATTCCGGGGTTGAAGCATTCTAGAAGCATATGCATGAAGGCCCGCGAGGCGGGAAAGGAGGTGATCTGCCATTTGCCGATGGAGCCGGAGAAAGGCGCCGAGGATGTCGGCGAGATACCTCTGGTCAGGGTGACGATGAGCGAGAGCGAGATAGAGGGGATCGTCGAGAAGGCGCTCGAATCGACTCCGGGCGTAACGGGGATGAACAACCATATGGGGTCCAGGGCGACGGCGGACAGAAGGGTGATGGACGCGGTGCTGAAGGTCTGCAGGAAAAGAAAGATCTTTTTTGTCGACAGCATGACATCCTCCCGCTCGGTTGTTGCCGAGGCGGCGGCATCGGCGGGGGTGAGAAGCCTGGGAAACGATCTTTTTCTGGATAACAGGGGAGAGGAAACGCGCGAGAATATGAGGAAGCTCATCTCGATCGCGATTCGGAAGGGAAGCGTGATCGGCATAATGCACGCGAGGAAAAAGAGCCTTGAGGACCTGCGCTGGCTCGTGGACGAGGCGCGCGCGAGGGGAGTCGAATTCGTGAGCATATCGGGGATGCTCGAGGGAAAGAATCTGGCGTTAAACAGGGAGGGCGGTCTTGAATAGAATGAGGCTCGGTGTGAACATCGACCACGTGGCGACTCTTCGCGAGGTCAGGAAAACTACCGAACCGGATCCGGTAACTGCCGCGATGATTGTGGAGATGGGAGGTGCCGACCAGATAACGTTTCACCTCAGGGAGGACAGGCGCCATTTCCAGAACAGGGATGCGAGGCTTATCAGCGAGATGGCGCAGTCCCTTGTGAATCTCGAGATGGCCGCGACCGCCGAGATGCAGGAGATCGCGCTGGCGCTGCACCCCGATTCCGTCACGCTCGTTCCCGAGAGGCGCGAGGAGATCACGACCGAGGGCGGACTGAACCTTTTCAGGGAGGGGGAGAAGTTCGCCTCCGTGGTGAAGGCGATGAAAGAGGGCGGGATCAGAACCGCCGCTTTCATCGATCCCGATCAGTCGCAGATCAAGGAAGCGGCGAAGATCGGTTTCGATGCGGTCGAGATCCACACGGGGGAATATGCGAACGCCCCGCGGCAGGGGATCGAGAAACCCCTCCGGGCCTTGAGGGATGCAGCCTCGTCGGCCGCGAAGTACGGGCTCCACGTGCACGCGGGGCACGGGCTGACCTACCATAACGTTCACCCGGTCGTGATGATACAGGAGATAGAGGAGCTGAACATAGGGCACAGCATCGTCGCGAGGGCCGTTTTCACGGGCCTGGAAAGAGCCGTAAGGGAGATGGTGGAGCTTATGAGGAGATGATCTCCCGGGCCTGGCGCAAAACGAAAGCAGGATGTGGGCCGGATCGCCGAAACGGTTGAGTCCGGCCTTGTCAATAAAGAAGAAAGGAATTTCTTGAAAGAGGATGTGACGCGCAACGGAGCCCTTCTCGTGGAGGGGCCGATCGGAAGGATTCTCTTCAGGTTGACCGTGCCCATGACGGCGGGGATACTCGGCATGGTCGCCTTCAACCTGACCGACACGTATTTCGTCGGCAGGCTTGGGACCGAGCAGCTGGCGGCGTTGGGATTCACGCTGCCGGTCGTCCTCGTCCTCAACAGGGTTGCGATAGGTCTTGGTATCGGGGCTTCCGCTGTCATATCCCGGGCCGTAGGAACGGGAGACAGGGCGAGGGTGCGGAGGCTGACGACGGACAGCCTGATCCTCGCGGCGGGGATAGCGGTTTTTCTGGTGACCCTGGGCCAGCTCACGATCGACGATCTGTTCGCGGCGCTCGGCGCCACCAGGAGCATTCTCCCGCTCGTGAAGCAGTATATGGCCGTCTGGTACTGGGGACTCCTCTTCGTTGTCTTCCCGATGGTGAGCAACAACGCGATCCGCGCGGAAGGGGATACGAAAACCCCCGCCATGATAATGCTCGTCTCGGTAGCGATCAACGTGGCGCTCGATCCGCTTTTGATTTTCGGCGTGGGGCCGTTTCCCCGGCTAGGTGTCCCCGGCGCGGCGCTGGCCACCGTCATAGCGAGGGCTTCCACCGCCTTGTTGTCGTTCTATATCGTCTGTTTCAGGCGGAGGATGCTGACCAGATCGAGACCCGCCCTGCAGGTTATTCTGAATTCTTGGAAGAGCATACTTTATGTCGGGATACCGGCCGCCGCAACCAAGGTGATCGTCCCCGTGGGAATAGGCATATTGACCGGCATAGTGGCCGTGTTCGGAAGCAAATCGGTCGCGGCGTTCAGCGTAGGCACGAAGATCGAGTTTTTCGCGATGGCGGTCGTCTTCGCCCTCTCTTCCGTCATCAGCCCCTTTGTCGGCCAGAATCTGGGAGCGGGAAAGACGGACAGGATAAGGAAGGGCATAAAGATCTCGAACAGGTTCGCCGTTGCGTGGGGCCTGGGGATGTTCGCCCTTCTCGCCATCCCGGCTCGGGCGATCGCGTCGATCTTTACGAACGATCCCGAGGTCATATCGAAAACGGTGCTCTACATGCGGATCGTTCCGCTCGGCTACTGCATGCAGGGGATCATAGTAGTAGTCACCTCTTCGCTGAACGTCATTCACAAGCCGGTTCAGGCGGCGGCGATCTCGATCCTACAGGTCTTCGCGTTCTGCATACCTCTCGCCTTTCTGGGGAGATCGCTTTTCGGGCTGCCTGGGATATACGGGGGCATAACGCTGTCTTACATAATCTCGGGGCTGCTGGCCTGGATCGTGCTTTTACGGTATACCGGCCCCGCACTGGAACGGTACGCAAGGCATTGATCGGGACGGGAGAACGGCGATTCAGCTTGAGAACGATGCCCGGGACCGATACTTTTATCTGGAGGACCGAAATGAATGGAACACGGCTTAAATCGGTTGTTGTGGCTGCGATCTGCGCCGCCGTGCTGGCGGGCCATGGTTGTTCGAACGGGACCGGCGGTTGCGGGTCCACGGAGGAAAAGATGAACATCGTATTTCTTCATCACAGTACCGGAAAGGTTATTTGGGACGCCGGTGTCATGAAGTGGTTCAAGAAGTACAACAAGCGCAACGGGACGAACCTTGAAATAGCGGAGCAGGAATTTCCGAAGGGATCTCCCTACGGATGGAACAATTACCCTTACGATTACTGGAATATCTGGGTCAACCACGCCGGACCGGAAATGTATGAAAAAGAGCCCACGTTGGAGATTTTAACGGCGAAATATGATATAATTATATTTAAGCATTGCTTCCCCGTCAGCGCGATCAAGGAAGACACGGGCATGGCCGATATAGCCTCGCCCGAGAAGAGGACGGAGAACTATAAGCTGCAGTACGAAGCGCTCAAGGCGAAGATGCACGAGTTTCCAGATACGGACTTCTTAGTCTGGACCGGAGCGGCCCTCGTGGAGAGTTCCACCGACGGGGAGAGCGCTGGAAGGGCTAGGGAATTCTTCGAATGGGTCGTGCGCGATTGGGACGAGCCGGATGACAACATTCACGTTTGGGATTTTTTCGGGCTCGAAACTGAAGGCGGGATATTCCTGGCGGAGGAGAACGCCAGGGGGAAAAACGATTCCCATCCGGGCAAGCGCTTTGCCAAAGCGGCGGTCCCGCTTTTCTGCGGGAAGGTCGCCGAGATAGCCGAAAAGAGGAGCAACACAAAATGAAAACGGCATCACTTCTGTTTCTATCGGTGATTTTATCGGTTTCCCTTATCCCCGAACGTGCCTTCTCGTGGACCGGGGAAAACGGAATGATAATTGACCATACATGCACCGATCTTTCGCTGATACCACCGCAGTTCATCACGGGCGTGAAGGACAGCATCAAGCTGCATTACGCCCACACGTCGCACGGGGCCCAGATCACGACCGGCCTTATAAGGATCCGTTCCGCCGATTACACGTACGATGTGGAGATCCTTCAGAACGCCCTTCCCCAGGATGACAAGGCGTTCTGCGTTTTCGACGGCCAGACGGTCGAGAATTACGTGCCCCCCAGGCAGTACTGGCAGACCGATTATGGAATGGACGATACGCGGGCGGTCCTTACGTCCAATCCGGAACTAAATATTTCGATGTTCTGCTGGTGCACGGAGCTCGAGACCTATACGCAGGAGCAGGTGCAGGAATACCTCGACTCAATCATGGTGCTCGAGTCCGAATTCGGGGACGTAACCTTCATCTACATGACCGGAAATGCGCAGCATACGGGCGAGGAGGGGTACAACAGGTACCTTCGCAACGAGCAGATACGGCAGCACTGCAGGGATCACGACAGGGTCCTATACGACTTCGCCGATCTCGACTGCTGGTGGTTCAATCCGTCCACGGAGGAATGGGAGCACTCGACGTACCTGCACGGCGAAATCGAGGTTCCCGTGGAGCACCCCCAATTCTTCGGCGAAGAATCGGGTCACACGACATACGAAAGCTGCGAGCAGAAGGGGAAGGCCTGCTGGTGGATGACGTCGATGATAGGGGGATGGGCCGACGACCCGTCCGGAACGCGTCACGCTACGTGGGGAGATCTCAAGAGGGGCCGTTGACCAGCCTGAGAAAATCCTCTTCGGTGAGAATCTTTACGCCGAGATCGATCGCCTTTTCGCGCTTCGAGCCGGGATCCCTGCCGGCGACGATATAGGTGGTCCTCTTGCTGACCGAAGAGACGACCCTGCCCCCGAGCGATTCAACGAGCCCGATCGCCTCCTGCCTCCCCATCCGCTCGAGGATCCCGGTGAATACGAAGGAAATTCCCTTCAGGGGGAGACCGGC
>CAZPAH010000154.1:0-5859 GCA_964584495.1 uncultured bacterium | reverse complement strand
GCCACGGCGAACTCCGTAGAAGTAATCATAGCCGGGCACGATAAGGGCAGAGGCATACTGGGTGTCATCGATGGAGAAAAACCCAGGGGTGTCGAGGATGAAAAAGGGAAATCATGGAGACACGGCCTCCTGAGAAAATTCGGTTACAAGTTATAGCTCGATTCCTAGCTTCTTTATCCTGTAGATAAGGGTCGTTCTTTTGATCCCTAGCATCTCCGCGGCCCTTGTCCTGTTCCCTCCGCTTTCCACGAGCGCTTCCAATATTTCCCGCCGCTCCAGATCTTCAAGCTTCCTATAAAGCGAAGACCCGCCGACGGGAACCGTTGTGAAGGCCGCCCCGATCAAGTTTGATGAGAAATCCGTCACCCGTATTATCCCTCTGCCCCGCTTCATGGCTGCCGATTTGATCTCGTTCTGCAATTCCCTCGCGTTTCCGGGCCATGAATACTCCATCAATAGCCGTTTGGAAGAAATTCCAAGCGAAACCTCTATGTCATTGTTCGAGGAGATCAAGTTCTCCAGGAAATATTCCGCCAGAGCCTCTATATCCTCCCTTCGCTCCCTCAGCGGGGGAATGCTGAAAGCAAGAGCCGATAGCCGGTAAAAAAGGTCGGCCCTGAAACGACCGCTTTTCACCGCTTCGGCCAGATCCATGTTGGTTGCTGCAACAACCCTCGCCCTGCAGTACTTGATTGTGCTCCGGCCGACCGGGCTGAATTCTCCCGTATCCAGGAGACGAAGCAGTTTGGCTTGAAGCGGCAAGTCGAGCTCTCCTATTTCGTCGAGAAATATCGTTCCTTCCCCGGCCGATTCGATGAATCCGGGATTCTTCGAAGATGCACCGGTAAAAGCTCCCTTAGAATGCCCGAAAAGGCTGCTTTCGAATAAATGCCCCGGTAGGGCGGCGGAGTTGACCGGCACGAACGGTTGTCTCCCCCTGCCGCTCCAAGCATGGATAAGCCTACAGACAATCTCTTTCCCTACTCCCGATTCGCCGTAAATGAGTATTGGCGCGGGAAATGTCGAACAGCGCCGGATTTCATCAATGATATCGAGCATCCTCCGGTTTCTTGTTACAAACCGATGCCGACATGCGCCGTTGACGGAATCGATCGAATAGCCGGCCCTTGAAGAACGATATGCAGCGCAGCCTTCGCGATGTCCACCCGTCTCCCTTTCAAAGAATCTCCCGTACCCGGCGACTGACGGTGGAATTCGTAATCCCAGGCTCTTTCTTAGAATCTCGCCGTCGTCTCGATATTTTCTCGACACCTCGATCTTCCCTTCCATCCCCTTGAGAAGAGATTGAAGGAAAAGGTGTTCCACTTTCTTGGGTCGGAATATTTCCAGCTGGCCCTCCGGCGATCCGGCGCCGGTCAGAGCCGCCGATCCGTTTTGAAGATCCCTCCCGGCCAGAAAAGACTCCGCCATGAGAAGGAGCCCCGTAAGTTTTTCCCGTGGCAGCCGGTTCTCCTCGCTCCACCGGATAAAAAGATGAAGCCTGTCGATAGCCCTGTCGTGGTTTCCCCTCACCATGTCAAGGAGTGACAGTACCGGCATACACCTGTGAATTTCGTTATCAAGGCGTAACCCTTCGTAACTTTTGATTGCGAAGGAAAGATAAGAATCGGAATTGCGAATATCGCCGGATCGGGCGTACAGAACGGCCAGGTTGGCCGCGGCCTTGGCCGCCGCCTGTGTCTGCCCTCTCGAAAGAGCCAGATTGAATACACGCACTAAAAGGTTGCCGGCCTGCGAGGTGAAACCCCGATCTCTAAGGATGACCGCCCTGTTCACCCACAGAGCGAGGGGCATATCGATCCCGGCCGTCGATCTGAATAGGCTGGCGGCCATCCGAAGATAGGCTTCAGCCTTTAACATCCTGCCCTCTACTAGGAATATTCTGGAGAGGATCAGCGCCGCCCATGCCCTGGCCGCGCCCTGCTCAGATCTTTCGTCCCCTAACAACAAAATAAGGGAACCGACAGTGTCCCCCCTGTTATCCAGAAACCGGCGGTACCGCTCCTCCATTTCTTCCGGCACAACGGTCACGGTAGCACTCCAGGAAATGGATCGCGATAACGCGGATCGCTTTTCTATGCCTCTAGATTATACACGGCCTTGGTCCCCGCTGTCAACCAGGCCCTCGAAAAGCTCGTCATAGATAGGAGCCATCTCTTTCCAGTCATAGCGATTTACAAGCTTTCCCGGACTTTGGGCTCTCGTCTCTTCTATATCGATTATCCTGTTAGCGAGCTTATCCACGAGTTCATCAAAACCATCGTAGAAACAACCCGGATGCTCGACCGGAGATATATGTTCCGGATAGGCCAGCCGGAGCGGAAGAAGCGGCCAGCACCCGCAATAAACAGCCTCCACTACGCTGACGCCGAAGAAATCATGAATCGAAGTAACGGGAAGTATATCCGCCTCCCAGAGACAGGATGCGTACTCTTCGAACTTGTTTTCGAAGCCAAACCGCACTATCCTCGCGCCAAGTTTCGATCCGGCTTCTTCGAATATATCAGGTTTGACGGCGAACTCCCTGCCCAGAACGGCAACCTCGAAATCAATGCCCTTTTCCTGTAGAACGAACAACGCTCTAAAAAACTCATCGGGGTTCTTGTCGTATTCCCAGCGATGGTTCCAGAGAACTAGAGGGCGGTTCGAGCCCGTTCCTCTTTTACTGTAACGATCGAATTTGCAGAGGTCGATGCCAAGCGGCAGAACGGAACTCTTATCCCTGATTCTCTCCGCCTCTCCCGTTTCCCTGTGATCCGGCAAAACCGACAGGAATTTCAAGAGCCCGTCGAAGAACGAATCGAGATTGTACATTGAATTGAACAGGACGCGGTCCGCGGCCAGGGCCGACGTGAAGTTGATGAAACCGAAATGGGCGTCACGCTTTGCATCCACTCTTACACCGGGACCGGGAGATGGGTAGGCAAACTGGTTCTCATGAAAATAAACGGCCGTCTTGACCCCGGCGGCTTTACCTCTCGCCAGGGCTAGAAAGGCGGCCAGATCGAGCATATCGCTTGCGACAATCAGGTCCGGCTCGAACGATTTGGACAGAAACCTCCTGGCGAGAGTGACCGCCCCGCCGTGCATCCTCCATTTCCAGTGTCTTCCCTGAAGCCCGATAACTTCCGTGTCATGCCTGCTGTTCGTCGCATACCCTTCCGCCCAGGAAGCATGGGAACCCCCTAGAAAAGGCTCCACAATCAAAACCTTCATATTTCACCCTCGATCTCCCCACCCCCACCACTCTTTCTCCAGTAGTAGAAAACTATAAATATCAAGGCGAAACAACCGTACCCGAAGGCGAACCTGCCCCCCGCGTTCCAGCCGATGACGCTGACAGTCTCGTTACCAGCGAACCTGAAAGCGTGAATGACGCCGAAGAATGCCATCACGGCGGCTGCGAGAGACCACATCGAGGCTTTAAGAAATTCCTTGTCTATGAGAAACACGCTGATCGCAGCCAGTATCATCGATGTAAAGATGAACCCCTTTTCAAGCGAAAGCATGCCGATGATACCGTTGATGGGAATGCCCGCCGCCGCCTGCCGCGAGAGGGTCGTGCCGGCTCCCTGGTATCCGAGTTTCAAGATGTTCACTCCCCAGGCGGCGAACGCTGGGAATAGACCCACGACGACGGCCGGTGAATGCTCCCTTGGAGTGGCCTGAAATGCCTGCGCCGAGATTATTATTCCGATCCATAGAACAATCGCAATGCCGGCCTCCATCGGGATGATCGTGTTAATGAGCTTTACCGCGCCTATGAGACTGATAAAGACGAAGAATATTCCCGTCATCATCGAGTAGCCCGTACGGGCTCCAAGCCCCTTCCAGCCGGGGTGCCCTATATATATGGTTGTCGGGAAGCAGGAACCGAAAAACGACGCCAGCAGAGACCCAATGCCATTTACCGCAAGCGACGGCTTGGTCTCATACCTGTCTCCGGCCGCCTCGGCGCTCTCCAGGTTCTGCAACGAGCCGAGAACATTGAATAGCGCCATCGGAATTATAATCGAGAAATACTTCCAGAGGTAAGGACTTCGCATGACCTCGAACAGTCCCGCTCCGGAGAATCTAGGCGGATAAAATCCTATCTGCGATGCGGCCGTTACGACTTCCGACGTGTTCATTATCTTGAATATCCAGGCCAGCGCGGTCCCCGACAAGAGGGCCACCATCCCCCCCGGGATACCGAAGGGGAATCTCACCCTGGCGAAGTATTGTATTAGAATGATAGCGAGTGGAAGCATTGCGATAAGAGGTTTTTCAAAAGTTTGAAATGCGAAATCCATCGAGATGAATGTAATCGCTATCCCGGCGAGCGTGGATAGAAGTGCGGCCCTGGGAGTGATCCTCCTGAGAAAATCGATGCAGAAAGCGCTGCCGAATTCGATCACGCCGCTGAAGAAACACGCCAGGAGTCCGACCTTCCAGGCAATCTCGTAGCTGCCTGTTTCCCTGTATACCGGACCCATGATAAAAATCAGATAGGCGAAAAGACTTACGGTGTTTATACCGTAAGGAAGGGCCGTAACGTCGGTCCGCTTTTCCCTCATAGCCAGCTTCCTGGCCTGCCATGAATAGAACACGTTCCCGATGATAATCGACAGTGCCGCCCCAGGAAGGATCCGCGAGAAAACGAAATCGGATGGTATGCCGGCTAGAACCGGACACAGGGCGGCTATTAAGAGAAACTGTATGAGGTTGTCAATCGCTAGGCCGAAGAAGCCGTCGATATCCTTTTTAACTATCCAGGGATAACGAATTCCTTCATCATCCATCTTCATTCCTCCAGGTCTTAGGGGATTATCCTCTCCCGCCCAATTTATAAAATATGTCGTCGCATTTTTAAACAGATTTTTGATTTTCGGCTGTTGACTGATACTTATCGATCTCATAGAGTGTATGCAAGTTTCTATACAATATCCATTTGCTTATAAAAGATCAAAATGGAGGTTTCTGATGGGCAACTTTTCAAAGGCCGGGTTAATCTCCACCGCCCTAGCCATCTCTCTTATTATCCTGATGATATGCTCCTGCGACGACAATCCCCTTGATGAAGACGAATCGCTCAATACGATATTCTTGACTATCTCCTCCGGCAATAATCAGACGGAGCGGGTGAACGCCCCTCTGGCATCACCCCTCACCGTGAGTCTTTTAGATATACTGGGCAATCCGAAATCCGGCGTGACCGTGAATTTCAGCACGAGTGCGCCGGGCGCGGTAATAATGCCGCCGAGCGTGTCGTCCGACGCTTCCGGCCTGGCCTCCTGCCTGTTCAGGCTGGGGAACACCACCGGGCAGCAGCATGTGAAAGCGGCGGCCGAGGGTGACAGCGTCATATTCACCGCGACCGCCGTAGAGGCCGGATGCGCCGAGGAGGACATCGAAGGATCATGCAACTGGCCTGCGGGGCATATTTTCATATCGACCACCAGCTCATCAATGCTGTCCGGGAGCGGCTCCGTGATAATCGACTTCGATCCAGGGACTGGAACACCCGTCAAGGTTCTCGAGACGACCGAATGGCTTACGGATATTTCATTCTCATCACGCGGAGAGCTTTTCGCCGCGGCCAACGGGAAGATTTTCAAGGTGAACTCGGTGACCAAAGACCTCGGCGAGTTCGCCGCATTCCCTGCCGAGGCTCCTATAGAGCTGGAGCCGAACGCCGGCGGGATCGTAGCCGCCATCGATAATGCCGGTATTTATAAGATAGGCTGTTCGCCCGCAGCTCCTTATCTCGAATTTCCCTACAATTAGATCATAGTAGACAATTACTCCTTCGATCCTCTTATCACGGCTGTCTACTACCTTACGGGAACAACGGCTTCG